>DATGJA010000611.1:0-3182 GCA_035295445.1 Polyangiaceae bacterium | reverse complement strand
GAGCCGCTACGAAAAGACCGCGCGCAACTTTCTCGCGCTCGTCCACCTTGCCTGCGCCCGCCTCTGGCTGGAGAAAACCAGGGACAGCCCCTAGTCCGAACTCTCGCTTCGCTCGAGCGTGCGGGACTGGTCGGGTGTCCTAGTCCGAACTCTCGCTTCGCTCGAGCGTGCGGACTAGCGTCCATGCGGCCGGGTCCGTGAGCGAGGGACGATCGAGGAGGAGCTCGTACGGGCGGAACGACGCCTTGTAGCGCAGCGACGCGCACCCTTCGACCCGGTAACCGAGGTACACGAACGCGCGGCCCGCCGCCTTCGCGTCCCCGAGGAGGGAGACGACGTTCGCCGTGCCCAGCGACATGCGCGCGTAGTCGGGATCGTAGAAGAAGAACGCCGCCGAGAGCGCGGTCGGCGTCGCGTCGAAGAGCCCGACGCCGACGAGGCGGCCCCCCGAGTCGTCGTCGTAGAACGCGGCCTCGCGTGCGCAGGGGTGCGGGAAGACGAACTCCATCGCGTAGCGCTCGCGCGTCTGCGGGTTCGGCTCCCATCCGCGGCGGCTCTCGCGCGAGGCGTGCCACTTCGCGTAGAGCGCGAGCCGCGCGTCGTCGACCCTCGGGGCCCCCACCACGCGACGGAGCCGGTGGGCGGCGCGTGCCGCCCGCCGCTGACCCTTGGTCGGCGAGAACCTCTCGGTGAGCACGCGCAGGCTCACGCACTCGGCGCAAGACGCGCACGCCGGACGGAAGTACACGGGGCCGAAGCGTCGCCATCCGCGCTCGAGGAGCGTGTCCATGTCGGCGGGGGTGACGTCGAGCATCACGCGCACCTCGAGGCTCGCAGGCCGCGCGGGCAGATACGCGCACGCGCGAGGCTTCTCGACGACTCGTTCGAGCAAACGCAAGGGAAGTCTCTGGCCAAATCGGGCAGGGCTGCTCTACTGTGCCGGCCGACGGTGAGCGCGCCCGCCCCCGACAATCCGGTACTTTACAGCGTCGTCATCCCCGTTTTCAACGAGGAGGGGAACGTGGACGCGCTCGCGTCGCGGGCCCTGTCCGCGATGGAGGCCGTCGGCGCGCCGTTCGAGATGGTCTTCGTGGACGACGGTTCGAGCGACCGAACGCCGGAGCTCCTCCGGGCCCTCGCGGCGCGCGAGCCCCGCGTCCGGGTGATCCGCTTCGCACGAAACTATGGGCAGGAGGCCGCCGTCGAGGCGCTGTACCTCAACGCCCGGGGCCGGTGGCTCATTCAGATGGACGGCGATCTCCAGCATCCCCCCGAGGAGATCCCGAACCTCATCGCCAAGAAGGACGAGGGATTCGACGTCGTCTACGGCGTGCGTGAGGGCCGGCGCGATTCGCTCTTTCGCGTCGCGGCCTCGAAGACCATGCAATGGGGAATGCGCTCGATGATGGAGATCGAGCTCCCGGACGACGTCTCGACGTTTCGACTGATGAGCGCCCCGGTGGCGCGCCTCGTGGCCGCGCTCCCCGAGCGACGCAAGTTCTTCAGCGCCCTCATCGTCTGGAGCGGCGCGCGCATCGGCTGCGTGAGCGTCCGCCACGCCCCCCGTCACGCGGGCGCGAGCCACTACGGCTTCACCAAGCTCCTGAACCATACCTTCGACCTCATCGTGGGCTTCTCGAGCAAGCCGCTGCGGTACATCGGGACGCTGGGCTTCGTGTTCGCGGCGATCGGCCTGTCGCTCGGTGCCTGGGTCATCGTGCGCAAGCTCGTCTGGAACTATGGGCTCATCGGTTGGCCCTCTCTCTTCGCCGCCGTCGTGATCCTCGGCGGCGTCCAGCTCATGGCCACGAGCGTCATCGGCGAGTACATCGCGCGCATCTACGTGCAGGCGCAGGCGCGGCCGCTCTACAACGTCGCCGAGCGGCTCAACTTCGACGCGGCGGCCGTCCCGCCCTCGATTCCCGCGTCGATCCCGGCTTCCGCGGCGCGAGCGAAGCGGGCGCTCCCGTGACGCGGCTCCTCGCCGTGGGCTGCGGGTTTCCGCAGCTCTCGCTCCTCCGCGCCGCCAAGCGCCTCGGCCTCTCGGTCGTCGGCGTCGACGCCAACCCGCGCGCCGTCGCGGTCCGCCTCTGCGACGAGTTCATCGAGCTCTCCACGAGCGACGCGGACGCGCTGTGCGCGCTCGCGGACAGGATGCGGCCCGACGCGATCGCGACGACGGGCAGCGAGGTCGCCCTGACGACGACCGCGGCGGCCGCCGAGCGGCTGGGCCTCCCGTTCTACGCCGACCCCGAGACGGTCCGCCGTTGCCAGGAGAAGGACTCGATGCGCGCGGCGTACGCGGCGGCGGGCCTGGCGGTCCCCGGGTTCGCCCGGTGCGAACGGATCGAGCAGGCGCGGGCGTTCGCGGCCCGTCAAGGCTATCCGCTGGTGCTCAAGCCGTCTCGTGGATGGGGGCAGCGCGGCGTCTCGCGTGTCGACGGCGCCGCGGAGCTCGAGGCTGCCTTCGAGCGGGCGCGCGCGCAGCCGGGCAGCGCGGGACGGGTCGTCGTCGAGCAGTGGCTCGAGGGCCGCGAGTACTCGGTCAACGGGTGGGTCGAGGACGCACGCCTCGCGAGCTATTGCGTGACCGAGCGGATCACGGCGCCGGGCAACCAGCCGCTCGGCGTGATGATCGCCGAGGCGTATCCGTCCGGGCTCCCCGCGGAGGCCGAGGCCCGCGTCGTCGAGGAGGCGCGTCGCGGCGCCAAGGCGCTCGGGCACGAGCGTGGACCCTGCTACTCCCAGGTGGTGCGCAAGGCGGACGGCGCGTGCGTGCTCGTCGAGACCGCGGCCCGTCTCGGGGGCGGCTTCGACGCCGACGTGACGCGCCTCGCCAGCGGGGTGGATCTCTACCGTCGCGTCCTCGGCGTCGCCCTCGGAGATCGCGCGCTCGAAGAGGAGGGCCCCAGCGGTCCCCGATACGGGGGCGCGATCGCGAAGTTTCTCGTGGCAAGGCCCGGGCGGGTGCGCTCGGTCCGCGGGGTCGAGGACGCTCGGGCGATCGAGGGGGTCGAGGCCGCCGACGTGTTCGTCCACGAGGGCGGTCACGTGCTTCCGCTGACCGACGGCTCCAAGCGCGCGGCCTTCGCGCTGGCGCGCGGGGCGACCCGCCAGGAAGCGACGGTGCGGGCAGACGCCGCGCTCGGCGCCCTGCGGATCGACACACTGGAGGAACCCGG
>DATGJA010000610.1:0-13591 GCA_035295445.1 Polyangiaceae bacterium | reverse complement strand
GCAAGTCGTCCTCGGCATGCCGACGCTGCCGCCGGCGGACGCGGCCGACGCCCTCGCGCTGGCGGTCACCCATCTGCAGCGGGTGCGGATCCCGGTGCCGGGACGTCCCGAGGCGAGCCGCTGACTCACCGCACTGGGCTGACCTGTGCAATAAACACCGTCGCTCGCTCGTCCATCGGATCAAGGCACATCTCGAGGCCCGTCATGCGTCGCTTCCTCGCTCCCCCGATCGCGCTCATCGTCTGCGCCGTCTCGCTCTGCGGATTCGGCGGCCTCGGCGGAGACGCGCGGGTCGCCCTGGCGGACTCTCCGCCGCCCGCCCAGCCGCCCGGCGCCTCGCAGGGTGTCGACGCCGCCGTGGCCAGCGTGCAGTCGTTTTACGATCGATCCACCACGTTCAGGAGCGACTTTCAGCAGAAGTTCTGGGTCAAGGCCTACAACCGGGAGAAGAGCTCCCGGGGGCATGTGACGTTCTCCAAGCCCGGCAAGATGGACTGGGTGTACGAGGACCCGGTCGGCAACCGGGTCGTCTCCGACGGCAGCGTCATCAAGGTCTACGAGGCGGGCAACAAGCAGATGTACGAGGAGCCCATCGACAAATCCCAGTACCCCGCGGCACTGTCGTTCCTGACGGGGACGGGCAAGCTGACGGACTCGTTCACCTTCCAGCTCGTCTCCGGGGCGGAGATGAAGTTTCCCGGCGGGTACGTCCTTGTGGGGACCCCCAAGCAACCCACGTCGGCGTACTCGAAGGTTCTCTTCTACGTCGACGCCGCCACCTCGCAGGTCCGGCGCGTGATGGTCATCGACGGCCAGGGGAATCGAAACCGGTTCGACTTCGTCGATCCCAAGGTCAACGAGCCGGTTGCCCCGGCCCAGTTCTCTTTCACGCCGCCGCCCGGGACGTCCGTCATCCACCCGTGACGGCCTCAGCGCCATGAAGCGCCGGCGATCGCTGACGCATGTTGGCGGGGCGGTCGTCACCGCCGGAGACCGCGACGTAGCCGGCCGACTCGCCGAGGCGCTGGCCGTCGCCCCGGCGCCCGAGCCGAAGGGGGACCGGCCGGACGACGATCCGGACCGCATCCACGTCCACGGCTTTCACACGTATCCGGCGCGTATGCACCCGATCACCGCGGCCCGACTCGTCGCGTCGCTGTCGGGGCCGAACACGACCGTCCTCGATCCCTTCTGCGGCTCCGGCACGGTCCTCGTGGAGGCGATGATCGCTGGACGGCGCGCCGTCGGCGCCGATCTGAATCCGCTCGCGGTGATGCTCGCGGCGCTCAAGACGGCGCGACCGACCGGCGCCCAGCGGGACGCGATCGGGGCGGGCGCCCGGGCCATCGCCGCCGTGGCGGACGAGCGTCGGCGCCGCAAGGCGGGGGCGACACGCCGGTACGCCGCGGCGGACGCCGCGCTCTTCGCGCCGCACGTGCTTCTGGAGCTCGACTCGCTCCGCTCGGGCCTCGAGGGCGCCACGGACGTTGATCCGTTCGTCCGCGACGCGCTCCGCCTCGTCCTGAGCGGAATCCTCGTGAAGGTCAGCCTGCGCGCATCGGACACCTCCGGCGCCGCGGTCGCGAGGCGCATCGCGGGGGGTTACCCGGCGCGGCTCTTCGTCCGCAAGGCGCAAGAGCTCGCGCGCCGCCTGACCGACCTCGACGACCGGGTCGCTCCCTCGACACCCCCGGCACGCGTCCAGGTCGACGACGCAACGCGGCTGCAGAGCGTCGCCGCTTCGACGATCGACGCGGTCGTGACGTCACCGCCTTACGTGGGGACGTACGACTACCTAGCCCATCACGCGGTGCGCCTCCGCTGGCTCGGGCTGGACGCGGCCGACCTTGCACGCCGGGAGATGGGGGCGCGCCGCCACTACGCCCCGCTCGACGCCGCGAGCGCTCGCGTGGCCTGGGCCCGCGAGCTCGGCGGCTCCCTGCGCGCGATGGCCCGCGTCTGCCGCAAGGGTGCGATGGTGACGCTCGTGGTCGCCGATTCGGCCGTGCGCGACGAGGCGCTCCGCGCCGACCAACTCGTCTCCGAGGTGGCCGCCGCAGCCGGCCTCGCCTTCGTCGCGCGCGCGTCGCAGCCCCGACCGCACTTCCACGGCGACACGGCCCGCGCCTTCGCGGCCGCGCCCCGGGCCGAGCATGCGATCGCCCTCGAAAGGCGCTAGACGAAGGGCTCTGCCCACCATCGTCTTCGACTCGCCGGAAGGCCCGCCGCTCGAGGTCGACCGCCCCGAGGGGGGGCGCCTGCTCGACGTGTGCGATGAGCGCCTCGCCCCGATCCCTTTTTCGTGCCGGAGCGCCAGCTGCGGCACATGTCGAGTCGACGTTCTCGAAGGTCACGACCTGCTCGAACCTCCGCAGACGGACGAGCTGGAGGTCCTCGCCATCTTCGGGGACGACCCGCGGCGGCGACGGCTCGCCTGTCAGACACGGGTCCGGCCGGGCGTCGGGCGGGTGTGCGTTCGCGCGACGACGGAATAGCAGCGCCTTACTGAGAACCACGAGCCCCGCTCCTGGCCCCATCGGAAACGGCTGGCGCGTACACTCGATGGCAAGCTCGCACGCAAAGCGACAAAAACGGCAAAAACCACCGGCCGGAGGCTCACTAAAGCTGCAAAATTCCGTAATCTGGGACAATGGGCATCGGTCTTCCCGAAACGACCCGCGCGCTCCGCGAGAGCGGGACGCAAACGGCGAACGATGGCCCCGGGACGGCTCAGCCCAACGGAATTCCCAACGGGGGCGGTCGGTACGAGATCCTACGTCGCATCGGGGAAGGCGGCATGGGCGTGGTCTACGAGGCCATCGACCGCGAGCGCATGCACCCCGTGGCGCTCAAGAGCCTGCTGCACTTCACGCCGGCCGCCCTCTATCGATTCAAGCAGGAGTTTCGGACACTCGCCGACGTCCACCATCCGAACCTCGTGCGACTCCATGAGCTTGTGGTCACGGGCGGGGCGGACGTCTTCTTCACGATGGAGCTCGTCAACGGGACGGACTTCCTCTCCTACGTCCAGCTTCACCCGCGCTTCGAGCCCGATCGGAGCAAGTCGCACATCGCCACGCTGGCGGCGGTTCGCGACGGCACCGCCACGCCGGGCGCGGGGGGCGAGGCCCTCGCGGCCCCTCCGCCTTCGCCGGCGCCCACCCGCTCGCCCGCGGACTTCAGCAAGCTGCGCCACTCGCTCCGCCAGCTCGTCGAAGGGCTCCTCGCGCTGCACTCGGCGGGCAAGCTGCACAGAGACGTCAAGCCCACCAACATCCTCGTGACGCCCGAAGGGCGCGTCGTCATCCTCGACTTCGGCGTCGCCACCGAGATTGGAAAGGTGGTCGACGAGAACCTCTCGGAAGCTCCCGAGATCGTCGGGACGGTCCGGTACATGTCGCCGGAGCAGGCGGTCGCCGAGGATCCGACGGCCGCGTCCGACTGGTACAGCGTCGGCGTCGTCCTCTACGAGGCGCTCGTCGGTCGCGCGCCCTTCACGGGGTCGGCGATCGATCTCCTGACGACCAAGACGCTCAACGACCCGCTCCCGCCCGCCGCGTGCGTCGAGGGGGTCCCCGACGACCTCAACGCCCTCTGCGTCGCGCTCCTCGACCGCAACCCCACCACGCGCCCGCTGGGCCCCGAGATCCTCAGTCGCCTCGACGCCGCGTCGCCGAGCGTCCGACCGGCCGCCACGCCGTCCCTCATGCCCGAGGCGAACATCGCCAAGGGAACCACCCTTGTCGGACGCGAGGGGCAGCTCGAGGCGCTCCAACGCGCGTTCGACCAAGTCGTCCAGGGCCAGGCCGTCACCGTCCGTGTCGCGGGCGCCTCCGGCATGGGCAAGTCCGTCGTGGCCCAGCACTTCCTCGACGGCCTCGTCGAGCGGGGCGAGGCGGTCGCCCTGCGGGGCCGGGCGTACGAGCGCGAGTCGGTCCCGTACAAGGCCGTCGACAGCGTGGTCGACGCCCTGAGCCGCTACCTCGTCCACCTGGAGGACGCCAACGAGCCCGTCGAGCTGCCCAAGGACATCGGCGCGCTGGCGCGCGTGTTCCCCGTCCTGCGTCGCGTGGCGAGCATCGGAGCTCTCCCCCAGGGCGAAGGGGAAGACCCGCAGCTCGTGCGCCGGCGCGCGTTCGCGGCGCTCCGCCAGCTCCTCGGAACGATCGCCGCCCACCGGCCGCTCGTCGTCTTCATCGACGACGTCCAGTGGGGCGACACGGACAGCGCCGGGCTGTTGCTCGAGATCGTCCGACCTCCGGCCGCCCCTCCCTTGCTGCTGCTCATGACCCAGCGCGAGGAGGAGGCGCAGGCGAGCGCGTTCCTGAGGGAAATGCGCACCCGGTGGCCGCAGGGCGCAGAGGCCCGCGAGGTCGCCGTCGGCCCCCTCAGCCAAGATGAGTCGAAGCGCCTCGCCCTCACGCTTCTGTCCGCCGACGACGAGCTGGCGCAGCGCACCGCGCGAGCCGCCGCGCGCGAGTCGCGAGGGAGCCCGTTCCTCGTCGAGGAGCTGGTGCGCAGCAACATGGGCAACATCGGCCGGGCCGACGGGGCGACCCTCGCCGTACTCACGCTCGGCCAGATGGTCGCGCGCCGCCTCGACCGGCTCCCCGAGCCCGTGCGGAGAATGCTCGAGATCGTCGCGGTCAGCGGGCGACCGCTCCCCGTGCCCGTCGTCGCCGACGCCGCGGGGCTGACCGGGAGCGTGGACGACGCCATCGCCATCGTCCGCGCGCGCCGGTTCGTCCGCACGGGGCTGCGCGACGGCAAGGAGGTCATCGAGACGTCCCACGACCGCTTCCGCGAGACGATCGTGTCGCAGCTCTCGGACGTGAGCCTTCGAGAGCACCACGGGCGCCTCGCCCACGCGCTCGAGGGGGCCCCCGGCGCCGACGCCGAGGCCGTCGCGATGCACCTGCTCGCCGCGGGCGACGAGGCTCGCGCGGCCGTCTACGCGGAGCGCGCCGCCGAAGAGGCCTTCGCGAAGCTCGCCTTCGACCAGGCCGTGCGCCTCTTCCGGATGGCGCTCGACACGATGCAGGCGTCGGCGGACGAGACGCGCAGAGTCCGCACCCGCCTCGCGATGGTGCTCGAGTGGGCAGGACGCGGCGAGGAGGCCGCGCGGGTGTACCTCGAGGCGGCCGACGGCGCGCCCGCGCTCGAGCGGGCCGAGCTCGAGCGATGCGCGGCGATCGAGCTCCTCTCCGCCGGCCGCCTGATGGAGGGCACCTCCGTCCTTCACCGCGCCCTCGGGGCCGTGGGCCTGAAGGCGCCGGGCTCCACGCTCGCCGCGCTGTTCTGGCTGCTGGTGTATCGCATCCGGATCGCCATCCTGTCGAAGAGCGGCTTCAAACACCCGAATCGCCCGCCCAACCTCGCCCTATCGATCGAGCGCGCGCGGGTCGACGCCGCGTTCGCCGCGGCGATCGGGCTCGCGTTCACGAACGTCTTCATCGCGACCTGCATGTCGGCGCGCAGCTTGCTCCTGGCCCTGCGGTTCGGCGACGGCTTCCAGATCATGCGCGCCGCGGTCGTCGAGTCGAGCAACCAGGCGGGCATCGGCGGCAATCCCAGCGCGCTCGAGCGCAGCCTCGTCGCGCTGGCCGGGGGGCTCGCCGAGAAGGAGACGACCGACCGGCCCGCCCAGGCTTTTTTCGACGGCAACCATGGCGTGAGCGTCTACCTGCGGGGCGAGTGGAAGAAGGCGCTGGAGGCGCTCGACGCCTCGACGCTGAACGTCTCGTTCCACGATCACCGCGCCGGGTGGCAGACGACGGCGCGAGTCTTCGCTTGCTGGTCGCTCAACTTCCTCGGCCGACACCGCGAGCTCTCCGAGCGCATGGACGCCGTCGTGGCCGACGCGGAGCAGCGCGGCGATCGGCACACGCTCGTCCAGCTCCGGGACGGTTCGCTCGCGATCCTCTGGCTCGTGAAGGACGACCCCCAGGGCGCCCGTGCCGCCGTCGACGAGGCCATGGCGCTGTGGCCCAACGAGCGTTACACGCTGCAACACTGGCACCGCCTCTACGGCGAGGGGGAGATCGAGCTCTACGTCGGGGACGGCGCGAAGGCGTATGCCCGGATGGAGCAGGACGCCAAGGCGCTCGGACGGAGCCTCATCCTGACGGTTCAGCACATGCGCGTGCAGACGGCCTTCTTGCGCGGCCGCTGCGCGATCGCCTCGATCGAGGCGGAACCGGCGTATCGCTCGAGGCGCCTCGGCGAGGTCCGCAAGCTCGCGCACAAGCTCGAGCGCGAGGGCATGAAGTGGAGCGCCCCGTTCGCCGCGATCCTCCGCGCCGGGGCCTCGAACGCAGCGGGCGACCGGGCCACGGCCGCCGCGGAGCTGCGGTCCGCGATCGATCGCGCGCACACCGCGGACATGGCGGGGTACGCGACCGCCGCCCGCCACCAGCTCGGGTGCTTGCTGGGCGGCGACGAGGGGACACGGCTCGTCGCCGACGCCGAACGGGCGATGCGCGATCAAGGCATCGTCCAGCCCGCGCGCTTCGCGTCGACGCTCGTCCCGGGGCGCTGGCGGAGCGAGTAAGAGCGGCCGGGTGTACTAGCGTGCCCGCGCGAGGATCCAATCGGCGAGCCGATCGGCGATCGGTCGCCACTGCGGCTCGTTCAGGACCTCGTGGTAGAGACCTTCGCACCCGTCCCACGTCTTGTCGCCGCTTGCAGCGGCCTCGAA
The DNA here is from genome assembly GCA_035295445.1 of Polyangiaceae bacterium. GTDB lineage: Bacteria > Myxococcota_A > Polyangia > Polyangiales > Polyangiaceae > Palsa-1150. Next base: position 6,894 of record DATGJA010000610.1, on the reverse strand, counting down.
GAAGCGCCGGGCGGTGCGCACGTCTGCCACGCGATCGTCGAGGCCCATGACGACGTAGAGGGGCATGGTCAGCGACGGCGCGCGCGCCATCGCGCGCTTCTGCGCCTTGCCCGTCTCGACGAACCAGCGCGACGTGACGCTCTTGAACACCAGGGGATCCTCGTCGTAGGCGCGTGCGCGCGCCTCGTCGTGCGTCAGGTCGGCCCCGCGAAGGCCGCTCCGCTGCCCGAGCCTCGGCAGGACCCGGGAGGCGACGCGGCCCATCAAGCGGGTCGTCACCGCGACCTCGAGAGCCAGGCCGAGGAACGGCGCGCTGAGGACGACCCCTCGCCAGGGCGACGGCGCAGTGATGGCGACCGACGCCGCGATCAGGCCGCCCAGGCTGTGGCCGAAGAGAAACGCAGGCGCGCCCGGCGCCGCCTCCCCGATCAGCGGGACGAGCTCCGCCGCGTCGTCGAGGTAGTCCGCGAACCGATCGCAGTGGCCACGGGGTCCGCCGGCGTGGCCGTGGCCGCGCAGGTCGATGGTGACGGTGGCGATGCCGCGCTCCGCCCAGGCCGCGATGACATGCGCGTAGCGAGCCGCGTACTCCGCGTAGCCGTGGACGAGCCCCACGACCGCCGCGGTCCGCCCCTCGGGAACGTCCGAGCTGAAATAGAGCGGCGGAGATCCCGGCTCGGGGCGCGCGCGCCGCGCAAGCGTCCCTTCCTCGTGGCGGGTCGGCATGCGGCGCAGGCTACCTCCGGCGGCGCCTCTTCGGGGGCAAGAAGTCGCCCTCGAGCGCGCCGGCGACTAAGCTTGGCGCTCGTGAAGCCGGACGCGAAGTGGGCGGCGCTGTTCGCGGCTTGCACGTCGACGGCGACCATCACGGCTCCGGCGGCGCCGCCGGAGCCGCCCGTCTCGCGGTGCGCAGGCCTCGCGTCGAAGAAGGGCCCCGCGGTGGACGAGCCCCCCTCCCCGCCGCTGCTGGCGACGCTCGACCAGGTGCACACGGGCGAGCACGTAGTCCTCGATTCCGTATCGCCCGCGCTGGGACGCTTCGAGGCGCTCCTGGCCGACCGAGTCACCGGCGCGCGCCACGCGATCGACGATCGCCTCCTCGGCCTGCTGCGGGCGCTGGCGGCTCGCCACCCGGGGGCGCGCATCGAGATCGTGAGCGGCTTCCGGAGTCCGAAATTCAACGAAATGCTCCGCAAGAAGGGGCACCACGTGGCGTCGCACAGCCAGCACTCGCTCGGCCACGCATGCGACTTTCGCATCGTGACGCCCGACGAGGACGCGCCGCTCGAGCCGCGCGAGGTCGAGCGCGAGATCCGGGACCTCGGCTGGAGCGGAGGGGTCGGCGTCTACCCGACGAAGGACGACCGGTTCGTCCACGCGGACGTCGGTCCGAACCGCAGCTGGACCAACTAAGTCCGCAGCTCGAGCGAAGCGAGAGATCGGACTAGGGACACCCCCTAGCGCAGAAACTCGCGCCATTTACGGCAGGGACACCTCGGCCTGCGCGTAGCCGAGGTGGGCGAAGTCGTTGCCCGTGATCGCGCGCGCCCCGGGCCCGAAGGCGACGACCGAGTACCCGGCGAGGAGCGCGACCGACGCCCACGGTGACCACGACAGCGAGGCGTCGATCTCGTGTCCGAGGCCGGACCGGGTGTTGTTCGGCAGCCGCCCGATCGTCGTGAGGTATCCGCTGGTCCACGCGCCGCCTGGCTGCGCGAGCCAGGCGTACCTGTAGGCGACAGCGGCGACGGCGTCCGTCCACGGAGCGATCGCGACGCGTCCGCTCGCTTCCGCCTCGTTGGACCACGCGAAGAGGTCCATCGCGCCCTGCCAGACGTGGACGTCGGGCAGCAGCGGGTCGAAGGCTCGATACGTGGACCCTCCGCTGTCGCCGCTCGCGTAGGACACGCTCGCCAGGATCGTGGGCACGAGCAGAACCCGCTCGAAGGTGTACCCGGCGTGGCCCGCGGCGGCCCACGCGCCGCGCGCCCGCGCGATGGGGGGCGCTGCCGTGCCGGGAGTCGGGAACAGATCGTCCACGTGGCCGAGCTGGTAGGCCCCCTCGACCCCCCAGCTCCACGGCCGCGCATCGCCGTGCACCCGAAGGGCCCCCGTATACGTCTGCCCCTTGACCGACCCCTCGAAGCTGGTCGTCTCGGGGTTCTGCTGCGCCAGTCGGACGAGCGCGTACCCCTCCACCGACAGGAGGGGGTCGAACGTCCACTGGCCGCGGAGGCCGAGGAGCTGCCCGTACATCCGGAGCGCGTCGGGGACGGCGGGATCGAGGAGCGTCGCGGCGAGCGCCTCGACCGCGCCGTCGCCGATCACGAGGTGGCCTCGCACGGCGTCGAGCGATCGGCCCGCCGGCGACCAGTCGGAGCTCCCGAGGAGTCGACCCTCTCCCCAGGTGACCGCCTGCCGGCCCACCCGAACGAAGCTCGGCCGGGCCGACTCGCTGTGCACCTCTCCCCAGGCCTCGTACGCACCGGTGAAGGCCTGGGCGGCAGGGCCGGCCAGCAAGTCGTCCGCCACGTCGATCGCCCGCGCGTCCTGCAACGTCACGCGCGCCTCGACCGGGCCCCGGCCGGCGTCGACCCCCAGACGCACCCGCTCGACCACCAGACCGCGGTCGGCGGTATCCAAGTCGTGGACGTACTCGCCGCGGGCGCGCACCTGGAGCAGCGGCGCGACCTGCCAGTCGCCCACGGGGACCGCCTCGGGGGCGACCGGCGCCACCTGAGCCCGCGCGCCGGACGCCGATGCCAGGGCGGCGATCGCCGCAGCCGCCGAGAGTATTCGTCTCACCGGCGCGACGCTAACACAGCGCGCGCGAGGGCGAGCAAAGCCTCACGCTCGTTGGCGGCCGGATCGGCGATGACGGCCTCGAGGAGCGCGTCGAGGACCTCGCCGATCAGCGGGCCGGGCCGAAGGCCGAGCTCGCGCATCAGATCGTGCCCGTTGACACGCAGGTCCCTCGTCGACAGGGCGGCGCCCTCGGCCAGGACGCGCGCCACGTGGACCTTGAGGTCGGCGAGGGCGTCGAGGTCTGCCTGCGGGTCGCGGCCCTTGGCGAGGACGTCGGCAGCGTTGAGCGCGTAAAGGTCGTCGAGGCGCTCCTTGCCCACACGACGGAGCCACCGGCGAACGGCGGCGTCGGTGTCGAGATCCGAGTAGTGGAAGAGGTGGTGCCGGACGAGCGCGACGATGCGCGCCCGGTCGTCGTTCGAGAAGCGAAGGCGTTCGGCGATGGGCGCGGCGATCTCGGCGCCGACGCGATCGTGGTCGTAGAACGTGTAGTCCAGCGTCTTGTCCGACCAGGCGCGCGTCGCGGGCTTGCCCACGTCGTGCAAGAGAGCAGCGATCCGCAGGACCGCGTCGCCGGCGCATGCGTCCATGCACTCGAGCCCGTGGCGCCACACGTCGTAGGCGTGCCACTTGTTCTGCTCCATGCCTACGCCGCCGAGCAGCTCCGGGCAGGTGACCCCGAGGATGCCCGTCCGGCGCATCACCTCGAAGGCGAGTGAGGGCGCGCGGGCCTTCATCGTCTTGACCCACTCGTCGCGGACCCGCTCGGCCGCCACCTTCCGGTACGTCCCGAGGGTCGGGGCGATGGCGGCCTCGGTGTCCGCATCGAGCGCGAGCTCGAGGGTCGCCACGAAGCGCGCGGCCCGCAGGACGCGCAGGCCGTCCTCGGCGAAGCGCTCCGCCGGCGCGCCGACCGCGCGAAGGATCCTCCGCGTGAGGTCGCCTCGGCCGTCGAACGGGTCGATGAGCCGTCCGTCGACGGGGTCGACCGCCATGGCGTTCACCGTGAAGTCCCGCCGGGCGAGGTCGGCTACGATGTCGTCGACGAAGGACACCCAATCGGGTCGCCGGCCGTCCGTGTACGTCCCCTCCCCCCGGAGCGTCGTCACCTCGTAGTGGGCGCCGCCCTGGACCACGGTCACGGTCCCGTGCTCGATCCCGGTCGGGATGGCGCGGGGGAAGACGCGCAAAAGCTCGTCCGGGCGCGCGTCGGTGGCGACGTCCCAGTCGCTCGCGCCCCGGCCGAGCAAAAGGTCGCGTACGCACCCGCCCACGATCCAAGCGCGCTTCCCCTTCGCCTGAAGGTGCTGGCAGATCGAGAGCACTTCGGGCGGCACGCGTCCGAGGTCGATGCGATCGAGGTCCACCGAGCCTGCTTACCACGGCCGGCGGCGCGGGATATCGTCCCCCTAGGGCCCTCCCTTGCTGGACTTCACGCAGGAGCACAAGACCGCGCAACGGGTGCTACGCGCCTGGTGTTCGCAGCGGCTCGCCCCGAACGTGCCTCGGCTCGAAGGGGGCGAGGCGTCGCCGTACGATCTCATGCGAGAGTTCGGGCAGGCCTTCGGCCTGGCCGAGATGGTCGAGGGCGCGTTCGCCAAGGGGGCCGCGTCGGGCGTCGCGGCCGCCGCGCCCCGGACGTCGGAGGGGCCCATCATGGCGCTCGTGATGATGGAGCTCTCGCGGTGCTGCCCCGGCTTCGCGCTCGCCTTCGGTGCGTCGCTGGGGCTCTGCGGAGGGGCGATCCTGTCGCGGGGGACCGCCACGCAACGGGCGCGCTTCGCCCTGCCGGTGATGAAGCTCGACAAGATCGGGGCCTGGGCGCTCACCGAGCCGGGCGCAGGCAGCGACGCGTTCGGCTCGATGGCGACCGTCGCGCGCAAGGTCGACGGGGGATGGCGGCTCTCCGGTTCGAAGACGTTCATCACCAACGCCCCCGCGGCGGACGTGTTCGTCGTCTACGCCCGGGCCGACGACGACGGCGAGGTCGCCGCGTTCGTCGTGGAGCGCGGCGACGACGGCCTTACGACCGGCAAGCCGCTGAAGAAGATGGGGATGCACTCGTCGCCGACCGGCGAGGTCTTCCTCGACGCGGTGTTCGTACCCGAAGACCGGCTCCTCGGCGGGGCCGAGCGGCGCGGGGCTCGCGACGCCGCGCGGTCGTCGCTGAAGGGCGAACGCTTCGGGATGACGCCGATGTGCCTGGGCATCGTGGACCGATGCCTCGACGAGAGCGTCCGCTACGCGAAGGAGCGGACGCAGTGGGGCAAGCCCATCGCGTCGTTCCAGCTAGTGCAAGAGAAGATCGCGAAGATGTACACCGCGCGGAGCCTCGTACACGCGCTGCTCATGCGGCAGCTCGAGGCCGAACGCCTCGGCGTGGCGCTCTCGGTCGAAGAGGCGAGCGCGTCGAAGCTCTATTGCGCCCGGGTGACGACCGAGGTGGCCCTCGACGCGGTCCAGCTCAAGGGCGGCGCGGGATACATGCAGGACGGCGTCGTCGAGATGCTCGCGCGCGACGCGAAGCTCCTGCAGATCGGCGGCGGGACGGACGAGATTCAGATCTTGAGGATCGCGCGGGAGGTGCTGGGGGAGTAGCGGGCGCGGGCGCCCCCGCGCATCACCGCCCGCCCACCTCCTCGATCCACGCGTCGATGAGGCGGCGCGCGATGCTGATGCGCGGCGGAATCGTAGGGAGCGCGTCCGCCCGGAACCACTGGGCGTCGAGGATCTCCGTCCCGTCGGGGCATAGCTCGCCGCGGTGCCAGTCGGCGAAGAAGCCGACCATCAGCGAATGCGGGAAGGGCCACGGCTGGCTCCCGAAGTAGCGGATGCCGCCGACGTCGATGCCCGCCTCCTCTCGCACCTCCCTCACCAGGGCCTCCTCGAGAGATTCGCCCGGCTCCGCGAAGCCCGCCAGGGTGCTGTAAAAGGGGAGCGGAAATCGCGAACCACGGGCCAGGAGCGCCTCGTTCCCCCGACGCACGAGCACGATGATCGCCGGGGCAATCCGCGGGTACGCGTCGAGCCTGCACGAGGGGCACCGCATGCACCATTCGCCCGGTACCCGCTCGTTGGGGGTGGCGCAACGGCCGCAGAAGCGGTGCGTCGCCTCCCACTGGACGATCTGCACCGCCCGGCCAGCCATGGCGGCCATCGCCTCGCCGGTGGAGAGGTACAAGTCCCGGAGCGCGCGGAACTCGAGCGGCGCCTCGACCACGGCGTCGGACCCGACCGCCGCGGCGAACGCGGGAACCCCGGCGAGGTGACCCAGCGGGTGCGCCTGCTCGGCAGAGACGCCGACCCGAGCCGCGTCCTCGTCCCCCGGCAGGACCCATCCATCGCCCTCCCGTCGGACGACGACCCCCCCGTCGTGAACGAGGAACCAGCTGCGCTCGACCGCCATCGCGACGCGGGCAGCTTGGGGCCGGCGGCGCTCGGGGGCAAGCGGGGGCAAGCCCACAACGACACGGTACGGCTGCGCATCGTAGGAATCACGAGTCGAATAAGATGGCCAGCTCCATCCCCATGACCGACACCGCGACCCCGGTCGCCCCCGCGTCACGCCGCCGCCTCATTCTCGCCGGCGTCGTCCTCGTCGCCGGCGCGGGAGCGTTTGCCTACCACTCCCACGTCCGCCACTTCGAGGACACCGACGATGCCCAGGTCGACGGATCGATCAGCAACGTGAGCCCGCGCATCAGCGGCACCGTCACCGCCGTCTCCGTCACCGAGAACCAGTCCGTCAAGGAAGGGGACATCCTGGCCCTGATCGACCCGGCGGACCTCGAGATCGCCGTGGCCCAGGCCAAGGCGCAGCTCGCCCAAGCGCAAGCGCAGCTCGCCGCGGAGGACCCGAGCGTGCCGATCACGCTCGCCTCCAACACGAGCGCCGTCGCGACCGCGCGCTCGGAGCTGGCCGGCGCGCAGGCGGCGCTCTCCGCGGCGCGCAAGGACGTCGAGCAGCTCACCGCCCAGCTCACGCAAGCGCGCGCGAACGACCGCACCGCGCAGCTCGAGCGGGAGCGCTCGGAGAAGCTCGTGGCCCAGGGGGCCGTGTCCCAGTCGGACTCGGATCAGCGAACCAAC
>DATGJA010000609.1:0-2134 GCA_035295445.1 Polyangiaceae bacterium | reverse complement strand
CCTCGTCGAATCGGCGACCACCATTGCGGCGGTGGTCGCGCGCACCCTCGCGATCGGCGCGACGGAAGTGGAGGTGACGAGCGACGCGGAGGTCGCCTGGGTCGCCGGGCTCGAGGGAGGGCTCCTTGCGTTCCTAGGCAGCCCTGAGTGCACGCCTGGCTACTACAACAACGAGGGCCACCCGATCGGCCGGCGGGAGCGTCTGAACTCCGCTGGCTATCCGGGTGGCCCCGTCGCGTTCTTCCGTTTCCTCGACGAGTGGCGCCGGAGCGGCGCCTACGAGGGCCTCGAATTTCGCGCCTAGAAGAGACCTAGTTCCCCGCGGCCGCGCCGCCAGAGGCCGCCGGCATCGTCGCGCCCCCGCCGACCCCCGCGAAGAGCGCCGCGTCCCCGCCGTACCACGGTGAGTTGAAGCTCGGCGCGTAGATCCCGAAGAGGTTGCACATCTCGCCGGTGTACACCTGTTCGGTGAACTGGAGCGGCGTCGTGATCGCAGCCCCGTTCGCGCCGATGCCGTCGTTCGTCTGCTGGCACTCCCAGTCGATCGTGTCGCCCGGCTTCAGGCTGATGATGCCGCTATAGCCTCCTGGCGTCTGCGTCGTCGGGTCGGGCGTCGGGTTCTTCGTGACGCTGTCGTAGGCGACGAGGATGGGCTCCCCGGGGACGTCGAGGGTGCCGTACTGCTCGAGGACCTTCGTCTTCACCCCGCTCTGCGTCGCGTACACGGTGAAGCGCGTCGTGTGCGCGTGATAGTGCGGAATGGCGCCCACGAGGCGGAAGCTGGGGTCCGCGTTCTGGGGGACCGTGGCGGTGCCGTGGTTGATGACCGTCTGCCCCACCGCGATGCTCATCGACGTCCCCGCGATGAAGAAGATCGGGTCGCTGACGATTTTTACCAGCGACTTGTCGACGAACATCACGTTCGCCCACCCCTCGCGAAGGATGGGCTGGCTCGTCGTGTTGATGACGTGCATCTGCATGACGACCTGCTGCATCGGGGGGATCCGCTCGGCCATCCCCACGTTCTCGGGCGCCCCGGAAAGATTCATCACGTCCATCGTCGTGGTCGTCGCGCCGACGAGGTTCCGGCTGAGGAGCTGCTGGCAAGCGCGAGGGCCTCCCTCCGTCACGACGTTGTTCTGAACGTAGAGGAGCATGTGGTGAGAGCCGGGCCGCAGCCGGCTGTGGTACTCGTCGAAGAAGACCTCAGTCTGGTTGGGCGCCATGAAGAACACGCAGTCGGTGATCTCCTGGCCGGGCATGAGGATGTACTTGCCCACCTCGTTCGGGTCGTCGTAGTTCGCGGGCCCGTAGTGAAACTGCATCCCCTTCGTGGGGTCGGGGGGCTGGATGCACTGGCTGTCGCCCGGCAACGGCACGCCCATGTAACTCGTGTGGATATTGCACGGCAGAGTGGCGCCGTTCGTCATGACCCCGGCCTCGGGATTGACGCCCGACGGCGCGGGCGCCGCCTGGTTGCCGGTGTGCTTGCCCGAGCTCCCACCGCACGCGGCGGCACCAGCGGCCACCGCGAAGGGAAGGAGCAGCCGGGCGAAGTTGTCGAGTTTCGGGAAGGACATGGTCTATCTCCGTCGGGTTGCGAGGATATATGACATGAGCTCAGGAAAGTATCCTGGGCACGAGCTGGTCATTCTCTAGGCGCGGAAGAGTGCCGAGCGATTCCCGTAACGGCTTCTACGGGAAGGCGGGTCGGAACCGGGGGAGCGCGTGCAGGTGGCCCTCTCGCAGGAGCGCGTCAAAAGGCGCGGCCGACCGTCCGCTGACCGGCGCGGCGGCGAACGAGGTTCCGCGGCGTGAAACGACGGACCGTGCGGCGCGGAAAGGCGTTCGACGCCCTCGAACCCTTGTCCGTTCGTCGGGGCGAGGCATAGAGCGGCGTCGAACGTCCTTCCGTGCGCCTCGGAAAGACGTCGGAGGGCGTCGAACGACGGTTCGTGCTGCACGGACAGATGTTCGACGACGCCGAACGACCGTCCGCGCCTCCCGGAAAGACGTTCCACGGCGTCGAACCTCTCTCCGAGCCGCGCGGCGCGAGGTTCCAGGGCGCGCAACGAACGTCCGGTCGACACGGCCAGGCGTTCGAGGGCGCCCAACGACGGTCGGCGACGCGGCT
>DATGJA010000608.1:0-2125 GCA_035295445.1 Polyangiaceae bacterium | reverse complement strand
CACCGGTCTCTCTGGTGTTGCGAATGGTCGGGATGTGCCGTATGGTCGAGATGTGCCGACCATTCCCTCCGGAACAGGGGCGCGGCTCCAACCCGACTACGAGGCGCCAACACGCTCGTCGTCTCGCAGCCGGAGCAATTGCGCGCGCTCGCGGACGGGGTACGCACCGCGATCATCGCGCTCCTCCGCGAGCGCGCGTTCTCGACGCAACAACTGGCCGCCAAGCTCGACATCCCGAAGGGCACCGTCGGCCACCACCTCAAGGTGCTCGAGGCCGCCGGGCTGATCCACATCGTGCGCACGCGCAAGGTGCGCGCCGTCACGGAGAAGTTCTACGGCCGCACCGCGCGACTCTTCCTCTTCCACACCGAGGATCCCGAGGACGCGCGCGCGATCGGCACCGCCATGCTCCGCCAGGCCGCGAACGAGCTCGAGCGCTCGCACGAGGGCACCGGCTTCGGCCACACGAAGGCCTCGATCGCGAAGAAGGACGTCGTACGCCTCGAGCGCCGCCTCAAGAAGCTGATGGACGACTTCCGCGACGCGGAGTCACCCGACGGCGAGCCGTACGCGCTCGTGACCGCGATGTACAAGCGGCCCGATGTCTAGGCTCCGCCGCCCGACCGGCGGCCTCTGGTCGCATCCCGACTTCGTCAAGCTCTGGGCCGGCCAGTCCATCAGCGAGCTCGGCTCGCAGGTCTCGCAGCTCGCAATCCCGTGGCTCGCCGCCGTCGGCCTGCACGCGAGCCCGATCGAGTTCTCGCTCCTCGGCGTCCTCGGTTTCCTGCCCTTCATCCTCTTCGCGCTCCCCGCCGGCGTCTGGGTCGACCGGCTGCGCCGGCGTCAGATCCTCATCGTCGGGGACGCGTCGCGCGCCGTCATCCTGGCGCTCATCCCGATCCTCTGGGCGTTCGGGGTGCTCCAGATCTGGCACCTGCTCGTCCTGACGTTCGTCATCGGCTGCTTCACCGTCTTCTTCGACGTCGCGTACCAGTCGTATCTCCCGGCGCTCATCGAGCGCGAGCACCTCGTGGACGGGAACTCGAAGCTCCAGTTGACGGTCTCGATCGCGCAGGTCGGCGGCCCGAGCCTCGCCGGCGGCCTCATCGGCGCGATCACCGCGCCGTACGCGATCGTCGCCGACGCCGTCAGCTTCGTCGTGTCGTCGGTCTTCATGATCCGCATGAGGCACCGCGAGAACCTCCCGCGCCAGGACGCCGACGAGCCGCGCCCGAAGATGTGGCCGCAGGTGCGGGAGGGCCTCGCATGGGTGCTCGGCAACCGCAACCTCCGTGCCATCGCCGGCTGCACCGGAACGTCGAACTTCTGCACGAACCTGCTGTTCGCGGTCGGCCTTCTCTACTTCGTCCGCGTCCTCCACCTCTCGTCGATCGAGGTCGGCGCCGTGTTCGCCGTCGGCTCCGTCGGATCGATCACAGGGGCGCTGCTCGCGAACAGGCTGCAGAAGCGGCTCGGCGTCGGCAACGCGATCGTCTCCACCGCTGTCCTGTTCTCGCTCGGAGGCCTCGCGTTTCCGCTCGCACCGCGCGCGTTCCCGCTGCCCGTGCTGATGGCGGGCATGGCGGTCTTCGGCTTCGGGGGCGTCGCGTACAACATCGTGCAGGTCAGCTACCGGCAGGCGATCACGCCCGAGCGCCTGCAAGGGCGCATGAACGCGGCCATGCGCTGGGTCGTGTGGGGGACGATCCCGCTCGGCACCCTCGCCGGCGGGGCGATCGCCCAGGCGTTCAGCCTGAAGGCGTCGCTATGGGTGGGCGCCGTCCTCGGCGTCCCGACGTTTCTCTGGGTGCTCCTCTCGCCGCTACGCTCGATCAGGACGATGCCCGAACCGGTCATAGAACCCACTCCTGCCGAAGCGGAGCTCGCAGGCGGCCTGGTCGAGGGCACACCATTGCCCGGGCCGGCTGCCGCAGATGCCTGAGCTTCCGGAGATGGAGGCGTGGCGGCGCCAGCTGGACGACCCCGTGTCGGCGTTTCCGATCGCGAAGGCCGGCCCCGCGCACATCGCCACGCTGAAGACGTTCGACCCGCCGCTCGCGTCGCTCGAGGGGCGTCGATTCACGGGCGCCGAGCGCCGCGGCAAGCGCCTCTTCTTCCCGACCGA
>DATGJA010000607.1:0-3601 GCA_035295445.1 Polyangiaceae bacterium | reverse complement strand
CCGATCTTGCCGAGCTGGTCGGCCGTCCCGGTGACGCTCCCGCCCGACACGTTGAACACGTCACTGCACCGCTGGAGGCCCTCTTCGCCCGAGACCATGCACATCATGGTTTCCGAGCCCGCCTGATTGAGCGTGAGCTGCACGTCGCCCATCACGACCAGCGGGATCCCGAGGATGAGGTTCGACGAATAGTTGCCGTTGAAGCTCCCCTGGTAGTGGCCGGCCTTGCAGTCGCTCGGGGCCACCATGGGGGCTGCGTCGAAGTTGAAGGTGCCCGAAGGATTGTTGGTCGAGGGGGAGCTAGCGCTGGAGGCGCCATTGGCGTCCAACGAGGCGTCCACGGCGCGCTTGGGGGACGACGAACCGCCGTCCTCGTCGAAGCCCGCGGCGCCGCTGTTCCCGCAAGCCACGAGCGCCAGTTGGCACGCCGCGGCCACCACCACGTTTCGAAGTCTCCTACGCATGATCCCTCAGGTGCCCCGCACTTGCGCGCGTTGAGTGCATCTCCCGACGAGACGCGACAGCAAACCCTAGGCAATTATCTTGCCTGTACAAATACAACGCGCCAGTCCGCAATCGTTTCGCAACGAACCGTAAATCGACACGGCTTTCGCGGCTTCGAGGAGTACCCGTCGCGCTCATGGGCAGCGTCTTGCGCGGGTGTGTTACGCGCCCCGCGCACCGCCACCGCGGCCGGGTCATTGGGTGGGGGGCGGTCCCCCCCCCAACGCCGTCCACGCGATCGACGACGAAGCCCACGCGCGTGCTCCCGCGCCCCGGCCGGCGCCCAGGCTGCGTCGGCCCAGCGAAGAGCCCCCTCAGCGAGTATCCCCCGGCGGTGAGGGTCGCAGGCGGCCGACGATCTGGACCCGGAGCATTTGCGATCCGCTCTACGGGCATCGGCCGCTTGCGGCGGTGATCGTGGACTCAGTGGCAGTCGTCGAACGTGAGGAGGCGGATCTTCGATGTCCCGGCGTTCGCGTCGCTCTGCCGGAAGATGATCTTCGTGCCGTCACTGCTCCATTGGTTGTCGGCGACGACGACCCCGTCGGTCGTGAGCTGCTGGACGTTCGTGGCGTCGGCGTTCATCAGCGTGAGCTCGCTCGAGTAGCCAGCGGGTGGGTCGAGGAATTCGAAGTAGATGCCAGGCACTATCCAGAGAAAATCAAAAATGGGCGAAATGCCTGCAGTGGTGAGCGCAGACACGGCCGCGGGATGCCACCGCGTCGAGATCCAGGCAATCTTGCTGCCATCGGGCGAGAGGTGCGCGTGCTCGTCCCACGTGAGGTTGGTCGTGAGCCTCTGGCGCGCGCCCGAGGCGAGATCGATCGAATAGATGTCCGTCGAGAGGAACCCAGCGCGCGTGTTCGTCGTGAGGATCGAGCCGCCATCGGCGGAGAACCCGTGGGTCTCCCACCACGTCGTGTCGTGCACGATCCGCTGCGCCGGGCCGAGCCGCATCCCCTGGGAGTCCGAGATGAAGTCCGCCACCATGACGTCCCAGGCCTTGTTCTGCGTGGTGCCCCACACGATGCGCTTGCCGTCAGGCGACCAGTTGGCGTGGTAGTTCGTGGCGGCCGGGTCGCTCGTCGTGAGCCGCGTCGGATTCGTCCCGTCGGGGCGCATCGCGTAGAGCTCCTGCCCGAAGCCCGCGCCGTCGCCGCCGATCGCGTAGGGGTGGTCGCGGTTCGAGACGAAGAGGATCGCGTCCCCGCTCACCGGGCGCCAGCGCGCGCCGTCGTTCGGCCCCCCCTGGCCGCACGTCAGGCAGGTCAGCTCGGTCCCGTCGAGCCTCATCGAGTTGACCTCGAACTTGCCGTTCACGAGCAGCGGGAACGCCGCCTTCGTGCCGTCCGGCGACAGCGTCACGCCGTCGGCGCTGCCGACGTTCGCGCCGGTTACCAGGTCGTCGATGTGAAACTTCTGGTAGCCGCAGGTGGCGGCGGGCAGCTGCGCCGTCGGCGTCAGCTGTCCCTGCGGCAGGGCCTCGCCCTTGACGAACTCGGCCTGCGAAAAATCGAAGACGCGCGTTGGCGTCCCCGGCGTGAAGATGTCGACGAGGAGCTCATCGGGCCCGTCGGGGATGCCGTTCCCGTTGCGATCGACCCACCCGCCGCGCATATCCGATTCCTGGACGGGCGCTTTGAAGAGGAGCATGTCCTCCGCTTGGAGATGCTGCTGCATGGACGCGAGCGCCATGGGCAGCGCCGGATTCGTCTGGCCGGCGGCCACCGCAGGGACGGTCTGAGGCAGGTAGTTGTTGAGCCCGTCGTAGTTGACGGCCGTCAGCAGTGCGTCAAGGATGTGGGCGTCGCGGACAGTCCACCACCCGCGGATCTCGCCCTTGACGAGGGGATTCGGGCCGTCGCCGAACGTCCAGGGAACCACGGGAAGGTACGTCTCGCAGTCTTTTGCGATGACCGTGTCGGCCGCGCTGGCCGCGTCGCTGATAAGCCCGGAGAGTTTCTGCAGCTGCGCCGTGTTCGCGGCGGACTCCATCGACGCGGGCGTCGGAGCGGCCGAGCGGTACGTCGGGAAGATGAAGGTGTTGAACATGTCGTTCGCGAGCATCGCCCGCGCGATGAGCTCGCAGTAGCGCGCGTCGCAGTCGTCCGGCGCGCTCTTCTCGGCGTCCGTGCACGCGGTGAGCGCGTCCGACCAGTTGCCCGCGGCGAGGTCCGACGCGCCGACGGTGGCGCCTGCGTCGGCGGGAACACCCGTCTTGCCAGCGTCGTAGGGAACACCCGCTTCGCCGGCGTCGGCGAGGGCGCCCAGCGTCGCCTTGGACGATGACGACGAGCAGGACGAGAACGCAAGGAGCGCGCAGGCGCCGGCGAGCGCCGCCCCCGCTGCACGTCGCGACGACGGTCTGGAGACTGCGGGCATGGCGTTCAGGCGAGGGCGCATTTCGTGCCCGCAATCTGCTTTGGCCTGAGGCGCTGTTCAAGGCGGATCGACGTCTCAACGCCCAGCGCGGCTACGCGATGGACGCGCCGTCTCGATCCAGAGGGTTCAGCGACCTGAAGGACGAGGACATCGAGTTCGCGCCCGTCTACGCGAGGGCCTATCCGCGCATGGGACGGCCGCGTGAACGTCAAACCGCTGCGTGCCGTATCTCGTCCCGGGCGGCAGCCCTGCGGCCCACGCTTCGAGCGTGAAAGGGGCGTCCCCCGTCAGCAGGTAGAGGAATCGCGCGGAAAAACGCGCATCTCAAGCGCCGTCAGCGCGGCAGCCGCAGGCGTCGTGTCGCGGATCGTCACTGCGTCCCCCCCACGCACATCCCCGCGACGCAGGACACCCGCGTTGGATTGCAGCAGCCGGCGCCTGGACCGCACGCTCCGCCCAGGCCGACGCAGGAGATCTTGCTCACGTCCTTGCAAACCCCCATCTCGCAGAACCCCGAACAGCACTCGAAGCCATTGCCGCAGGCCGCGCTGCCGTCGACGGTGCCCCCGCCGTCGGCACCGGACGAGCCCGACCCGGTGCACTGGGCAAGCGTGAAGAACCCGCGCATGTTCGGCGTGTCCTCCTGGCCCTCGAGGTAGATGGCGGGGTGGCTCGCGTCGGTCGCGCCGAGGTTGCTGTCCACTGCCGTGATCCA
>DATGJA010000606.1:0-7290 GCA_035295445.1 Polyangiaceae bacterium | reverse complement strand
GACCGCGGCGATCGACGCCGTCAACGCCGGCCGGACGCAGATCATCCCGGCCGAGTGGAAGAAGACGTACGACCACTTCCTCGAGAACATCCAGGACTGGTGCGTCTCGCGGCAGCTCTGGTGGGGACACCAGATTCCCGCGTGGCACAACGCCGCGACGGGCGAGATCGTGGTGGCAAGGTCGAAGCCCGAGGGGCTCCCCGAGGGGTTCGTCCAGGATCCGGACGTCCTTGATACCTGGTTCTCGAGCGCCCTCTGGCCGTTCTCGACCCTAGGGTGGCCGGATCGGACAGCGGCCCTCGCCAAGTTCTATCCGACGAATCCCGCCCAAACGAGCGACCTCGAGACCGGATACGATATTCTCTTCTTTTGGGTGGCCCGCATGATGATGTTCGGCCTCCACTTCATGGGCGAGGTGCCCTTCCGCCGCGTGCTGCTCTCGGGCCTCATCGTGGACGAGACCGGCGAGAAGATGAGCAAGGTCAAAGGAAACGTGATCGACCCGCTCGATCTCGTGTCGGGGACGACGTTCGCGGACATGGTCAAGAAGACGCTGCCCGGGGCCCCCGAGGACGAGGCGCTCGCCAAGTTCAAGAAGGCCTACCCGTCCGCGGCCGCCATGGGCGGCGGGTTCCCCGCGTTCGGCGCCGACGCTGTCCGGTTCACGCTCGCGACGTACCCCCCGAGCAACAAGCGAATCGCCCTCGCCCTGAAGCGCATCGAGGGCAATCGACACTTCCTCAACAAGATCTGGAACGCGACGCGACTCGCGCTCGAGCTGCTGGGAGACTACGCGGCGACCGAGGAGCCCGCGAGGCCCCGCCATTTCGCCAATCGCTGGATCCGGTCGCGCTTTGCCGCGTCGTGCGACGGCGCGGAGGAGGGTCTCGATGGTTTCCGCGTCGACGAGGCGGCCCAGGCCGCGTACCGCTTCTTTTGGAACGACTTTTGCGACTGGTACCTCGAGCTCGTCAAGCCGATACTGAGGCGACAGGGCAGCGGCTGTGCGCCCCCCGAGGTAGTCCACGAGACCCGCCAGTCGCTCGCGTACGTGCTCGAGGGGAGCCTGCGCCTGATGCACCCGCTGATGCCGTTCATCACCGAGGAGCTCTGGCAGCGCGTCCCTCGGCCCGCGTCGCGCAAGGTCAGCGTCGCCTTCGGCCCTTACCCCACCAAGGCCGCCGAGCGCCAAGCGCGCGACGAGGCGGTCGAGAAGCGGATGGAGACGCTGCAGAGCGTCGTGTCCGCGGCGCGCACCGAGCGGAGCGAGTGGGACGTCGACAAGAAGGCGGAGGTCGAGGTCCGTATCCGATCGGACAACGCGGAAACCCTCGCGTTCCTCGAGGAGCAGGCCGGCGCCGTCGCGCTCCTCGTCCGGACGAGGGGCAACCCGACCTACGAGGCGAAGGGAGAGCGCCCCTCCGGATTCGTGCGGCGCACGATCCCGACGGGGCACGGCGCGGTGGACGTCGCGGTGAATCTTCGCGGGCTCGTGACGGCGGAGCAACTCGACGCGCGCCAAGCGCTGAACGATCGGCGACTCGCGGGGATCGAGAAGACGGTCGCCGCGCTGAAAAAGAAGCTCGACACGCCCGGGTTCCTCGAGCGCGCGAAGCCGGAGGCGGTGGCCGAAGCCAAGGCCGAG
Organism: Polyangiaceae bacterium; assembly: GCA_035295445.1. Taxonomy (GTDB): domain Bacteria; phylum Myxococcota_A; class Polyangia; order Polyangiales; family Polyangiaceae; genus Palsa-1150. Next base: position 5,645 of record DATGJA010000606.1, on the reverse strand, counting down.
CTGACCATGCAGCTCGAAGTAAAGGCGCAACGGCAAGCGGACAAGGAGCTCGTTGGCCAGCTCAAAGAAGAGCTCGCGTTCGCAGGCTCGAGCGAAGCGAGAGAATCGGACCAAGGGGGCACCCCGTAGGCGCACACCCCTTTCCGTTCGGGCTATTTACTCTGCGGAAGATCTCGGCTCTTATCGCTCGGCTGCGCGCGATTTCGTGACGACCAAGGGAGGACCGATGAGACGCGTGTGGAGCCGTGTAAGTACGGTCGCCTTGGGGCTCTGTCTCGTGCTCCCGTTCTCGGCCTGCAGCCTCCGCCAGAAGGCGGGCGACAAGTGCACGAGCAACGGTAAGTATGTCTGCCTCGACGCGTCGGGGGGATTGCTCTGCCAGAACGGCGTCCTCGTCACGCTCGCGTGCCGGGGCCCGAAGGGGTGCCAGGGGATGGGCGCATCGTCGATGTGCGACGACGATCTCTCGGCCGAGGGCGACACCTGCGCGCTCACCCTCAACGAGAACTTCGCATGCACGACCGATCACAAGAAAGAGCTCGTGTGCAAGGACGGCAAGTTCGTCGCGGCGAGTACGTGCAAGGGTCCGAAGGCGTGCAGCATCAGCGGCGACATGATCCACTGCGACGACAGCATCGCGGACATCGGCGACCCATGCCGCGAGGAGCCCGGAGACGCCAACTACGCGTGCACGACCGACCGCAAGGGCGAGGTGGTCTGCCGGGCCGGCACTTTCCAGCCCTCGAACAGCTGCCGCGGGGTTAAGGGCTGCTGGGTCGACGGAAACCTGGTTCACTGCGACGCGAGCTTCGCGCGGGAGGGAGACATCTGCCGGCCCGTCGACAACGTCTCCTGCAGCGAGGACGCCGTGACCGAGGTCAAGTGCACTCCGCAGATGAAATGGGCCAAGCGGCGCGATTGCAAGCGCGGCGGCTGCAAGGTCAAGGGGAACGAGGTCTTCTGCGATTGACGCCCCCGCGCGCGATCGTCGCCGCGGTGACGCTCCTCGCGGCTGCCTCGGCGTGTCGATCACGACCCGCCGCCGGGGAAAAGTGCCGGGTGCCCGACCAGCTCGTATGCACCGCGACCAACCGCGCGCTCGTGTGCAATGGAGCCACCTGGTCCGAGGTTCCTTGCAAGGGCCCCCGCGGCTGCATGCGGGCGGGCGACGCGGACGAGTGCGACGACACCCTCGCGGTCGACGGCGATCTCTGCCCGAGGAACCCGCCCCTCGACTACGCGTGCACCGCGGACCGTACGAAGGCGCTCGTCTGCAAGGAGGGGAAGTTCGGCCTCTGGCGGGCGTGCCGCGGCCCGGATGCGTGCCAGATCGTCGGCGACCGGAGCCTGCATTGCGACACGACGCTGGGCGCGCCCGGCGATCCGTGCGCGCAGCAGGGGACGTACGCCTGCTCCGTCGACGGGACGCTCATGCTGCTTTGCGACGGCAGCGCGCTCGGACCCGTCTCGTCGTGCCGCGGCCCGGAGGGCTGCCACATTGAGCGCGACAGCCGAAAGGTGGACTGCGACGACGCCGTGGCGCTCGAGGGAGACCCCTGCGACCAGCCCAACCGGATCACCTGCGCAATCGATCGCAAGGCGGAGCTCGTGTGCGACGGCAAGCGGTACGCCCGCAAGCGCGACTGCCGCAAGACCGACTGCCGCGTCACGGGGACGGAGCTCTTCTGCGATTAGGACCGCCTGGACGCCAAGGACGCCAGAGTCGAATGTGCCAAATCCTCGGCAATTTCTCATTTGGCGACCCTTGCGTCCTGGCGGTTTCTCTCTCCTCTCGTGAACTGACTCGCCGACAGGCGATGACTACAACGCGGCGAGGCCGGTGAGGCGCACGCTCGCGTCCCAGAGTCGTTTCGCGACGGCTTCGTCCTGCGCGAGCTTCGCGGGCGCACGCTCGACGTTCTTTTCGTAGTAGCCCCCGCTCTTGCCCTCGACCTCCGGGCTGGTCGCCAGATACACGATGCGCGACGCCCCCTCCGCAGGGCTGATCATGAAGAGGTGCTTGGCGATCGCGAGCGCGGGCCGCGCCCACGTCGGGGCCCCCGCCCAGATCTCCGTCGCCACGGCGCCCGGGTGCAGGCTCGTGACGGTCACGCCGGTCCCGGCGAGGCGCCGTGCGAGGTCGCGCGTGAAGATCACGTTGGCGAGCTTCGAGCGTGCGTAGGCGCGCATGATAAAGTAGCCACCCTTTTCGTAGCCGAGGTTGTCGAAGTCGAGGGTCGCGCGATAGTGCCCCGTGCTCGCGACGTTGACGATGCGCGCAGGGGCGCTCTGGACGAGGACTTCGAGGAGCAGGTTCGTCAAGAGGAAAGGGCCGAGATGGTTGACGGCGAAGGTCTGCTCGATGCCGTCGGGCGTCTCGCGGCGGTCGCTGCTGACGCCGCCCGCGTTGTTGACGAGGAGATGCAAGCGAGGATGGGCGGCGCGAACCTCAGCGGCCAACGCGCGGATCTGCGGCTGCGACGAGAAGTCGCAGAGATGCAGCGACAAGGCGCCGGATCCCGAGCGGCGCCGCACTTCCGCCAGCGCCGTCTCCCCCCGGGTTCGGTCTCGCGCGACCATCACGACCTCGGCCCCCATGGCCGCGATCTCGGCCGACGCCTCGAGGCCGATTCCGGCGCTCGCGCCCGTGATGAGGACGGTCTTGCCGCGGAGATCCGGCCGGTCGGACATGGCGGTTCCGATGGTAGCCGCGCCGCCCCCGTTGCGCCCGGCACGCTCACCGCGGGTCCGCACAGCAACGAAAGCCCGTCGAGTAGTCGTGGTAGAAAGCGCCGTGCGCCGTCGTGCGATAGGCGCATCCGTCGCCGTTGAGGTGAGTGTCCAGGTAATACCCGCCGCGGAAGGTCGGCCGGGGCGACATCACCCATTCGTGCAGGTTCCCGACCATGTCGAACGCGCCCCAGGAGCTCTCGCACCGAGAGAACTCGCCGGTCTTGGCGACCGTGTTCGGTTGACGATTGAGGCGCGGGTCGTTCATCGGGCCGCTGCGATACGTCTCGGGCGCCTCCGGGTAGAAGACGTGCAGCGGGGACGCGCCGGAGTCGTTGCACGCGCCCTTCGAGCGCCGGTCCCCGTAGGGGAAGGCCGTGGGGGGGGAGCCGCGGCAAGCCGCGGCCCACTCGTCCTCCTTGCACAGCCTCTTGCCCGCCTCGGCGCAAGCGTGCTCCGCGTCCTCGCGCGAGACGTAGCCCTGGGGCACGACCCCGGCCGCCGACACGGCACGAACGCGCGCCTTGTTCGGCGTCTCGTAGGGCGAAAAGGGCCGGTCGCCCTCGGGCGTCACCTCGACCAGCGACGCCTCCCAGCGGTCGATGCAAAAACGACCGTCGACGAGCGTCATGCCCTCGAGGCAAGGTCCGCCCGGCTTCGAGACTGCGGCCGGGCGACACGTGCACAAGACCAGAAGCGCCGCGCTGGCCGTCGCGCCCCGGAAGCTCACGGGTGAGGGATGAGATGCGTGAACCAGGCGGCGGCGCCGGCCACCATCACCACGGCCACCGCCACGAGGACGCTGAGCGTCGTCGAGTTGCCCCGCTTGTCGATGGCGACCGCCGCGCCCGCCGGCGCCGGTGCGGGCGGGGGCGCGACGCGTGGGCTCGGCGGTGGGGGGGCCGAGGAGGTGGGGGGTTCGGCGCTCGGCGATGACGCGGGAGCCGCCGGCGCCTCGTCGTCCTCGAGGGCGGCGAGGTTGCCTTCACTGACACCCGCCGGGAGCGACCTGCGGAGCGCGCCGCCGGAGGGCGCGTGACTCACGGCGATCTCGTCGATCCACGAACCCACGTCGACGTAGCCCGCGCCGGCAGCGGGACCCTTGCTCCCCGGACGAATCGACGCGGCGTCGATCGGCTTGGCCCCGCCGGTGGGCGGCGCTTTGTCGTCGGTCAGCGACGTGAACTCGAAGAGGGCCTCCTCGATGAGCTTGTCGATGATGCTCGCCTGCACGGGCCGGTGGCGTTGTCGCTCCTTCATGGGGCCCTTGACGAGCTCCGCCACGTCGAAGGTGCTCACCGCAACGCCGTATTTGAAGAGGAACTTGGAGAGGTCCACGCCGAGGTCGCGCGCCCGCGTAAAGCGCTGCGCGGGATCGCGCGCGAGGGCACGGGCGACGATTCGATCCAGCTCGGCGGGCACCTTCTTGTTGATCTGCGAGATGGTCGGCACCTGCGCCGCCTGCACCTTCTTCACGGTTTGGAAGTCGGTGTCACCGAGGAAAAGTCTTTGTCCGGCGAGGAGCTCCCAGAGAATGATGCCGACGGCGAAGATGTCCGTGCGCGCGTCGACCTCTTGCCCCATCGCCGCCTCCGGCGAGAGGTAAGAGAACTTGCCCTTGATGATTCCTGGCTCGCTCTTTTCGAGCTGGCTGTTCGCCTTGGCGAGGCCAAAGTCCACGATCTTGATCTCGCCGTGCTTCGTCACGAGCACGTTCGGGGGCGACATGTCTCGGTGCACGATGTGAAGGGCAGCGCCGGTCGAATCGGTCAGCTCGTGCGCGTAGGCGAGGCCCTTGCACAGCTCCAGGGCGATGTACACGGCCACCTCGACGGGGAAATCCCGCCCACTCTTCTTGATGTGCTCGACGATCGACTTGAGGTTGGCGCCATCGACGAATTCCATGACGATGAAGAACGCGTTGTCGCCGACTCCGATGTCGAACACCTGGACGCAGTTCGAGTGCGAGAGCTGCGCCGAGAGGCGCGCCTCGTCGAGGAACATGGAGATGAATTTTTTCTTCGACGACAGGTGCGGAAGGACGCGTTTGATGGCGACCTGCTTGCGAAAGCCTTGCAGCCCCTCGCTCTCCGCGCGGAACACCTCCGCCATGCCACCGGATTCGAGCTTCTCGATGACACGATACCGCTGCTGGCTCTCGGACATGGTGGCTTCGGGGACGCCCGACGGGGGGGGACGGCGGCGGCTCTTCCTCAACGTCTAGGGTGCCATCCGGCCGGACAAAGGGTCAAGGCATGCTTCGTTTTGCGCGTTTGCCTCGTTGACAGCGGGGGCCCACCGAAACCATCCTCGCGGCGTCGCGTAGCGAGACGCGGCCGACACCGACCCCACCCCCTGAGAGAGGCCTCCCCCCGTGGATGATTTCGAGAACGCGAAGGAGCTCGTGGAAACCACCATCCGAAAGATCGGGCTGGATCCGGCGAGCACCCGCGCGGCCGCGCCGGGGGATGCGCAAGCCGCCTGGACGCTGAAGCGAGGGAGCGCTTCGGTGCTCGTCACGGTCACTCGGCACGACGACGAGGACGTCACCTATCTCCGAGTGGCCTCGCCCGTCGTGGTCCTGCCGAGCGACAAGGCGGGACACGCCGCCCTCTTCCGGAGGCTCCTCGAGCTGAACGCGGCCGGCCTCGCCAACGCAGCGTTCGGGTTGTCGGGCGATCGGGTCGTGGTCGTCAGCGAGCGGCCCGCCGGGGACCTCGACGTCGGCGAGGTCGAGCAGATGGTACGGCACACGGCGGCGGTCGCCGACACGTTCGACGACCGCCTCCAAAGAGAGTTCGGCGCGACGAAAGCATGACCGCGTTCTCTGCAAGGCGCGCGGGGTGGGCGGCGGCGACGGTCCTTACGCTCGTCACGGGACCGGTCCGCGCGCAGGAGGCCACGGGCGAGGTCGA
>DATGJA010000605.1:0-12006 GCA_035295445.1 Polyangiaceae bacterium | reverse complement strand
GTGACCGCCCGAATCGTAGAGGCACGTCGAGCTCGGATACGCCGTGTACGCGCCGATCCACGCGTTGGACGGATTCGTCGCGCGCGCATCGGTCACGCAGAAGAGGCTCGCCCCCGCGAGCGCGAGGGGCGCCGCCCAGCGGGCGGGGCGCAGCCAAGATCGAGTCATGAGGTCACCACTCCTTCCCCGGACGTCCCGGGCACCGCGGGTTCGTAACCGCGCGGGCGTGACCCTAGGTCGCATTCGGGGACCGGCTCAATAGGTCTTTTGTCGGTCGATTGGCGCTTAGCCCTCGGTCTTGAGCCGGTAACCCACCCCCGGTTCGGTCACGAGGTGCCGCGGGTGCGCCGGGTTCTTCTCGAGCTTGCGCCGGAGCTGGGCCATGTACACGCGCAGGTATTGCATCTGGCTGCCGTGACCGGGCCCCCACACCTGATCGAGCAGCTGCTTGTGCGTCAGCACCATCCCGGCGTGCCGAACGAGCGCGCCGAGGAGCCGATACTCGATGGGGGTCAGGTGGACCTCCCTGTCGTCGACGAAGACGAGCCGGCGCGCGAAGTCGACGCGGATGCCGCCGACGTTGGCGACCGCCGCCGTCGGATCCTGCCTCGACCGAGCGGCGTGGCGCAGCGCGACCCGCATGCGCGCCAGGAGCTCCGCGGATCCGAACGGCTTCGTGAGGTAGTCGTCCGCGCCCGCGTCGAGCGCGTCCACCTTGTGCTGCTCCTGTCCCCGCGCGGACACGACGATGATCGGCGCCGCGCTCCACTCGCGCAGCCTACGAGTCACCTCGAGCCCGTCCAGGTCGGGCAGCCCGAGGTCGAGCAGGATCAGATCGGGGATCCTCGCCGCGGCTTGCTCGAGGCCGTCGCCGCCGCTGTTCGCCTCGACGACCCGGTAGTGGTGCGCGGACAGGGTGAGGCGGACGAACGTGCGCATCTGCGGCTCGTCCTCGATGACGAGAACGAGCGGCGTCGAGCCCATGGCCGGAGGGTACGTTAGACCTCCAGCGGCGCGAAGAGCGCCTCCACCTGGCCCTCGTCGATGACCCCCGAGCGTGCACCGTCGCCGAGGAGCGTGGTCGACAGCCAGCGCTTCTTCTCCTGCAAGGCGAGCACGCGCTCCTCGACGCTGCCGGCCGCGTACAAGTTGTGCACGAACACCGGACGGCGCTGTCCGATGCGGTACGCGCGGTCCGTCGCCTGCGCCTGGGCCGCCGGGTTCCACCACGGGTCGTAGTGGATCACGGTGTCCGCGCCCGTCAGGTTCAGGCCCGTGCCGCCCGCCTTCAGGCTGATGAGGAAGACGTCCGCGCGTCCGTCCTCGAACGCGTCCACCACCCGTTGGCGGTCGCGCGTCGCGCCCGTCAGGACGAGGTGCGTCATGCCTCGGCCGCGCAGCTCCTCGGCGACCAGGGCCAGCATGCTCGTGAACTGCGAGAAGACGAGGATGCGGTGGCCGCCGGCGACGCCGTCGACCACCATCGATGTCAGCGCCTCCAGCTTGGCGGACTCGCGCACGCCTCGCGCCGAGTCGATGTGCAAGAGGCGCGGGTCGCAGCACGCCTGGCGGAGCTTGGTCAGCGCGTCGAGGATGGTGACGGTGGACGCGGCGAGGCCCCTGGCACGGATCGCACGCCGCACGTCCGCGTGGGCCGCCACGCGGATCGACTCGTAGAGCTCGCGTTGCCGGGGCCCGAGCTCCACCGGCACGCTCGTCTCCGTCTTGGGCGGCAGCTCCGGCGCGACGTCGCGCTTGAGCCTCCGCAGCACGTAGGGGCCGACCGTCTCGCGCAGCGCCCCGAGCCGCTCGGCGTCCGCGTCCTGTTCGATCGGGACGCGCCAGAACCTCCGGAACGAGAGCTCTCCGCCGAGCAGGTCCGGCGCCAGCCAGTCGAAGAGCGACCACATCTCGCCCAAGTTGTTCTCGACCGGAGTTCCGGTCAGGCACAGTCGATGGTCGGCCGCGATCCGCGCGAGGGCCCGCCGCGCCTGGCCCCGGACGTTCTTGATGGCCTGCGCCTCGTCGAGGACCACGAGGTGGAACCGGGCCGCGGCGAAGCGCTCCTCGTCGCGCACCAGCACGGCGTAGGTCGTGATCACCACGTGCGCGTCGGGCACGCCGGGCCACCTGCGGCGACGATCGGATCCGTGCAGCACCGTCACGCGCAGGCTCGGCGCGAAGCGCGCGATCTCGCGACACCAATTGCCGACCAGCGACGTCGGCGCGACGACCAGCGCGGGGGAGAGCAGCCGGCCCTCTTCCTGCTCCACGCAGATGTGCGCGATCGTCTGGAGCGTCTTGCCGAGCCCCATCTCGTCGGCCAAGAGGCCGCCCACGCCCGCGCGGCGAAGTCGCTGGAAGAACGCGACCCCCGCGGCCTGATAGGGCCGGAGCGTCGCGCACAGTCCCTCGGGAGGCGGCGCGGGTGTTCCCTTCGGATCGAGCGCGAGGTTCAGCGCCCTGGTCCGGTCCGGCCACCGGACCGCGGCCCCTGCACGGCGGAAGCTCTGGTCGAGCGCGACGAGGGCGCCCATCCGGACCGCCGGGAAGGAGTCGTCGCGGCGGTGCTGCCCCTGATAGAGCTCCGCGACGACGCGCACGAGCGCGCGGAGGCGCTCGATCGGCACCGTGACGTGGTGGGTCTCCGTGACGCGCAAGGCCCAGGAACCGCGGGAAGACTTCGCGAGCGCGTCGAGCCCGCCCTCGCCGTCCAGGCGCTCGAGCAGGTCGAGCAGCGCCGCGAGCAGGTCGAGGTCCTCTCCGTCGACCGAGACGCCGAGCTCGAGGCGGAACCGCCCTTCGCCGGCCGGACCGCTCGCCGCCGGCTCGACGCGCGCGAAGAACGACGACTCTTCGTCGACGACCCGGAACGGGTACTTCGCGTCGACCGAGACGCGCCAGCCGAGCGCCCGGAAGCGCGCGAGGGCGCGGGCGGTGAACGAACAGAACGAGTGTTCGTCGCCGTCGGCGCGGACCACGTAGTCCGCCTCGCAGCCCGGCGGCAGAGCGACCTCCTCGAGGCACTCGGCTTCGACCGCCCCGAGACTCTCGAGCACGCGCCGCGCCGACGTCTCGGACTGCGCGTCGCGAGCGACCGGCTCGACGCCGCCCCCCGATCCGCAGCGGAACACCCGATCGGTCGCGTCGCTCGAGCGCACGCGCGTGCCCCCGTAGTCGAATCCGAGGTCGACCAGCGGGACGAGGCGCTCCTCCACCTCGCACGAGAGCCCTCGCGTGGTCGCGATCGCCACCCGTCCGGCGAAGAGACGGAGCGATGGCACACACCGGGCTCGCGCCGGCGAGCCGGTCTCGGACGGCACGCCAGAACAGGACGAGAGCGTCACATCCCTGCTTTGATCATATTCGGCACAGATTGCGCAAGCTTTGGGAGCGCGCTGGCCCGTGGCAGCCGTGACGCGGCCGGCACGCGTTGGCACAATCGGGGGACCGCTCGCGCCCTTTTTTCGCTAGGATCCACGTTGGCGCGCGCGTTGCGCTTGGTTGGGAAATGCTCGTCCGTGCGTTCTCTCTGGTGATCGGGGCCGGTGTCGTAGGGGTGGCGGCTTGTGGAGGACGGGTCGACCCCGGCCTCACGGGCGTCGACTCCGGGTCGACGAGCGGAGGCTCTTCGGGCAATGGCTCCGGGTCGACGAGCGGCACGGCGACCACCGGCGCTCCGAGCAGCGGCAGCAGCGGCATCGGCACGACGGGCTCCTCGACCACCGGGTTTCCCGGCAGCGGCTCCTCGGGCTCGGCGTCCTCCGGCGGCGTGTGCCCCGCTCCCTTCCAGGTCGTTTCGGGCGGCGCTTGCTCGGCCCCGGACCTCGTCTGCAGTTCGAGCATGAGCAACCCGGGCTGCAACGGCCTTCCAGGGACGACGATCGCATGCACTTGCCTCGGCGGCGCCTGGAGCTGCCCGCAGCCGGTCGCTCCACCATGCGCGCCTATGTCGTGTCCGACTACCGACTCCGTCAAAGCAGGCTCGCCCTGCAACCTGCCGATCGGGACGCAGTGCAAGGCCACGTTCCTTTACTGCGGCGCGATGATGCTGGGCTCGTGCGCCTGCGAGAAGTCCGTATGGGTGTGCCCTCAGCTCCCCGCTTGCGGTATGGACGCCTCGGCCCCCCCGACCTGCCCCGACCCCACGATCGTCATTGACGGAACGAAGTGCCCGTCCCCCGGCCTGCAGTGCAAGGGCAACCCCACGAGCTGCGCGGGGGACATGTACTACGACGCGCTCGAGTGCGGGGCGAGCGGCCTCTGGACGACGCTCGCCGCGACCCAGTGCGGGATCGACAGCGGGGTCTCGGACGCCATCTTCGACGGCTGAATTCACACTTGGGGCAGGCGCTGGCCGCCCGCGAGGACGCCCGCGTAGAGGTCGCCGTGTCGCGCGATCCGGTCGAGCACCGTGCGAACCGTGAAGCGCGTGGGGTCGAGGTCGACGGTCAGCTCGTCCCACCCGATCGGCGTCGAGACGACGGCGCCGTCGCGCGCCCGGATGGTGTACGGCGAGACGACGGTGCGGCCTTCGCCGTTCTGGCCATAGTCGATGTAGAGCTTTCCGCCTCGCTTCTCTTTCATCCGCTCGACGGTCGAGATCTCGGGCAACACTTTGGCGACGGCCCGCGCCACGCGCTCCGCGAAGAGCGTCGCCCGGTCGTGGGTGTACCCGGGGGCGATGGGCACGACCACATGGACGCCGCGCTTGCCGCTCGTCTTCGCGAAGCTCCGAAGCTCGAGGGCGTCGAGGAGCTTGCGCACCGCCATGGCCACCTCGACCAGGTGCGACCAGGGTCCGTCGCCCGGGTCGAGATCGAGCACCACGTAGTTCGGCACGGCGAGCGCCGCGTCGATGGCGGCCCGCGTCGTCGCCGAGGGGGGCACGTGGCTGCACCACTGGTGGATGGTGAGCGCCGCGAGGTTGGCCAGCCACTGCAGGGTCGGCAGGTCGTCGCAGACGATCCGCTTCTTGTTCTCGTGGCGAGGGCCCGTGTCGACGAGCCGGATGAACCCGGGCGTCTTCTCCGGTGCGTTCTGCTGGTACCACTCCTCGCCCTCGATCCCGTCGGGATAGCGCTGCAAGGTGAGCGGCCGCCCGGCCAGGTGCGGGATCATCACGGGAGCGACCGCGGTGTAGTAGTCCCAGATGTCTCGCTTGGTGATGCCGTCGCGCGGGAAGAGGACCTTGTCCGGGTTCGCGAGCTTGGGGCCCGCGCCGGAGCGCTGGGGCGCAGAGTGGGGGACGGGCTCGGGGCCTTCTCCTCCCTGGTCGCCGTCTTTGATCGTCTCCATCGGGGACTTGTCCTCGCGCAATCCGAGGTAGCGCGGGTGCCGCATCGAACCGTCGGACGTCCATTCGGTGAAAGCGCACTCGCACACGAGCTTGGGCTCGACCCAGTGTGCGTCCTTGATCTTCGGCGCTCCTTGGACAGGCGGCGCGTCGACGACGTGGGCGCCCAGCGCGCCCGCCAGGTCGCGCCGCGCTCGATCGCTGAAGCCCGTGCCCACCCGGCCGGCGTAGACGAGCTTGCCGCCGTCGACGACGCCGAGGATCAGCGCCCCCACCTGATCGCGCGTCCCCGCGAGGGGAATCCAGCCGGCGACGGCGCACTCCTGACGGCGATCGAACCTCAGCTTGATCCAGTGGCCCGAGCGCCCCGCGACGTAGGGGCTCCCCTTTCGTTTCGCGATGAGCCCCTCGAGCCCCGCCTCGCGCGTCGCGCGGAGAAGCTGGGGAAGGTCGCCGCCGACGGCGCGCGAGAGGGAAAGGGGCGGCCCCTGCCCCTCGAGGAGGCGCTCGAGGAGCTCGCGCCGCGCCTCGAGGGGCTCGCTCCGCAGGTCGCGGCCGTCCAGCCACGGAAGGTCGAACGTCGCGAAGGCGACCCGCGCACGATCCGACGAGCCGCCCAGCCACTCTTGCAGCGCGCCGAACGAAGGCCGCCCCTGATCGTCGACGACGCACGCCTCGCCGTCGATCACGCACTCGCGCGCGCCGAGGCGTGCGATCGCCTCGGCGATGGGCCGGAAGCGATCCGTCCAGTCGTGCGCCCGTCGCGTGAACATGCGCACCTCGGGTCCGGCTTTGCACCCGAAGAGGCGATAGCCGTCGTATTTGACCTCGAAGAGCCACTTCGAAGGATCCGCGATCGGCGCGCCGGAGGTCGCGAGGGCGGGCTCACCGACCGCGTCGAGCAGGGCGCGGGCGTTCCGACCTTGCTCCGATGCGCCCGCCCGCAAGGGCCCGCGCGTCGCGACGCGCCCGCTGACGATGCTCTCGGGGCGCTCGGCCACGACGTCGTACGCCGGGTTCGCGAGGGCGTCCTTCGCCTTGAACAGGAGCCAGGACGCCTTGCCCTTGCCGCCCGTGCCGTCGTCGCCGGCGCGGTCTCCCGTTCGCACGAGGTGCCACTCGCCGCTCAGCTTCTCTCCGAAGAAGCGCACGTGCAGGTGTCCCTTGTCGAGCATCGCGCGCTCGGTGTGCGGCGGGACCGTCTCGTACGTCCCGCGGTCCCAGACGATCATGTCGCCCGCCCCGTACTGGCCGTCCGGGATGCGTCCCTCGAACGTGGCGTACTCCATCGGATGGTCTTCGGTCTGAACCGCGAGGCGGCGGACGGCGGGGTCGTAGCTCGGCCCTCGGGGGACCGCCCAGCTTGCCATGGCACCGTCGACCTCGAGCCGAACGTCGTAGTGCAGACGGCGCGCGTCGTGCTTCTGGACCACGAAGGCCAGCGGCGCAGCGGCCGCCGGTTTCTTTTCCTTCGCCGCCGGGTCCTGCGACGATCGTGGCCTGGCGGGCGGTTCGGGCGTCGCGTCGAAGCGGCGCTTGGATTCGTACGTTGCGAGCCGATCCGCGCCCGACGCCGGGCGCTCGACGCTGCTCGCCTTATCAGTGTTCGAGCCGCGGCGTCCGGCTCCGCTTCTCTTCGGATTCGCCATCGTTCACGCTATCGGACAACGTCCACGCCTACGGAGCCCCATGCGAGCCTTCTGGTCCGGTGAAATCGCCTTCGGCCTCGTGACCATTCCCGCCAAGCTTTACACGGCGACGAAGGATCTCACGCCCCAATTCCACCAGCTCCACAAGGAGTGCGGCACGCGCGTCAATCTCGTGCGCCGCTGCCCCAAGTGCAACCGCGATCTCGCGTGGGAGGAGATCGGAAAAGGGTACGAGGTCTCCAAGGGCGAATACGCGCTCTTCACGAAGGAGGAGCTCGCGAAGCTCGACGGCGACGAATCGGGCGGGACGATCGAAATCGTCGAGTTCGTGGACCCCCTCGAGGTGGACCTCGCTTACGTCGAGAAGAGCTACTGGGTGGGCCCGGCGAGCAAGAACGTGCGCGGGTACGAGCTCCTGCGATCGGTCCTCGAGGACACCAAGAAGGTCGCCCTCTCCAAGGTCCGGCTCCGGACGCGCACGCGCCTCGCGCTCCTACGCCCCCGCGGCCGCCTCTTCTCGCTCGACATGATGCGCTTCGCCGAGGAGCTCGTGAGCGGCGACGAGATCGCTCCTGCGGGGGGCAAGGAGGCCACGGACCGCGAGAAGCAGCTGGCCCTTCATCTCATCGACGAGCTCTCCGGTCCGTTCGACGCCGCCAAGCACCCGGACGAATATCGCAGCGCCGTCCTCGCCGCGGTCGACCAGAAGGTCGAGGCGGGCGAGGTCGCGCGCGACACCACGAGCGGCGCGGAGGAGGCGGCTCCCGCCGGCGAGGCGACGGGAGCGCAGGTCATCGACCTGGCCGAGCTGCTCTCGCGGTCGATCAAGGGCGCCAACAAGCCCGGCCCGGCGAAGGCCAAGACCGACGAGGAGGAAGAGAAGGTCGAGAAGGCCAAGCCGGCCGGCAAGAAGAAGCGCGCGACGGGATGATCCGCGGGCCGACGGGCCCGCCCGCGTCACTCTTCTTCTTCGGTGGGGGTCTCGCTGAAGCGATAGCCGACGCCGCGGACGGTCTCGATGAAACGTCCGGCCGTCCCCAGCTTGTCGCGAAGACGCTTGACGTGCGTGTCGACGGTCCGCGACGCGATCTCGGCGTCGATCGCCCAGACGTCGCTCAGCAAAGTGCCTCGAGCCTGCACGCGGTCTCTGCGCTCGGTCAGCGTGACCAGGAGCTTGAACTCCAGGGCGGTCAACGCAATCTCCTCGCCGCCGACGGTGACCCGGTGCGCCTCCTTGTCGATGCGCAGCTCGGCCACCTCGAGGAGCCGCTGCTCCGGGCTTCGTCCGCGGCGAAGGACGGCCTCGATCCGCAGAATGAGCTCACGCACGCTGAACGGCTTGACCACGTAGTCGTCCGCCCCGAGCTCGAAGCCCACGATCCGGTCGATCTCCTCGGCCTTGGCGGTGACCATGATGATGGGCACGAGCTGCGTCTGCGGCTCCCGCCGCAGCGACTTGGCCACGGTCGTGCCCGGCACGTCCGGGAGCATCAGATCGAGCAGCACGATGTCCGGTCGCACTTCCTGTGCGAGCTTGAGGCCGGCCTCACCCGTGGCGGCGGCGTAGGGCCGGTGTCCGGCTTGCGCGAGGTTGTACTGGAGAACCTCGCGGAGATCGGCCTCGTCCTCGATCACCAACACCCGAGCCATGACCGGCAGACTCCGGCTTGTTTGCGACCGCGCCGCGCCACGTGCGTGACGTTTCGGTCACGCTTCCGGGAGAAGTTCATCGGACGCTCAGCGTGTACGAGGCCCACCCCGTCCCGCCGCGATCGTCGAGGAGAACGATCCACATGTGCACGGTCGTCGCCCTCGCCGGCGCGAGCCATCCGTCGTCGCTGCTCGGCGTCGGGTGTTCCGGATCGCGACCGGTGCGGTCGACGTCGAAGGTACCGTCCGTCGCGAACCAGGAGACGTGGATGCCCTCGCGCTCGTCGACGAGGCTCCGGCTCATCAGGTCGTAGAGGACGTAGCGCTCCGCGCCCGTGCAACCCTTGGGCATCGCGCAGTCGGCCATGCAGGTCATCGACGTCTCGTCCGGCCCGCAATACGAATCGCCGCAGACGTCGACCGCGGGGCAGTCCGCCCACGTCACCCGAAACGCCACGCGCTGGCCGGCCGTGATCGAGTTGGCCACGCCCTGGCCGTCGGGCTGGAGCGTCGCGCCCGATCCGCCGAGGATCGCCAGCGAGTCGACGGCGGGGTTCGTATTGTTTCGGTAGCGGCCCGCGTATTGGGCGGCCTGGTCCGACGTGGCGCCGGCCAGCCCGCACGAGAGGCGCGTCTCGCCGATGCCGACGACCGCACCGGAGGCCGCCGGCGCGAAGACGCGCACGGGTTGATAGTAGCCGCCGGTCGTGTCGGGATCGACGGGTCGCCCCTGGGGCTGGCCGGGTTGCGGCTCGGGGACGTCGGGACCGAACTGGCGACACGCGATGTCCGGGAGCGCCCCGACGACCTGCCCGCCTGCGCCGAGCGGGACGAACCAGTCGCCGCTCTTCTGCAGGCACTGCGGGCTCACCGGGCCGAGCTCGGCGAGCGGCTTGCGCGCATTGCAAAAAGCCCACTCGAGGGGCGGGGACGCGACGGCCTCCGTGGGATCGACGTAGAGCGCCGTGTACGTGACGGGCGTCATCGGCGTGGCCTCCGCCGGATCCGAACGGACGGCCAGGATCTGAGGGCCCTTGACGATCGACACGGTCTGGTCGAGGTCCGGCTTGCAGCCCGCGACGACGGCGCAAGCGCACACACCCAACGTCGCCCGGCGCGCCCTCACCACGTGAGCCTCGCGCCGAGGTTCGGAAGGATCGGGAACCCGGTGATGTAACCGCGCTGCGCGAAGCTCGGGCTATACACGATCTCCTCCGGGTTCGCGTGGTCGGTCACGTTCTGGACGTCGAGGTAGACCTCGCCGACGACCTTGCCCGACTTGAAGCGCTTGGCCGCGCGCACGTCGAGCGAGACGAAGGGTGGAATGCGGGTCGAGTTGTGCAACCCGAACACGGGCTCGTACGTGGCTGTGCGCGTCTCGTAGTAGCTCCCGAGCACGGGGGTGCGCGGGTAGCCCGTCGCGTAGCGGAAGCGCGCGCCCACCTCGAAGCCGGCGCCGAGGTCGTAGGAGCCGAGCGCGGTGAAGACGTGCGTCTGGTCGTAGTCGAAGAGACGCCACGCGAGGTCGGGCGCGTCGCGACGGATGCTGCGCAGCATGCTGTAGCTCACCCAACCGAAGAACCGCCCGACCTGCTGCTGGCGGATCAGGAACTGCGTGCCGAAGGATCGGCCGATGCCCGTTTGGTCGAGCGCGTGCGCGATGAGCGGACTGTCGGCCTGGCTGCGGACGGCGAGGTCCTCGGACTCGGACAGGAAGCCCGTCACTTCGGCCGAGAGCGCGTCGGTGAGCTGGAAGATGCCGCCCGCCAGGTAGTGATTCGCGGTGGACAGGACGAGCGAGGGTGTCCCGAAGACCGCCGAGAGATCCTCGGCCTGCGGCGCCTGGTGGTAGATGCCGAAGGCCGCCTTGGCCGTGATCTCCGGGGTGACCGAGTAACGGACCGAGACGCGCGGCTCGATGACCGCGTCCTCGTGCGTGACGCCGATGTTGGGGGTGTCGCCGGTCGCCGGGACGTTCTTGTTCGTCGACCAAAGGTACGGCTCGAATCGAACGCCAGGGACGAGGTGGAGCCGGTCGTCGAGGAGGGATACGTCCGCCTCGGCATAGGGGGCGACCGAGCCGATGACGGTCTTCCAGTCGTCGAGGTTGATCTGTCCAGGCGGCGGCTCGCCGAACACGTAGACGTCGCCCTCGCGCGGCGGCGCGCCGATCGATCCGGAGCGGCGCAGATGGGAGAAGGAGGCCTCGCCGTCGATGCCCACGCTGCCGCGGACGTGCTCGATGACCGGGCCGCGCCAACCGGCCCGGAGGCCCACGATCGTCGAGTCGCTGGTCAAGTCGGTCACGGTGGCCCCGTACTGGGTCATGAGGATCGTCGAGTCCGTCCCGAACCACGGGACGGCGGACATGACGGACCCGTCGGCCATGTGCTTCTCGTAGCGGAGGTACACGCGGTCGAAATCGGTGCCCGTCGTCTGCCGGGTCGTGAGCGACGGGTCGGGGTTGACGAGCGTGTGGTCGATCCGATCGCTCGAGACGAGCCCTCCCGCCTCGAGGGTCTCGTGCGGGGCAAGATCGTACGAGACGCGCGCCTGGCCGTCCCAGTAGCGGGGGATGGGGACGATGTCGCCGACGTCGGCGGACGTGACGTTGGCGAGGACCGTGTCGAGGTAGCTCTTGCGTGCGCCGATCGCGACGTGGACGCGGTCGGTCACCTTCGCGCGCATGTCCGCGGAGGCGTCGATGACGTCGGCCCCCGCGCTCCCGTGGATGCCGTCTTCGTCGAGCGGCCGCATCGCCACCGAGACGAGGCCGCCGAGACCGCGTCCGAAGGCAGGTGCGTACCCCCCGGGCACGAGCTCGACCGACTTGACGAAGTCCGACGGGAGAATCGAGCGGTAGCCGCCCCCGTGGTAGAGCAGCGGCACGTGGATGCCGTCGACGTAGACGCGAGTGTCCTGAGGCGCTGCGCCCCACACGACGAGCGCGCTCGACCCGGCCGCGGCCCGCGCCACGCCGGGGAGGTTCTCGACGACCTTGAGGACGTCGCCTTGGGTGCCGGGCACCTTCGTCGCCTGTGAGGCTTGGACCTCGGTCGACACGACCTGCTTCTTCAGGCGGGGCGCCGTCGTGACGACCTCCTCCTCTTCTTCATCTCCGGAGGTGGTCCCCTTCTCGGGCGCCTTGTCGACCTCGTAGGTCGCGTCGAGCTTCTTGCTCGGCTCGAAGTTCTCCGTCGTTCCCACCGTGACGAAGCTCTCCCCCGAGAGGGTGACGGTGTGCTCTCCCGGGGGCACGTCGGCGATCTCGAACCTGCCCTGGTCGTCGGTCACGGCCTCTTGACCCGTGTCGAGGGCCACCCGCGCGTTCGGGATCGGCTGCCTGGACGTCCGCTCGCGGATGACGCCGACGAAGTCCGCGGTCTGCTTCTTGACGAGCTTCTCGGTGAA
>DATGJA010000604.1:0-2495 GCA_035295445.1 Polyangiaceae bacterium | reverse complement strand
GCCGTGGACGAGGGGGCGCAGGAGCTCGCGAGGCGGGCGGCCGGCCGGACCCTGGAGCTCGCGGGCGAGCTCCAAGAGATCGCGCGGATGAAGCGAGGGATATCGCGCGCGCCCGGCTGCTAAGAGTGCGCCCTAGCGTAGGTCTTCGTAGATCGTGACCCCCTTGTGCCAGCCGTTCGGGCCGCCCACGAAGCCCGGCGGGTGGTAGTGCCACTCGAGCACGAAGAGGAGGCGTCGTCCCTCCACCTCTTCGGCGCGCTCGGAGCCCATCGGCAAGTCGAGGTAGCTGTGCGCCGCGCGGACCATGGCGGGCGTGATGGTTCCCTTGAGCGGCGCGCGGTCGGGCGGGATCACGGCAAACGCGGTCGGACCGGCCTTGGCCTTGCGCTCGCCGGTCGCGCCGCCCGTGCCGGTCGCCGTCTCGAGCGACGGCATCTCCGCAAAGGTGGGATGGGTAGCCGGGTGCGCGTGTGCCACCGGCATCGACGCGGCGAGCCACCAGCCAAACACCATTGCGGGAGCGATCATGAGCACCTCGGCGGCCCGGGGCGGCGGGCCGGAAACGGTCGTGTTTATGGTCGAACCGTGCCAACGCGGGGCGTCGGCCGAAAAGAAGAACGATTTCGAGAAGAAGCGCCCTTGGACGCCGGGGTGACTGGCCTGCGGGGTGAGGCCGAATGGCAGCAGTCTCGAGACCTCAACTCAGCCGCGTCACCGCCATCCTAGGCGCAGTCGCTCGCCGAGCGAGAGTCTCAAATGGAGGTCAGGCTCAGTGGAGCCTCACGTCGCCGAGTGAATGCGGGAGGGTCATCGGGCCGGTTCGAGCTGGGCTCTCGGGGGCGCCGCCTTCGGAGCGTCGCTTTTCCTGCATCGGCAAGTCGGAACGTCGTGGCGAAAGATCGCGTCCCGGACCTCCTCGAGTCGCCTGGCGGGCGCGCCCTGTTCGGGTACCTCATCGCCCAGCGCGAGCGCGGCGATCCATGCTTCGTGAGCGCGCGTCAGGTCGCCGACGGCCTGCAACGCGTCGCCGAGGACCAGCTGCGCGGGCACCGACCGGGGAGCGATGCTGGCGGCGAGCTCCGCGTGGGTCAGTGCTTCGGCGGGGGAATCCTTTTCGAGCGCGCGCTCGGCGAGGAGAACGTGGGGGTCGGACATGTTCGCGTCGAGGGTGAGCGACCGGCGTGCGAGCTCCTCGGCCTCGTCGTCGTACATCCCTCCCGCGCTCCGCAGCGCGAGGGCGAGGGTCGCCATGAGGTGACCGGATGCCGGAGCCAGGGCAAGCGCGCGCCGGTAGTCTTCGATCGCGCGATCGCGCTGGCCGGCGCGAAGCTCGGCGAGCGCCGTGGCGGCGACGGCGGTCCACAGCTCTTCGTCGAGCCCGCGGGCGCTCTGCGCCGCCTGCAAGGCAGCGTTCGGGTCGGCGTCGACGACCGCGCCGCTCAAACCCAGGTAAAGCACCGCCCAGCGCGGTTCGATTTGGATGCTCTTTTGGAACTCGTCCTTGGCCTGCGCGGTCTGGCCGAGCAGGTGCGCGCGCTGCCCCCGGGCAAAGCGATATCCGGCGCGCCATCGAGCGGGCGCCCGCCATCGGTTCATCGCGCTCTCGAAGTCGGCCGCCGCTTCTTCCCAGGCGGTGACGGAGGCGATCCGCGCGACATCGGCGTCGTTGCAGCGGGCGTAGGAAGCGATCGTGTCGAGCCCGAGTCGGGGGTCGCGAGGCTTGTAGGCGCGGGCGCCGATCAGCCCAAGCGCGGCGAACGCGATGGCCCCGGCAAGTGCCAGCAAGCGGCGGCGGACGCGCGGACCGAGTGGCGGACGCCTCTCGACGGGCGGCACCGTGTGGGCGCTCGCGGTCGGGCTGTCGCTGCGGCGGGACGGAGACTCGAGAAAACCGCGGACGATGTGCACGATGCGCTGCACCGCGGCGTCGCGCTCCCCGTCGACCGCAAGCGCGACGGCCTGATAGCGCCGCAGGGCGCGCGGGAGCTTCTCCGGCTGGGTGCCCCCGACGCAAACGGGGACGATCAACCCCCCGCGTCCTCGCAGGATGTCGTCGTGAAATCCGCGCCACTCGTAGAGGACCCACCGCGACTTGAGCGCCGCGGGGGTGACGATCAGGACGAGGACGGACGTCCTATCGAGCACGCGGTCGATGGCCTCGCTCCACTGGGCGGATCCCACCTCGAGATCGAGGCTGTCGTTGGAGACGAAGCACTGCCAGCCGCCGTGATCCTCGAGGCGACGCGCGAGCCAGCGCGCGTCGGCGAGGTCGTCATGGGCAAAGGACAGGAATATGTCCCACGGGCGCGTCATCGGTCCCCCCCGGCGAAAATATCACGCGAGGCCGACCCTTGTGGTTCGTCCGCCCCGCGGGGGGTGTCCATGGTCATGTGTTCGGGGGGGGCGTCCCGTCGACCTTCGACCTTCGACCATCGACCATCGACCTTCGACCTTCGACTTCGACCTCGACCTCGACCTCGACCTCGACCTCGACC
>DATGJA010000603.1:0-13378 GCA_035295445.1 Polyangiaceae bacterium | reverse complement strand
CCGCCAGGTAGCAACCCCCTGGCTCGAGAGAGACCGGCACGGGAGTCATGCCGACGCCACCCTGCGCCACGAAGATCGGATCGCGGGGCGGCGGCAGGGCCTTGCGCGTCAAGAGAACGTGCGCCATCCGCGCGCGGGCCTCGCTGCCCCAAAGGGTCGGCAGGTGTTGCGGCAACGGCTGCATCCAGTGCGTGACGAGGACCGGCACCCCCGGCGGCGACCCGACGAACACGACGTCCACTTGCGTCCCTTCCCCCACGCACGCGGCGAGCCGCGCGTCGGGGGCGTCGGTGCGGTCGCGGGCCAAGAGGCGGTCCCCCAGCGCGTCGCGCATCTCCGCGTCGAGGTCGAGCTTGGCGCGAAGGCCCGGATGAAACGCGCGCGGATCCACCGCAAAGAGCTCGAGCGTGTGGCAACCCGGCGCGAGGGTGTCCTCCCCCGCACCGGCTCCGTCGACGCCGGAGGGCCAGGAGGCGCGCGGGAGGACCTCGAACCCGTCGCGGCGCGCCCGCGCTTCGGACGCCTGGGCACGGCGATCCGGCGGCGGCAGCGCCGGCAGCGTTCCGGGTTCCGGAGCATTGGTGAGGCCTCCCCCTCCCCGCTCCGGCAGGACCGCGCGGAGCGCGGGCAACGGCCTCACCGACGTGGCGAGCACCGTCTCGAGGGCTCCGCGCCCGGAGTCGCTCGTCACGAGCAACCGGCGCGGGAACGGCTCGCCGCAGATCTCGATCGAGACCGCGCCCGCCTCGCTGGGGATGCGCTTGCTCGGATCCTCGTCGCTCACGTCGGAGACCCGGACGTGAAACCCGATCCCCCTCGCGCCGAGGATGACCGCCGTGGTGCACTCGGCCGGCGGGAGGTCCGGCACGACGACCGGCATCGTCTCGTCGTCGTTGAGGAACCGCGTCCGGTCGACGACGACCGCCCCGCCGGCGGCACGCCAGGCGTCGGCGACGCGGTCGATCGACTCGCGGAGCTGAGCCGAGGCCGGCGACGCGACGGAGATGGCGACTGCGACGACGGCGGAGGCGCCCACCAGACCCCGTTTCGTGGCGGCCCAGCAGGGGCGACCCCGGCGACCCCGGCCCGTCATGGCGTCAGGTGCCCTCTCGCACCTCGAGGGGGCTCTCGACGAAGGTGCGCGTTTGCGGATCCCACACGAAGAGCTTCCGGTCGTCCACGCGGCCTTTCGTGACGTTCGTCACGAGATAGGCGATGTCCCAGGGCGGCTCGCCCTGCCCCATCTTGGCGACCTCGGCGTCGGTCGCCGAGAAGTACGCGCCTGCGTCGAGGTGCGAGTGATAGAGAACCTTGACGGGGCGCCCGCTCGTCTCACCCCCGCGCATGGCCTTCTCGAACTTCATCGAGTCGATGTCGAAGTACATGCGCCCCGTCCGCGGGTATTGCTCCGGGTCCAGCCGATGCAGCGCGTTGGCGCGGTTCACCATCGGGACGATGCCGTCGATCACGTCCGGCTCCGTGACCGGTCCGATCAGGAAGCCGCAGCTCTCCTCGTCGCGCTCGTAAGCGCGCCGCGCCTCTTCGTCCACCTGGTCAAGCACCGACCGGCCCACGACCAGGCGGCCGTCCGCCCACGGGTGTTTCTTCGAATCACGCATGCGAGCCGTCGTTCGGTGCCGGCCGCCGACGCTCGACCGACCGCGCGGCGGATTCCTTTTCTACCACACGTAGCACCGCTCCCAGCGCATCGGGGCAAAGTAGCGGTCGCCGCGGTCGCAAATGATCACGACGACGCAGCCTCCCCGGCCCGTCCGCTGCGCCTCCTCGGCCAACTTGAGCGCCGCGACCACGTTGGCGCCCGACGAGTGTCCCACGTGCAGCCCCTCCTCGCGCGCGAGTCGATCGGCCATGTCCCAGCCGTCCTCGGTCGTCACCGCGACGATGCGGTCCGGCACGGTGGGGTCGTAGATGGCCGGCACCAGGCTCGTCGCAAGGTGCTTCAAGCCCTCCAGGCCGTGCAGCGCGTCGGCGGGCTCGACGGCCACGCACTGGACCGGGCGGCCGTGCTCCTTGAGGCGCCTCGAGCACCCCATCATCGTCCCCGTCGTGCCCAGCCCCGCGACGAAGTGCGTCAGCCGATCGCCGACGGCGTCGACGATCTCCCTCCCGGTGCCGTCGTAGTGAGCGCGCCAGTTGGAGGGGTTCGAGTACTGGTCGGGGTAGAAATACGCGTCCGGATCCTTCGCCACGAGCTCGCGCGCGACGCGTATGGCGCCGTCCGAGCCCTCCATGGGGTCGCTGTAGACGATCTCGGTTCCGAAGCTCAGCGCGATGTCCTTGCGGGCCTTGCTCACGTTCGACGGCATCACGAGACGAACCCGGATGCCGAGGGCGGCGCCGAAGAGAGAGTACGCGACGCCGGTGTTTCCGCTCGTCGAGTCGACGAGGATCCGGTCGCGCGTGAGCCGACCGTCCGCGAGCGCGTCGAGCATCATCCGCAGGGCGGGCCGGTCCTTCACGCTGCCCCCCGGATTGGCGAACTCGAGCTTGGCCCAGACCTCCACGTCCGGAACGTGCCGTGCGACGACGCGCAGCCGCACGAGCGGCGTGTTCCCCACCGCGTCGACGACCGACTCGAGCCTCCGGGCTCGCCGGAGCGTCGTCACCGCGCCTCCGCGTCCAGCGCGGCCTTCAGCTCGCCCAACGCGAACCGGGCGCCGCACGCCACGTCGCGGGCGGTCGGATCCGCAAGGTCGTATCCGACCCCCGGCTCCAGGGGGAGGGTCGCGTCGACCGCGGTCTCGACGGCTCGATCGACGTCGCCCGCCAGGGCCGCGAGGTGCGCGTCGCGCACGTTCAAGAAGGCGACGCCTGCGCCCGCGAGGTAGCGCACCGCCACCTCGGCCGCCAAACCGCCGAGGCGCACGTCGACGCGACGGCGTGAGATCGCCGCCTGCCCCATCGGTCCGATCTCGGCGAGGAGGGTCTGACGGGCGTGCCGGTGCATGCGCGGGCCGCTCAACCGCCCGCGATCGCCGGGACGATGCTGATCTGGTCGCCCGCCTTGAGCGTCGTCTTCAGCCCGTCGAGGAACCGGACGTCCTCCTCGCCCACGTAGATGTTCACGAAGCGCCTCACCCCTTTGTCGTCCAGCAGACGGTCTCGGATCCCCGGGTGCCGCCGCTCGAGGTCCTCGATGACCTCAGCGACGGTCGCGCCGCTCGCGGTCACCTCGTCGGCGCCGCCGGTCAAGGTCCTCAGTGGCGTCGGAATTCGCACGGTCGTCTCCATGTGGCAGTTCTCCTTGTCTCAGCCCTACGCGGGTGATTGGTAGGCCTCCGCTTCGATGCGCCGTATCCGGGCGGGGTCACCGCAAAGGGGGCAGTCCCGCCGGGGGCGGACGGTGCGCCGGCGAAGCGCGTCCCTCTTGCCATCGAAGGTGACAAGCTCGCCGTCCACCGGAACGCCGTCGATCCACGCGAGGGCCAGGTCGGCCTGCGCGGCGGCCACGACCCCCACGACCGGCCCGACGACCCCCGCCTCCGCGCAGCCGAGCGACCCCTCGCCCGGCGGGTCCTCGAACAAGCACCGGTAACACGGCCGGCCTCTCGGCCCCACGGCCAGCGCGGTGCCCACCCAGCGCACCGCAGCGCCGTGCACGACGGGGACCCCCGCGATGGCGCATGCATCGGCGACGAGGAACTTCGTGGCGAAGTTGTCGCTCCCCTCGAGCACGAGGTCGTACTCGCGGACCAGGGCCACGCCGTTGTGCGGGAGAAGGCGCGTCGCGTGGGCGATGACGCGCAACCCAGGCGCGATCGCCGTGAGCGCGCGGACCGCCGCGTCGACCTTCGCGCAACCCACGTCGCGCTCCGTGTAGAGGATCTGCCGGTGCAGGTTGGTCCGCTCCACGTGATCCTCGTCGCATAGACCGAGGGTGCCGACCCCGGCGCGAGCGAGCGCGAGGCTCGCGGGACAACCGAGGCCCCCGAGCCCCACGATGAGCACGCGGGCGTTTCCGCGAGTCACCGCGCCGCCTCCGCGAAGTACGACTCGAGGCTGAAGTAGCGCTCCCCCGTGTCGGGCAGGACGGTCACGACGTTCTTGCCCGGGCCGAGCTCTCGCGCCACGTCGAGCGCGACGTGGACGGCGGCACCCGCGCTGATGCCAACGAGCAACCCTTCGGTGCGCGCCAGGCGTGTCTTGGTCGCCCACGCGTCGGCGTCCCGCACGGTGCGCACCTCGTCGACGACGTCGGGATGGTAGTTCTTCGGCACGAACCCCGCCGCGAGCCCTTGAATCTTGGTCGGTCCGCGTTGGCCGCGCGAGATGGTCGCGCACGACTCCGGCTCCACCGCGATGATGCGCGGCGCGGGGACGACCGAGCGCCGGAGCACGGCCCCCACCCCGCTGATCGTTCCTCCGGTGCCCACGCCGGCGACGAACGCGTCGATCGACAAGCCTCGCATCGCCGCGAGGATCTCGGGCCCGGTGGTGTCAACGTGAACGCGCGGATTGGCTGGGTTGTCGAACTGTTGCGGCATGAACGAGCCGGGCGTTCGCTCCGCCAGCTCCCGCGCCTTCGCCACGGCGCCCTCCATCTGCTCGGCCTGGGGGGTGAGCACGACCTCGGCGCCGAACGCCTCGAGCAGCTGGCGGCGCTCGAGGCTCATGCTCTCGGGCATCGCGAGGATGCAGCGATACCCGCGAACCGCGCACACCATCGCGAGGCCGATCCCCGTGTTGCCGCTCGTCGGCTCGATGACCACACCGCCCGGCGCGAGGCGTCCGTCGCGCTCGGCTTCCTCGATCATCGCGAGGCTGATCCGGTCCTTCACCGACCCGGCGGGGTTCGCCTGCTCCATCTTGGCCCAGACCGACGCGCGCGGGACGTCGTCCCCGGGCGTGCGAATGGCCACGAGGGGCGTGTCACCCACGAGCTCGAGCACGTCGTCGGCGAGCACGGCCCGAGCGCGCGCAGCGTCGGTGGGGTCGGCGGGCGTTGCCAACATGGCGGGAGCGACCTCTCTCTAGCACGGCTGAATCCGCGCGGTCGCTGGCGACCGGCGGCCGTGGCATAAAGCGACCTTACTCGCGATGTCGCAGCCCGAGCCCCCCCATCCGCCGCGGCCGCGACCGGAGGCGCTCGCCCTCCACGCCCGGTACCCGGCGCTCGATCTGCACGCCGACACGCTCATGTGGTCGCGCTGGATGGGCTACGACGTGCACGCCCGGCACGAGCCGCCGCTGTGGCGCGCGGCTTTCGGAGGTCACGTCGACCTCCCCCGGATGCGCGACGGCGGGATGGGCGGCCAGTTCTTCGGGCTCGTGTCGCTTCCGTTCACCGGACGGACCCGCGGCCTGGCCCGCGCGGTCGACGAGCAGATCGACGCCCTCGTCGAGGCGATCGGCCGCGCGCCGGAAGCCCTGCGCCTCGTGCGCACGGGAGAGGAGGTCGAAGGCTGCCGGCGCGACGGCGCCATCGCCGCTCTCCTCGGGATCGAAGGGGCGCACGCCCTCGAAGGAGACCTCGATCGGATCGAGGCGTTCGCGCGCCGCGGGGTGCGCTACCTGGGCCTCCTGCACTTCACCGCCAACGAGGCCGGCTTCCCGGCGTACGGTCGAGGGCGCAGGGACGCCGAAGGCCTGACGCCCTGGGGCCTCGAGCTCGTCCGCCGCTGCGAAGGCGCGGGCGTCCTCGTGGACCTCGCGCACATCAATCGGCGGGGATTCCTCGACGCCTGCGCCGCGGCCACCAAGCCGCCGATCGTGAGCCACACGGGCGTTCTCGGCGTCTACGATCATTGGCGCAACATCGACGACGCGCAGCTGCGCGCGGTGGCGGATCGGGGCGGCGTCGTCGGGGTCATCTTCCACACGCGGTACCTCGGCGGGACCGGCTTGGACCGCGTCGTGGCCCACATGCGGCACATCATCGACGTGGTCGGCGAGGACACGCCCGCGCTTGGAAGCGACTGGGACGGGATGATCATCCCGGCCAGGGAGCTCGAGGACCCGAGGGGTCTGCCGCTCCTCACCGACGCGCTCATGCAGGCCGGCATCGCGGAGCGAACCATCGGCAAGCTGCTTCGCGGCAACGTCTTGCGCGTTCTATCGAGCGCCTGAGTCCTCTCCCAGGCTTGGCCTGACGCGCTTGCAGCAGCTGCTAGGTCGTGATTCTCACGTCGTCGTCGTCGACGCCGTGGGCGGCGAGGCGCGCGGCGATGCGGTCGCGCCAGGGGCCGAGGTCCACTCCGGGTGGCGCGGTCAGTTTCACCCGCACCCCGAGCGCGTCCGACTGCACCAGCACTACGGCGCCGGCCAGCGAACCCGCGCCGAGCTCGAGCCTCGCGCATCCGCCCTTCGCGTTCGAGGACCACGCGACCTTCCGGACGAGCCGCGGCAGCAAGTCCTCCATGGAGACGCGGTGCGGCCCCTCGGGGACCGCCGCTGCCGCGTCGCCCGAGGAGAGCGACCCCGGCGGCGCGAACATCGCCCCCGTCCCCTCGCGTGACGCCGGTTCCCGAGCCCCGGCCTCGGGCCCGAGCCGGCGAAGGGCGACTCGTTCGGCGTGCGGATCGGTGGCTCGACCGAGCACCGCCGCGAAGGGCGTCTGCCTCGGGAGCCGGACCGGGACCGGCCTTGCCGTCGGGACGAGGCGGGCGAGAGAGAGAACGCGCGGGGTGTTCATGCACCCCTTTCGGCCAAGGTTTACCGGGAGTTGCGCCCTCGCTTGACCCGAACGACCGGTGGGCTAGCCTTCTTCGGGGCATCGGGCGGTCGCACCGCCCGAGCAAGGTTTGGCCCAGGTGAACACCGGTCCAGGGGGATTCGTGGTCGACCTCGTGTCGACGGCGGTAGCCACGTCCGTCGGCTCCCTCTTCGCCGCCGGCGACGCGGCGATCAGCGAGATCCCGGAGGCCCGAATGCAGGCGCTGAGCTCGGACGCCGCGGGGGCGGGCGCCGCGTTCCGACGCTTCGTCTTTGACCCGACGCGCGTCCTGTCTCGGTGGCTGGTGGGCCGGGTGGTGGCGCTCAGCGCGGCCACCGTTCTGCTCTACGACGCCGCGCCCGCCATAGGCCTGGCCAAGTTCGCGATGCCGCTCGCCGTCCTCGGCGCGGTGGCGACGTACGGCACGTTCACCGAGGTCCTCGCCACGGTGGCTCGCCGGCGCCCCGAGCGCGCGGCGGCGCTGGCCCTCGTCGTCCTGAGGCCTCTCGAGTGGCTCGTGGCTCCGTTGGCTGACCCGCTCGCCGTCTTGGGCCGGGCGGTGAAGCGGCGCGTCCCCAAGGCGCGCACGGTGGACGCCCGACTCACGGAGACCGAGGTCGAGTGGGTCGTCAGCGAGGGCGAAAAGGCGGGGTCGATCGCCAACGAGCCGGCGGAGATGATTCGCAAGGTGCTCGACTTCAAGGACCTGACCGCGCGCGAGGTCATGGTCCCGCGCAGGCACATTCTGGGCATCGAGGTGGACGCGCCGCTCGACGAGGTCGTGGCCCTCGTCGCGTCCCGGAAGCACTCGCGGTTCCCGGTGTACCGCGAGACCATCGACAACATCTTGGGGTTGCTTCACTCGAAGGACCTCTTCGCGGTGGTCCGCGACGGCCGCCTGGGCACCACGACGCTGACGGAGCTCGTGCGCACGCCGGTCGTGTTCGTGGCCGAGGGCCAATCGGTGGCCAAGGTCCTTCAGGACATGCGCTCGCGCCGGCTTCACATGGCCATCGTCAGCGACGAGTTCGGAGGAACCGCGGGCCTGGTGACCCTCGAGGACATCGTCGAAGAGATCGTCGGCGACATCCGTGGCGAATTCGACAACGACGCCCCCATCCAGCGCATCGGGGACGGCCGCGTCCTGGCCGACGCCTCCGTACCGCTGGCTCACGTGGCGCAGGCCCTCGGCAAGGCCCTGCCCGACGACGGCGAGTTCGAGTCGCTCGGGGGCTTGATCGTGAGTCGCGCGGGACGCGTCCCGCAGGTCGGCGCGACGGTGCACATCGGCGGGCTCAAGTTCATCGTGCGGGAGGCGGACGAGACGCGAGTCGTCAAAGTCGAGATCGTGCCGGAGCGCCCGCCCCAACCGGCGCCGACCGCTCCGTGACCCCGCCGCGCATGGACGCGCTTCGCCTGATCACGCGGGCGAGAGTCTCCCGCCCGCCGGCCCTCCCTCTGGGCGCCCGCCGCTGGAGCGCCGACGCCGTCGACGCGGCGGTGCTCCTGGACGCGTCGGGCGGCTCGACGGCTGGCGCGGCGGCCGTCGCCGCGCAAATTCCCCCGGCGGCGTCGCTCCCGGCCGGCACGACGATGCTCGTCCTCGGCGTGGCCCTGCGGGGCGACGCGCTGTGGCGGCGCCTCTTGCGGCGGCGCTACGTGCGCGTGCCGCGGTCACCCCTTTGCGGAGCGCTCGTGGCGCGCGGCTTCGTAGAGGTCGCGGCCGCCACGGACGCCGCGAATCGCGCGGACGTCGCATGGGGAAAAGTCCCCTAGCCCGGTGTTGACAAGCCTTGCAGCGGCTCTGCCGACCCCCTGCTCAGTTCACCTTGTTGAGACTGTCCGCCAACTTGGCGGCCGTGTCGCCGAGGCCGGGCTTCGTCTCCGTGATCACGTCACCGCCGGGCGCCGCCTTCTGGCCCTCGATGTCGTCGATCAGCGAGTTCATCGAGGAGACGAGCTGCGCGATCTGTCCGCGCTCTTTGCTCGGGCAAACCTTTTCGAACGTGTTCGGGACGATCGTCACGGCGGCGCCGTCCTTGGGGACTTTGTCGCCCGTCAGGCGCGGAAGCTTCACGTTGCCCGATCCCCGCGGGTTGAGGAACGTGAGGTCGTTGGGCACGCCCTTGCTTTCGTCCGGGAGGATGGGCGCCGCGAGCGGCGCGAGGAACGCGCCCATCGACGGCGTATCCTTGTCGACCACCACGACGTACGAGATCGGTAGCTGTCCCGGCGGCCGGCTGAGCTCTTCGGTGATGGGCTTCTGCAGCTTGTTCAAAAGCGCGATGACGAGGTCCTTCTTGTCATTGAGCGCCTGCACCCGCGTGATGAAATCGAAGAGCTGGCGCGTCGTGTCCGCCGGGACGCCGCTGAACCGACGACCGAAGAGCTTGTCGCCAGCGAAGTCGACGTTGATCCCGGAGAGCTGCTGGGCCAGTCCAGCCGGAAACTTGCGATCGCCGACGATGCTCTTGCCGCCGTCTTGAAGCTTTCCCTTGAGCTGATCCAATGAGTCTTTCGCCTTGAGCAGATCTCCGGCCAAGTCGTGCGCGTCGCGAATACCCTGGGAGCGGGCGCTGCCCTGCGTGCTGGCGTTTCCCCCCACGTAGCCAAGCGCGAGAAAGCCCACGGCGAGGACGAGCCCCGCCGTCAAACCCTTCTTGAAGCCGCCGCTGCGCGCCTGCTGGACCGCGCCCTCGTCGACCTCGATCCGCTGAGCGTGAACGACCGCCGGCGCGGAATGGGGTGCCGTCGGCGCCTTGAACGGCTGCGCTACCGCAGCGAGCGGGTGGGACGGATCGATCGCACCCGGCGGCGACGACAGGGGCTTCGGGATGCCGGACGGAACGCCGGGCGGCGGCACCGGGGTGAGCGCAGGACGCGCCATGTTCGGAGCCATCGACGGCGCTGGAATGCTTCCCGTCCCTGGAGGAGGCGTCGCTGCAGCGGGCCCGCCCATCTTTTGGAGACGCGACTTGAGATCGATTTTCGGCTTTCTATCTTCCGCCATCGTGAGTCCGCAGGAACTTACGTGCCCCGGCGCACCGGTGTCAACGCGACGTAGGTACCGTCGAGGCTATTTGTCGACACCGCCTTGCTCGTGGGGCAGATGTCGTAGAGAAACATCCATCCGCGACGGCGTCCCCGGCGGCGGCCTCGAGGCCGACGCAAACGATTTGACACTGCCGTAGGGCATTCCCAGAAACCTGAGGCTGCAATGCAAGAAGCAAAGGCGCAGCGCGTCGTCGTCATCGACAACTACGATTCGTTCACCTTCAACCTGGTGCAATACCTGGGCGAGCTCGGCGCTACGGTAGAAGTCTACAAGAATGACGGCATCGACGTGCAGGGCATCCGGGCGCGAAAGCCGGACGCCCTCCTCATCTCTCCCGGGCCCTGTACCCCGAACGAGGCCGGCGTTTCGGTCGACGTGTTGGTCGAGCTCGGCGCAGAGCTGCCGATCCTCGGCGTTTGCCTGGGTCACCAGGCCATCGGTCAGGCCTACGGCGGACGCGTCGTTCGGGCGCAGCGGCTGATGCACGGCAAGACTTCGCCCATCCTCCATGACGATCGAACCATCTTCGAGGGCTTGCCCTCGCCCTTCGAAGCGACGCGGTATCATTCGCTGATCGTCGAGCGGGAGTCGCTCCCGGACTGCCTCGAGGTGAGCGCCTGGACCGAGGAGGGCGAAATCATGGGGCTGCGCCACAAGGCCCACCCGGTCGAGGGGGTACAGTTTCACCCGGAGAGCGTGCTAACGACCGTGGGCAAGCGCCTCGTGGGGGCGTGGCTTCGGGCGGTGTCGAACTTCGCGCCGCGCGGGAGCCCCCCCTTGGACCTACCTTCCAGCGCCACGTCTCCAAGGGCCCATGACCGCTGATTTCGCCAAGCTCCTCGGGAGGCTCATGTCCCCCGAGCCCATCGACGCCGCCGACGTGCGAGCGGGCTTCGACGCCCTCCTCGCCGGCGCGTGGACGCCGGTGCAGGTCGCAGGGTTCGCCGTGGCGCTCCGGACGCGCGGGGAGACGGCCGAAGTCATCCTCGCGGCCGCCCAGGCGATGCGCTCCGCCATGGCGGTCGTAGAGCATGCGTTCCCCGTCGTGGCCGACACGTGCGGCACCGGCGGCGACGGCGCGCAGACGCTCAACCTGTCGAGCGGCGCGGCGGTCATCGTGGCCGCGTGCGGCGTGCCGGTCGCCAAGCACGGCAACCGGTCGATCTCGAGCCGCTGCGGGAGCGCCGACGTCCTCGAGGCCATGGGCATCCCGATCGACGTCCCCACCTCGCGGCAACGCGAGGTGCTCGAGGACGCGGGGATCGCGTTCCTCTTCGCGCCAGCGCATCACCCGGCGCTCAAGCACGCTGGCCAGGCCCGCCGAGAGCTCGGCGTGCGCACCATCTTCAACGCCCTCGGCCCGCTCGCGAATCCGGCTCGTGCGACCCACCAGCTCGTCGGCGTGTACGACGATGCGTTGCGTCCGGTTGCGGCGCTCGCCCTAGGCGGGCTCGGCGTGAAGCGCGCCTGGGTGGTTCGGAGCGAAGACGGGCTCGACGAGATCAGCCCCTCGGCGCCGACGCGCGTGAGCGAGCTCACCGCGGAGGGCACAGTCCGCGAAATCGCCGTCGCACCCGAGGACTTCGGCCTGCCCCGCGTCCCCGTCGCGACGCTGGCGGGGGGACCCGCCGAGATGAACGCGCAGGCGCTGACCGCGATCCTCACGGGTCAAGCCCACCCGGCCCGCGACGCCGTCATCCTCAACGCGGCCGCGGCCCTCGCGGTCGCCACGAGCGATGGCTTGCGCGAATGCGCCGCTCGCGCGCGGGCGGCGATCGAAGGCGGTGCGGCCCGTGACAAGTTCGACCGGTGGAAGCGCGCGGCGCGGCAGGCGCGGGGGTCGTGAGCCTCCTCGCGGACATCCTGGCGAGCAAGGCGCGCGAAGTCGACGCGCTTCGAGAGGTCCCCCGTCGGAGGGGCGAGGGCGGGCCTTCCGCCGACGTCGCGCGGACGTTGCGCCGGGCGAGCCCGGGCGGGGGGCCCGGCGTCATCGCCGAGATCAAGCTCCGTAGCCCGAGCGCCGGCCCTCTTTCCAGAGCCCTGTCCCCGGCGCAGCGGGCGGTGGCCTACGCCGAAGCGGGGGCCGCGATGGTGAGCGTTCTCTGCGACGGCCCCTTCTTCGACGGCTCCTGGGACCACGTCTCCGCCGTGCGCGCGGCGCTCGAGGGCTCCGGCCGCCGCATCCCCATTCTGGCGAAGGAGTACGTGCTCGACGGCCGTCAGATCGAAGAGGCGCGCGACCGAGGCGCCGACGCCGTCCTCCTCATCGCACGGATCGTGCCTTCTGCCACGCTGGCGCGACTGACGCGCGTCGCGCACGCCGAGGGGCTCGAGCCCGTGCTCGAAGTGGTCGACGAACGCGAGCTCGAGGCCGCGCTCGAAGCGGGCGGCAAGGTGATCGGGGTGAACGCCCGCGATCTCGACACGCTGCGCGCGAGCGGTGTGGCTCGCGTCGCCGGCGGCAGAGCGGACGCGATCCTCGTCGGCGAAGCCCTGATGCGTGAGGAGGACCCGCGGACGCTCCTTCGGTCGATGGTCCGCGCCTCGGAAAACTCGGCCCACGAGGGCGCACGGCGCTAGCGTTCGGCGGGTGGACCTCGCCGGCTGGATCGACGCGTACCTCGACCACCTGCGGGTCGAGCGCGGTCTTTCCCCCAATACGCTCGACGCCTACGCGCGCGACCTGAACTCCCTCGCGCGGCACCTGGGAGAGGCGCGGGAGCCCGCGACCATCGGCCAGGGCGACATCGCGTCCCTCATGGTCGCCAACGTGGATCGCGGCTTCGGCGCGCGGTCGAGCGCGCGTCAGCTCTCCGGGCTGCGCGGGTTCTTCCGCTTCCTCGTGCGCGAACGCGCGATCCCGGACGACCCGACGGCGCTCGTCGATCGGCCCAAGGTGCCCCGGCGGATTCCGCGCGTCCTCCGCTTCGACGAGGTCGAACGGCTCCTGGCGGCGCCTCCGCTCGACACGGACCGCGGCGTCCTGCATGGAGCGATGCTGCACCTCATGTACGCGTCCGGTCTTCGCGTGACCGAGCTCTGTCGGCTCCGCGTCGCGGATCTCGACTTGCAGCGTGGGCTCGTCGCCGTGCTCGGCAAGGGCGGCAAGCGCCGCCTCGTGCCGGTGGGCGAGGTGGCGCTCGAGCGAGCGAGCCGCTACCTGCGCGAAGTCCGCGGTCGCCACGCGGCACCCGGGGAGCAGGCGCTCTTCGTCTCGCACCGGGGTCGCCCCTTCACGCGCGAGGGCTTCTGGCGGGTCGTGCGCCGCTGCGCCGTCGTCGCGGGGATCGTGCCGCTGCCGTCCCCGCACAAACTGCGCCATTCGTTCGCGACCCATCTCCTCGGAGGCGGGGCCGACCTTCGCGCCGTACAGGCGATGCTCGGGCACGCCGATCTGGGCACGACGGAGATCTATACGCACGTGTCGCATCCCCACGTGCGCGCCGCCCACGCCAAGTCTCACCCGCGAGCGTGAGGAGCCGTGACGCGTCGCCTCGCACGGTGCACGAGGCCTCGGGACGATTCGTCTGTGCTAGTTTCACCGAGGCATGCGCCGGCCCTTCGAGCGGATCGATCCGACCGGATCGGAGACGCCCGTCGTCGTCGAGATTCCGCACGCCGGCCTGGACCTCGAGGCACCCTTTCTCGAG
>DATGJA010000602.1:0-2588 GCA_035295445.1 Polyangiaceae bacterium | reverse complement strand
CTACCCGGACAAGGACGGCCACGCCCACCTCGTCGTGACGCGACGCAAATAGACGCTTTCCCCCAAATTTCTGCTGGCCAAAAGGCCTCCGATGCTTAAGGTTTGGGCCTCCCGCGGGAAGCGTCCGCGGAGCCCGTTTGTTGTCGCTCGGAAGAAGCGACCCTAGAAGCCGCGCAAGCATCCAACCTGAACGCAGCCGACCGTGAACGTCCCCAGCACAGCCGCCCTCGCTCCCGTTCGGGAGGAAATCCGACGGCCCGCGTTCGAGCTCGAAACGCTGGCCGAAACCGCCGCCGCCAACGACGCCGTGCCCGCGGCCGCGTTCCGTCCGGGCCGACGTCGCGTCCTCACGCACGAGGAAGAGGTCCAGCTATCGCAGCGGATCGAGGCGGGCGAGCGCGACGCGCTCCTGGCATTGCTCGGCACGCCCCGCGCCGCAGCGCCCCTTCGCTCGATCGCGGCGGACCTGCGCGAGGGTCGCTCGCTGCCGTCGGGCCTCCTGCGCAACGCCGCGGAGGACGCGGATGAAGCCGCGAACGTCGAGCGCCTCGCGCGCCTCATCGATCGCGCTGCCACCGTCTCTCTGTCCTCCACGACGGTGAAGACTCGCGGCGCCCCTACGCGGCGCAGCCGCCAGCTCGAGGAGGCACGGCGCGAGCGCAGGCGCCGCCGCCGGATGCGCATCGCCGAGGAGCTTTCGGCCGAGCGGTTCGAGCGCACCTGGTTCGAGCGCCTCGGCCGGACGCTGCGTTCGCGCAGCGCGGACGACCGGACCCGGCGCGCATTCGCTCGGGGTCGGCGCGAAGCCGAGCGTGCCGTTCACGAGTTCGTCGGCGCGAACTTCGGCCTCGTGGTGACGTACGCCCGCCGCTTCGTCGGTCAGGGCCTCGACATGCACGACTTGGTGCAGGAGGGTCAGCTCGGTCTGATTCGCGCCGTGGAGAAGTTCGATTGGCGCCGCGGCCACCGGTTCTCGACGTACGCCGCTTGGTGGGTTCGTCAGGCGATGGCACGAGCGTTGGCGGATCAGAGCAAGACCATCCGCGTGCCCGTCCACCTGCTCGAGAGCCGCCACAAGCTCGAGCGTGTTCGGCGGGCACTGGCCCAACAGGGTCACCGAGACCCGACGGACGAAGAGTTGGCGCGCGAGAGCGGCCTGCCCCTCGACAAGGTGCAGGCCATTCGCGGGCTGGTGCGGGAGCCACTCCGACTGGAGGCGCCCCTGGGCGACGACCGCGACGGGGGTCAGCTCGGCGATCTCGTGGCCGACCCGAGGGCCCCGTCGCCGGACGAACAGCTCGCGTCCGCCCGGATGCAGGCGCAGACCCGGGCCCTGCTCGAGCACCTGACCCCGCGAGAGCAACAGCTCTTGCGTTTGCGGTTCGGAATGGACGGCGGGCCGGGGCAGACGCTCGAAGAGGTGGGCAAGTCGTTCAACCTGTCGCGCGAGCGTGTGCGGCAAATCGAAGCGGCCGCGTTGAAAAAGCTGCGGACGATCTCCGAGGAACGAGAGCTCGGTTCGTACATCGGTCGCTAGAGAACGCGACCCATAGCCCGGCGGTCCCTTCGCGATCCCGCTCTACGCGGCCAGGGGGCTGCGCGCGGCCATGACGTCCGCCATCAGCCCGGACACGATGCGCGGGTCGCGGAAGACGTTGAGGTTCGGGGCCAGGAGCTTCGCGTAGCGGTCGAAGTAGAGCATCTGCTTGACCAGCAGGACGAACTCGCGCGGCATGCGCAGGCCGTGGCGGACGCCGGTCTCCAAGATCGTCGGGAGGATGTCCGCGTATTTGATGGGCGCGGACGCATCCGCGAAGAGGGGGCCGTAGGCCTGCGTGAGCCCCAGCGTGAGCTCGTCGAGGTTCACCGCGTCGCGGGCGATCGAGCCCATCGCGACCATGACCTCGGCCAGCCTGCGGAAGTCGCCCGTCGCGAGCGCGAGCAGGTAGTCGGTGATCAGCTCGCGCCGCTCGCGCGAGAAGCGGCCGACGATACCGAAGTCCATGAAGCCGATGCGGCCGTCGTCGAGGGCCATGAGATTGCCCGCGTGGACGTCGCCGTGGAAGAAGCCGTGCAAGATCAGGCACTGAAACCAGGCGCGCATCCCCACGAGCAGGCGCTCTTCGGCGTCGCCCCGCATGGCCTCCACGGCCTCGACGTCGTCGATCCGGCGGCCGAAGAACCTCTCCATCACGAGGACGCGCTTGGTCGACATCGCAGAGACCAGGCGCGGCGCGGTGACCCGCGTCTGGCCCTGCACGGCCATGATTCGATTGAACTCGCGCATCGCGTCGGCCTCGAGTCGAAAATCGAGCTCCTCGCGGATGTTGGCGGCGAACTCGTCGACCACCCCGACGGGGTTGGCGAGCTGTCCGTGGGGCGCGAGCTCCAGCGCGCGAGCCGCGAGACGCAAGAGGCGCAAGTCGGCGGCGACGAGCTTGCCGACCCGAGGGCGCCGGATTTTGAGGACGACGTCCTGTCCGTCTTTCAGGCGGGCGGCGTGAACCTGCGCGATGGACGCGGAGGCAAGCGGCTGGCGTTCGATCCAGGCGAAGGCGTCCAGCGCGTCGCGTCCGAGCTCCTCCTCG
>DATGJA010000601.1:0-6401 GCA_035295445.1 Polyangiaceae bacterium | reverse complement strand
TCACCGTCGACAGCTTCCAAAGGTTCATCGTTCCCTCTCCGGTTCGTTGTTGAATCTGCTCGCGTGGAGCAGCTTTCTCGGTTGGACGCAGCTCGCGACCGATCGAGTCAATCGCCCAACGTATCTTTCGCGGCGGCCCTTTCAAATACCGGCTTGTCCCGATCCTGTGACCGCTCGTCACGTTCTGGCGACAGATGGTCGCCAGAACGTGACACGACCCAGGTCTCGGGGGAGTTCTACTCCTCCCCGACCCCCCCAACTGCGATCAGAATGCGTGTGAGGCGGTGAGCTGCGCTCCAGACGGCGTCCGGCGCACATCGACCGCGAAGGCCGATGGCCGCTGCGCCTCGGGCCGGCCCGTCGCGATCGTCCACAACGTGACGACGACCGCGGCCACGCCGGCGCCGACCGACACTTCGAGCGGGACGGACCATCGATCCTTCGCGTCGAGGAACGGCAAGAGGGCGCCGGCCGCGACGCCGGCAGCCCCCGCCACCGCGAGGCCCGTCGCGATCGAAGCGGCGCGCGGGCGGTTCTCGCCCTTCGGGAGAGCGGCGGCCCGAAGGGCGATCGCGGTCGCCTCTTCGTCTCTTGCCGCGTGCGGCGAGGGGCTCGCCTGCGCTTCGGCCGGCATGGTGACGACGACGGCGCGGTTTCGCTGTCCTTCGACGATCAGCAGACGAAGGCGCGTGACGACCCCGCCGCCGGCCTCGAAGGAGAACTCGTGGAGGCCGGGATCCACGGGGACCGGCCGCCCGTCGAGCCGCGTCGCGAGAACCTCGCCATCCATCGAGAGACGCACGTCCTCTCTCTCCGCGCCCGCCGCGTCGGTGAACGTCGGCACGATCGACGGAATATCCTCGGCGTCGAGCCGGGTGTAGTCGCTGGCGCACTCGCGACGAAGGGCGCTCCCGCAGGACGCTCTCGCGCAGTCGGCCAGCAGCGTCGCGGCTTCGCGCAGATGTCCGGATTGCTCGCGCTCGCGCGCCGTCCGGAACGTGGTCGAGCAGTCCGGCGTCTCGCTGCGTCGCGGCGGCGCGGCGTGGGCGGGCGACGCGAGGCCGACGAGGGCCACGACCCATGCGACGCGACGATGCACGCGTGCCTCGCTAGCCGCGCCCCGCGTCCACGATGAACCGGCGCGAGCCGTCCACGCCCGCGTCGAACGGCGGGCGGAAGCCCGAGTCCGGACGGCCGGCGCCGGCGTCGCTTCCGCCGCGGCCGGTCCCTGCGTCGCTGCCCGCCCCGCCGCCGCCCGCGGGGGGTGGAGGGGAACCCGCGTCGGGTGGTCCTCCTCCCGTGGGCGGTCCGGGTGCGTCGTTCGGCGCCCCCCCCTGGCCGCCGGCGTCCGGCGTCAAAGTCGGCTGCGTCGGCGAACCGCTGCCGGGGCTCGCGTCGTCGTCGGGGGGAGCCGCGTCGTCTCCCGCCGATCCGTCGTCCGCCGCGACCGGGGTCACTCCGAGACAATCGGTGATCCAGTAGCGAAGGACGGAGATGTCGCTGACGTTGGGCGCAGGGAGGGCAGGCAGGGGCGGCGACTGGGTGGGCGGCATCTCGCCGAGGGCCACGCGCCGGTAAAGCCTGGAGTGGTCGGGGTCGCCGGGTATGATGAATCGCTCGGGCATGCCCGCGTCGTCCAGAACGCTCGACACGGCCGTCACCAGCCGGGCGTCGTCGAGCACGAAGTCGAAGCCGCCCATGCCGGCGGGAGGCGAGTGACAGCCGGCGCAGTACGTCTGGCGGATGATCAGCGATTGCGTCGCGATCGCCGAGCAAGGATCGCTGGTCGTACCGCCGTCGTCGAGCTGAATCGGCGGGGTATCGAGCGCGAGCGGGATGCACATGTCGGATCCGCCGGAGATGAAGCCCGTCGGGCAGGGACCGCCTTCGCGGCCGGGTGGGCTCCGGGGGATCGATGCGGCCCCGCTCGCGGCGCCGTCGTCGACCTGCTGGATGCAACCAGCGGCGATCGGGGCGGAGAGGATCGCCGCCCAAACACCGCGCCGAACCGCGCCGTGACAGCGTGCGCGCGGGCTCAAAACGCCCTCGCGACCGAGAGGGTTGCCCCGGACCGGGTCGGTCGCAGATCGAGCGAGTACGTCGAGGGACGGGGAGTGAGCTTGCCCTCGTGCGCGTGGGACGTTGCGAAGAGCCACGTCGCGACCCCGAGCGCTGCAACGCCGACGCCGAGCGAGACGTCGGCCGCGAGGTACAGCGTCTTGACGTGCTCCACGCTCGTCGGCTGGCAAAGGGGCGTGCACTTCGAGAGCAAGTCGTTGTCCTGTCTTCCCCAGTACACGAGCAGTGCCCCGGCTCCGACGGCCGCAAGGCCGGCCCCGCCCACGACGTAAGCGAGCGCCGACGACTCGCCGTGCCGCGCGGAACGGGGCCCCTGGACAGGGGCCGTCGACGGCGCGGCCTTGTCGAGCGTCTTGTCGGGCGCCTCCACGGGGTCGCCTTGTCCCGGCGCCTGCGCGGACGCCGCGCCCTGGGACTCGAGGGGCCTCTCCTTGCGGTTCGGCGCCTCGGTCGCCTTCAGTACGGCGGTGATCGGACGATTGCGTTGGCCCTGGAGGATCATCACCCTCTGCGTCGAAAAGACTCCGCTGGACGTGGCGAATGCGAACTCGTGCAGTCCGGGGTCGACCGGCAGCGCCTGGCCGTCGAGCTGCGGGGTGAGAGGCTCGCCGTCGATGCTGACAGCGACGTCCACGCGCGGGGCGCCCGCCTCGTCGGTGGCGACGGGCACGACCGTCGGGACGTCCGCACCGAGCTGCGAGTAGGTGGCAGCGCACTGCTGCCCGAGGGCCCCGCACTTGCCCTTCGCGCACGACAGGAGCAGCTCCCTCGCCTCTCGAAGCCGGCCCGCCTCGGCGCGCTCGCGCGCGTTCCTGAACGTCGCGGCGCACGCGGAGGCCGCTCCACCGGCGCGCGCGATCGGGGCGGCGAAGGCCGCCAGACACGTCGCGGCCACGAGGGCGCTTGCACGAAAGACGTGCCCGCTGCAAGGGTTGTGCGACATGGCGCTCGTTCGTCCTTTCTCCGCAGGGGGTCTCGTGGCGCCCGTCATTGGGTTTCTTCGAGAACGAATTGCGAAAACAGGTGGCTCACGTTCAATCTCTTCGGGGATAGGAGCGTCGTGCCGGAGCTGTCCTTTTCGACGGGAACTCCCCTCGCCGTGATCGCTTGCGTATCGTGACAACTGAAGCAATTCGGGAATCCGGCCGGAGACTGGGTGAACGATTCCATGGAGGTGCTGGACATACGGTCTTCGCCGGCCAGGATCGAAAATGGGCTGTCGGTGCCGTTGGTCAGGAGGTCGTCCGCTGGGTGGACGCCGGACGCAAGCAGCATCTTCCGATCGGCGTCTTGCGGAACGTCGGGCCGGGCGTCGCCCTGCAGGAGGGGGCTCGTGGGGTCGTTCTGCAGGCTGGCGTTCACGGTGAAGAGGCCGGGCTTGTCCATCCATACCCCTCCGACGAGGCGGTAGTGGGAGCGTGGATCCACCTGGCCGCCCGGGCTCCGGGCGAAGAGCGCCGACACGTTGGCGTTGAGCGAGACGACGGCGTCGTCGGGGTCGATCGAGTTCGACTTCGATCCGGGGAACATCCGGTAGATGGACGTCTGCTGGCCGGGAAAGGATTGCGTCGCCTCGTCCAGCCGAAGGTCCGGCTCCGCGATCGCCTGGTTCCCCTGATTGGCCGGCGTCCCGCCGTGATAGAGGAGGAAGCTCTCCGCGCTCGGGACGCTCGCGTTTTTCAGGTTGTCCGGGTCGGCCAGCGTAGGGTTCGCGGCCGCCGAGGGCGCGCTATCGGGTTCTCCGTCGCTGCCGACGTGCTGGAAGCTCGTCCAGACGAACTCCGGATGGCCCGGCAACGTATAGACGACGTGCAGTGCCACGAGGGCGACGGTGATCTGTATGGGGTTGTTCTTGTCCTCGGTGATCTGACGCGTTGTCGGGTCTTGGTGCAGGTGCGGGACCCAGGCGGTCGTCGTGACGTAGTCCGAGTAGCTTCCCGCCGGCGCCTGGGTCACGTCCTGCCAGGCGGATTTGAACTCGACCAACCCAGCGGGGAAAAAAAGATCGGGGTCCGCGTTCTGGACCGCCTCGAGGGTACGAAGGCCATTGGCTCCGATGAACGCGGTGAACGCGGGATTGACGTGAATTCCGTAGTAGAGCGTATGTCCGTTCTGGTCGACGAGGATCTCCCGTCCTCCGGCCTGCTTGATGTCGCCTAGCCAGGCCCGCTGGGACGTGTTGCGCAGCGCGTGCGTCGTCTTGCTGACGAAGAGGTCGTCGATCGTGGGGTACGAAGCGATCGCGGGCGTGCCGTCCGGGCCGGCTTGCGTCGCGATGAGGAAATTCTGCCACCCGCCGCGGTAGAACGGGCATTCGGTGGCCGGATGCGGAACGGGGTCGAACATCGGCACCGGAGGGGTGACCGGCAGCCACTCGTTGCTCGCAGGGCAGTCTTCGGGAGGCGAGGGGAGCGCGCTCGCCGTCGGCGTCCGCGCGGTCGCGTCGAAGTGCGTGGGATCGCTGCACGACCCCGCGCCCGCGATGCACAGCGCGCACGCGGGCAGATGCACGGTGGGGCGAAATCGGGTGCGCATGTTTCGAGAGAGGAGGTCGCGACTTCAAGACAAAAGGGTGGTGTGGCGGCGACCGCCGCCGTCGCCGAATTCGCATGCCGTCCACTGTGGGACGCGCTGCCGGAAAGGTTACAGGCGCGCGCGATGTTGGGAAAAGTCCGAGAGGGACGGAAGTGCCGGCGAACGCTCGCGTCGAGCACGCTAGGGTGCTGATTGCGAGAGCTGCACCGAGCGCTTTGAAAGGCCTGCCTCGAAACCCTCGACCGGAAAGGTCACGCGCGCCGCGCCGCCGTGGCCCATGGCCAGGCCCATTGCGAAGAGCAGGACGCGATAGTGACCTCCGTCGTCCGGATGCGCGAGCTCCGCGGCGGGCGCCTTGTGTCGCCAGTCGACGAGCGAATCGAGGTCGGCGGCGGTGATGCGCTCTTTGGCCCACGCGTCGAACTCGCGGCTCCACGAAGGGGCGACGAGGTCCGGATCGGCGGCGGCCAGGTTGTGGGTCATTCCGCCGCTGGCGACGAAGAGGATTCCTTCGTCGCGCAGGGGCGACAGGCGCGCGCCGAGGGCGACCGCGTCGGCTTCGGGGACGTAGGGGTACGCGAGCTCGAGGACGGGAACGTCGGCTGCCGGCCGCAAGCACCGCAGCGGCATCCACGTGGTGTGGTCGAAGCCCGCGCGCCGTCCGTCGGCGAGGCCTCCCCCCGTGAGGTCGGCCACCTTCGCGGCGAGCATCGCGTTCGAGGGAGTCGGATAGGCAAGGCCCGCGGGGACGCGGCGGCGAATCGCGGGCGGCAAGTCGTAGAGCGCCACGCCGGGCCCGATCGCGCCCAACTCGAGTCGCCTCGCGCCGTAGTGCGGGGTCATCGCGACGATCCCGGTGACCTGCGGCAGCTGCTCCCCCCAACGCTGCAGCTCCGCGATCCGCGCGGCGTCGTTCAGCGCATAGATCGGCGCACCGTGGCTGACGTAGAGCACGGGCGCCTGGGCCGCCGCGGTCGCCGCCTGGGCGCGCGAAGCCATCGAAGAGGCGGCGAGCGAAACGGCGCCGCCGATCCACGCGCGCCGGCCGACGCGGCGCGCCGCCGTGCTTCGCGCGATCTCTTCCGGAGTGGACGGCTCGTTCAACGGGACGGATGGCAATGGAAGCACGAAAAGCCGAGCGGCTCCCCCGGGCGAGCGAGGGGGACGCCCAGCAGGTCCGCCATCGCCGGGGTGACCTCGTCTTGCATGAATCGAACGGTCCGGGCGACGTTGGGGTCGCCGTCGTCGCGGGCCGGCAGACGCGACGGATCGAGCGCACTCAAGCCGTGCGGCATCCGATACGCGACCGCCTCCGCGTCGGGGCCGTGGCACGTGCGGCACGTCAAGTCCGGCGCCACCGACCCGCGAAACCGCTGGAAGGCGCGCGCCATGTTGGGCAAGACGGCGAAGGTCATCACGTCGTGGCGCTCCTCCCAGGTCATGGCGAGCCAATCGCCGGCCCGGGTCCGCGCGGGCGTCGAGGGACGCGCGGGGCCCGTCGCGCACGCCACGAGGACCATGGGCGCGAGAGCGACCGCGGCCGCGCGAATCATGGCCCACGTTCTCGCGAGCTCGACTCCGCCCGAGCGCCGTCCCGTCGCCACCTACGGCCGTACGAACTTCAGGACGAAGCGGTCGCTCTTGCCGCGCCGGTCCGCGGCGGCCATCGGCGAGTCGTTCCAGTCGCGGGCGTCGGCGGCATTACGCAGGAAATCACCTTCGCCCGCGAGGCGGAAGCCTGCGCGCGTGACCTCGTCGATGACCGCCCGCTCGTCGATGCGGTGGAG
>DATGJA010000600.1:0-5985 GCA_035295445.1 Polyangiaceae bacterium | reverse complement strand
TGGCGCGCGGCGCCGTCGCCGGAGCGGTGAGCGGGGTGGACGACGCGGTCGAGGTGGTCCGCGCGGCGTCGCAGGGTCACGGCGCCGACGCGATCGTGATCGCCGCCTCCGCCTCGACGAGCGAGCCCCTCGCGCTGGCGGGAGAGGTCGCGCGGGACCGGGCGCGCATCTCCATCGTAGGCCTTTTGCCGCTCGAGATCCCGCGAAGGACCTACTACGAAAAGGAGCTCGAGGTCGTCGTCTCGCGCAGCTACGGCCCCGGGCGCTACGACGCCGACTACGAGGAGCGCGGGCGAGACTACCCCATCGGCTACGTGCGCTGGACCGAGCGGCGCAACCTCGAGGCGGTCCTCCGCGCCATCGCGACGAAGCGGCTCGACGTCCAGGGCCTGGTGACCCACCGATTCGACTTCGCCCGCGCGCTCGACGCATACGCGCTCATCACGGGTGAGCGGCCCGAGCCCCACCTGGGCGTCCTCCTGCGCTACGACGA
Organism: Polyangiaceae bacterium; assembly: GCA_035295445.1. Classification (GTDB taxonomy): domain Bacteria; phylum Myxococcota_A; class Polyangia; order Polyangiales; family Polyangiaceae; genus Palsa-1150. The sequence goes on along the minus strand of DATGJA010000600.1, from coordinate 5,492 downwards.
AGCCCCGCCGCTCCCCCGGCCGATCCCGGAGGTCGCGGCGACGCCCCGGCCCCGGCCTCGCGGCGAAGTGGGCGTCGCGCTGGTGGGCACCGGGGCCTTCGCGGCGGGAGTGCTCTTGCCCGCGTTCGAAAAGGCGGCCGGCGCGGCGCTCGTCCGGACCGTCTCGGGCCGCGGGCTCAGCGCTAAGCACGCGGCGGACAAGTTCGGCGCGCAGGGCGTGGCCGCCTCGCTCGACCAGGTCCTCGCGCTCGACACGGTCGACGCGGTGGTCATCGCGACGCACCACGACAGCCACGCGCCCCTCGCGGCGAAGGTCCTCGCCACGGGGCGCGACGTCTTTCTCGAGAAGCCCGCGGCGGTCGACGAGGAGCAGCTCGCGGCGTTGGCCGCGGCCGTCCGCGGCTCGAGCGCCCGCCTCATGGTCGGATTCAACCGGAGGTTCTCGCCGTTCGCGCGGACGGTGCGCGACGCCTTCCGGGGGCGCCGCTCGGGGCTCGTCATGAGCGCGCGCATCAACGCAGGCCGCATCCCCGCCGGACACTGGGTGGTCGACGTGGACGAGGGGGGCGGCCGCGTCGTCGGCGAGGTCTGCCACTTCGTCGACCTGCTCTCTTTCTGGGCCGGATCCGCTCCCGCCCGCGTCAGCGCCCACGCCATCGGTCCCGAAGGCGGGTGGGACCGCGCCGACAACCTGGTCGTCGGCATATCCTTCGCCGACGGGAGCGCGGGCAGCATCTCGTACAGCGCGATGGGCGACCCGAGCGTGAGCAAGGAGCGATATGAAGTGTTCGGAGAAGGCCGGGTCGCGTCGATCGACAACTGGCGCACGCTCGAGGTGACCGCCGGCGGCAAGACCAAGACGACGCGGGCGCTCAAGGCCGACAAGGGCCATGGGGCAGAGGTGCAAGCGTTCGTGGACGCGTCGAGGCGAGGCGACCCCTCCCCCACCCCGTGGGAGAGCGTCGAGGCGACGACCCGCGCGACGTTCGCCATCGAGCGCGCCTGGCGGGAGGGGCGAACGGTGGACGTCGCGTGACTTCATATGGGAACGCCGAGGACGTGGACGGGGCGCGCCCCGCGAACGCGGCGCTCGACCTCGTCGACGTCGCGCAGATACAGGGTGTTGCCCTCCGTGCTCTTGCGATCGCCGCGCTGGAGGCGCCGCGCGAACGGATCATAGGCGTACCGCCGGAACCCGAACGACTCGATGCGGCGCTCGAGGACGCCCTCGTCGAAGCCGTACCGCGCGCCGGAGCCGTTGAGCTCGACGATGAGCCCTCGCAAAGTCGGCTGCTCCAAGGTGCGCTGCGCGCCGCCGAAGACCTCCGTCTCGAAGCCCTCGACGTCGACCTTGACGAGCGACGGCCGGCTTCCGGCGGCGACCTCGTCGAGCGTCGCGACGGGCACCTCCACCGTCTCGCCCCCGCGCGCCTCGTTGTCCGTCGCGACGTGGTTGACGGTGTCGAGCCCGCGCGTGAAGGTGAGCGTCCCCTTCTTGGATGCGACGCCCACGTTCAGCGCCCGGACGCGCTCGCCCAGATCGTTCAGGCGCACGTTGGCGCGAAGGCGGCCGAACGTGGCTGGCAGCGGCTCGATCGCGATCGTCCTCGCCCGACAGACGCCGGAGGCCAGGACCGTGTAGCTCCCTACGTTCGCCCCGACGTCGACGAAGAGGTCGTCCTTGCGCAGGTAGTGGAGGACGAACGCCATGTCGGCGAACTCGTGGAGCCCCACGTACACGTTGCCCGTGGCGCCGGTCATGCCCGGATCGACGAGCAGGACGGTGTCCTCGACGAAGGGGACCGCCGCCGGGCGCTGGAGGACGCGCGAGCCGACTTGCCAACGAGCCCAGCGCACGAGGGCGCCGCGACGGTCACGGGCGCCGATCGGGTGCGTCCAGATCCACCGCGTCGTCGACCACACGCTTCGCAGCGCGTCGAACAGCCCGAGACTCATCCGAAGGCAGGCTAGCGCGATGTGCGGCTTCGTGGCGATCGCGGGTGCGGGCGCGACGGCCCCCGGCATGGTCGAAGCGGGCCTCGCCGCCCTGCGCCACCGAGGACCCGACGGCGAGGGCGTGTGGCGCTCCCCGGACGGGCGCGCGTCCCTGGGACACGCCCGCCTCGCGATCATCGACCTGTCCGCCTCCGGCGCGCAGCCGATGCACTCCGCCGACGGTCGCGGCGTCATCGCGTACAACGGGGAGCTCTACAATTTCCGAGAGATCGCGCCGCGCGTCGACGTCGCCTTGCGGTCGCACTCGGACACGGAGGTGTTGCTCGAGCTCCTCCGCAAGTACGGCGCCTCGGCCGTGACGCTTACGCGCGGTATGTTCGCGTTCGCGTATTGGGACGGCGAGGAGCTCCTTCTCGCGCGCGACCGGCTCGGGATAAAGCCCCTTTTTTACGCCGAGGAGGGCCACCGCATCCTCGCGGGCTCCGAGGTGGCCGCCGTCCTCGCGATGCGCGGTACCGCGCCGGTGCTCGACGGGCGCGCGATCGACGACTACCTCACGTACCTCTACGTGCCGCCGCCGCGGACCGGCGTCGTCGGCGTCCGTGAGCTACCGCCCGCGCACCTCCTGCGGTGGCGGCCGGGGCGAGCCCCCGTCGTCGAACGGTACTGGAAGCTCCCCTCCTCCACCCCTCCCGAGAACGCCCGGCCGACGCAAGTCCGTGAGCTCCTCGAGGACTCGGTGCGGGCGCATCTGGTCTCGGACGCGCCGGTCGGCGTCTTTCTGTCCGGCGGCCTCGACTCCTCGTCTATCGTCGCGTGGGCGGCGCGCCACTACCCGGGCACGCTCAAGACGTTCTGCGTCACGTTCGGCGACGAGGGCCGATACCTCGACGAGCGCGGCTTCGCGCGGACGGTCGCGTCGCGGTTCGGCACCGACCACCGGGAGATCCACGTCCGGGCCGACGTCGCGCGTATCATGCCGGAGCTGGTAGCTCGGTTCGGACAGCCGTTCGGCAACCCGACCGCCGTCCTGACGTACGCGCTGTCGCAGGCCACGCGCGAGCACGTGAAGGTGGCCCTCGCGGGGGACGGCGGCGACGAGGTCCTCGGTGGATATCCGCGCTATCAGGGGGTCCGCTTGGCGGAGCTCGTGCGCCGGGCCCCACGGTTCGCCCGACGCGGCGCGACCGAGGCGCTCCGCCGCTTCGCCCCCGCGCACGCGGCCCGCGGTCTGCCGGCGAATCGGCTCCAGAGGTTCCTCGCCCACGCGGAAGAGCCGGTGGAGCACGCCTACTTTCGCTGGGTCTCCTATCTGGACGACGAGCGAAAGTCCCTTCTTCTGCTCGACCGGCGCGGCCTCGTAGCGAACGATCCGCCCGCCCTACCTTACGAGTTCCTCGCCCAGGCGCGGCGCGAGGTCGGCGAGCGGGCCATGACGGATGCCGCGCCCCTGGTGGATCTGCAGTCCTTTTTGCCCTGCAACGTCCTCGCGTACGGCGACCGGATGAGCATGGCCCACGCGCTCGAAGTGCGGGTCCCGTTCTGCGATCACCAGCTCGTCGAGCGACTGGCCCCCCTGCCGCTCGCCACCAAGATGCCCGCGGGCCTCCAGAAGGGCCTCTTTCGCTGGTCGATGCGGGGCGTCTTGCCCCTCGACGTCGTGACCCACAAGAAGGTCGGATTCAACCCGCCCATCGCCGCGTGGCTCCGCGGAGACCTCGCGCCCCTCGTCGACGACTATCTGAGCGAGCGGGCGCTCCGCGTTCGCGGGGTCTTCTCGCCGGCCGCCGCGCGGGCGCTGTGCGAAGGCCTCCGCGCGGGGCACGCCGAGACCGCCCACTCCCTCTGGTCGATCCTCGTCGCCGAGGCCTGGATGCGCTGGGTCGATCGGGGCGCGCCGGCCGCGGCGATCACGCCGCCGGCGGCTCCGCCGTCCGTCCCCGCAGCTCGAGGTACTTGAGATCGATCAGCAACGGAAACCAGAGGCCCTGGAGCACGTGGTAGGTCAACCCCGCCTTGCCGTCGAGGAAGCCGCCGCGGAGCACGTACCGATACCCGAAGTACGCGAAGGGCCGCACTACCGGCGGCATTCGATTCCATACGCGCTCGCGAATCCACCGCTTGCGCTCGGCCTGGGAGCCGAAGGGGCTCGTCGCCACGCCGTTCGCGGACTGTCCCTTGAGGATCTCCTCGGCCTCTCGCGAGGCGTACGCGTTGTGCTTCTCGATCCACCGGCCGAGGCCGTTGCGGTCCTCGTGGATGAAGTCCGCCGCGAGGAAACCCACCTGTCCGTCGACGATCAGATGCTCGTTCACGCTGCGCTCCTCGCAGCGAGCGGTGCCTCGGCGAAACAGACGCAGGATCCACGTCGGATAGTAGCCACGCCGGACCCACGCCCCCATCCAGAAAAGACGCCGATTGCAGTAAAATCCGTTCTCGCGGGGATTGCTGGCGATGACGCGTCCGACTTCTTCTTTGAATTCGGGCGGCAGCCACTCGTCCGCGTCGAGGAAAAGGACCCACGATGCCTCGATTGGCAACTCGCGCAGGGCCGCGTTCCGCTGCTGGCCGAAGTCTTCGAATCGGTGCTGCTGTACGACGCACCCGCGATCGCGCGCGATCTCGACTGTCCGATCGCCGCTGAACGAGTCGAAGACGCACACCTGACGCGCCCACCCGCACACCGAGTCGAGCGCGTACGGCAGGTTCTGCTCTTCGTTGAAGGTCAGGATGACGACCGCGACGTCGACCTTCGTCGGCACAGTCCGTCGTCTATAGCGACTTCATGTCGCGCGTGCCAGACGCGCACCGGGGCGTCTCGACCCGGCCCTTCGCAAGGAAGGCGGCATGAACAGTCGGCTTGCCGAAGGCATCCTAGCTGGACTACTGCGTTGCAGCTTGTTTCACGGAGTTGGGGCACATGTGCGGGATCGCAGGCGTGATGGGGCCGGACGCCGGCGCGGCTCTCCAAGCCGTCGGGCGCATGAACGACGCGCAGGCCCACCGGGGCCCGGACGACGCGGGCGTCCATTCGGTGCGGGTCGGAGATCGATCGCTCGTCCTCGGGCACCGGCGGCTTTCGATTCAAGACGTGTCCAGCGCCGGGCACCAGCCGATGGTCAATCCGGCGACCGGAGACGTCGTCGTCTACAACGGTGAGCTCTACAACGTCCGTGAGCTGCGCGCCGAGTTGACGGCCGGCGGCGCCTCCTTTCACAGCCACAGCGACACCGAGGTCCTCCTCCGCGCGTTCGAGCGCTGGGGGACGCAATGCCTCGAGCACTTCTATGGAATGTTCGCGTTCGGCCTTTACAGCCCGTCGGCACAGAAGCTCTTTGTCGCGCGCGATCCGCTCGGCATCAAGCCCCTCTATTTCGCCAAGACCCGCGATGGATTCGTGTTCGCGTCCGAGCTGCGGGGCGTCGTCGCGAGCGGGTGGGTGCCTGGTCGAGTCGACCGGCGCGCGCTCGCCTCGCTGCTCGCCTACGGGGCCGTGGCGGCGCCTCGCACGATGCTCGCCGACGTGAGGCTCGTCG
>DATGJA010000599.1:0-14048 GCA_035295445.1 Polyangiaceae bacterium | reverse complement strand
AATCGCCCGCCGCCGCGGCGCCCCCGGCCGAAGACCCATCGATCCGGGCCGGCTTCGCGAGCGTCCTCCGGCAGAGCTTCGGGTACGAGCCGGTCACGGCCGCGCCCGAGTCGTCGGACCGACCCAAGGCGGACGACCGCGCGCTCGTCGCGCAGAACGCGGCCTCCCTCATCGCCGCGCGAACGCGCGACACCGTCGACGTGACGCCTCGTGCCGCGCGCGTGACCGCGCGCTCCGAGACGGCCCCCGCCGACGCCCCCGACCCCGCCGTCGTCTCGATGATCGAGGGCCAGGTCTCGGGCCTGAAGAAGCGCCGTCGATGAACCCGACCCCGAGCCTCAACCAGCTCGTCAGCGGGTCGGCCCCCCCGCTGAAGATCCTCGCGCTCCTGACGATCCTGTCGCTCTTGCCGGCCATCGTCCTCACGACGACGTCGTTCGTGCGCACCGTCGTCGTCCTGTCCTTTCTCCGCCAGGGCATCGGCACGCAGCAGACGCCGCCCACCCAGGTGCTGGTCGGCCTCGCCCTCTTCATGACCGTCTTCACGATGTCGCCGGTCGCCCAGCGCATCCAGACCGACGCGATCGAGCCCTATCAGAAGGGGGTCCTGGACGAGATGGCGGCGTTCGACGCCGCGTCGGTCCCGCTGCGCACGTTCATGCTGCGCCAGACCCGTCCGGCGGACCTGGAGCTCTTCTACGCGGCGACGCACGCGCCGCCGCCGCAGACCCCGGACGATGTCCCGCTGCGCATCGCGGTCCCCGCGTTCGTCGTGTCCGAGCTGACCACGGCCTTCCAGATGGGCGTCGTCATCCTCCTGCCCTTCCTCGTCATCGACCTGGCGGTCGCGTCGATCCTCATGGCGATGGGCATGGTCTTCGTCTCGCCGACGACGATCGCGCTGCCGCTCAAGCTCCTGCTCTTCGTGCTCGCCGACGGGTGGAACCTCATCGTCGGGTCGCTCCTCGAGAGCTTCAAATGACGCCCGAGAACCTGATCGGCCACGCGCTCGTCATCGTCGCGCAGCTGGCCGGACCGCCGCTCCTCGCGGCGCTGCTCGTGGGCCTCACCGTGGGCATCATGCAGACGGCCACGCAGGTCAACGAGTCGAGCATCAGCTTCGTGGCGAAGCTCCTCGCGGTGATCGCGGCGCTCGTGGTCGCGGGGCCCTACATGACCCGCACCGTCGTCGCCTACACGCGCGAGAACATCGCGTCGCTCGCCGAGATGGTTCGATGAACCTCGGGTGGCTCGCGACCGAAGGGGCCGTGTTCGGCCTCGAGGCCGCGCGCATTTCCGGGGTAGTGATCGCGACGCCCCTCGCTTGGAGCGTCGCGCCGGACAAGGCCAAGATCGGCCTGGTCCTTGTCCTGGCCATCGCCGTCCACGGCGTCGCGCCGGCCGCGGTCCACGCGGACGACGTCTTCGCGACGGTCGGCGCCGTGCCGGCGGAGCTCCTCGTCGGGCTCGCGATGGGGATGGTCGTCCGCTTCGCGATCGCGTCCGTGCAGATCGCCGCCGAGGCGATCTCGCCGATGCTCGGTCTCGGCGTGGCGAGCCTCTTCGACCCGCACACGCAGACGACCGAGACCGCCCTCACGCAGATCCTCCGCTACATGGCGATGCTCATGGCGATGACCCTCGGCCTGCACCGCGTCGCCATCGGCGCGGTCCTCGCCAGCTTCACCCTCTTGCCCGCGGGCTCCGTGACCCATCCGTCCGCCGTCACGCAGGCGTTGGTCGCCGCGTCCGACGCGGCGCTGTCGTCCGGGCTGCGGCTGGCGATCCCGCTCATCGCCGTGCTCCTCGTCATCCAGGTCGCGCTGGCCTTCATCTCGCGAGCGGCGCCGGCCATGCAGATCTTCTCGGTCGGCTTCGCCTTCGCCCTCATCGGAGGGTCCGTCACGCTCACCCTCGCGCTTCCGGACATGGCCGCCGCCATCGTGGACGAATTCTCCCACGTCGGTCCCCGAATCGAGAACGTCGTCGCGTCGCTCACGGAGGGGTAGTCCGTGGCCGGCGACACGCAGAAGACCGAGAAGCCGACACCGGAACGAAGGCGAAAAGCCCGCGAACAAGGCACCTTCGCCCGCGCGCGGGACGCCGGCGGCATCGCCGCGGGGATCGCCGTCATCGCCACGCTGGCCGCCCTCGGCGGAACGCTCGCCGACCAGGTCTCGGTCTTCGCGGGGCGCTGCTTCCGGGAGCCCATGCTCGTGGTCCACGGCAGCGGCAGCGCGCTCCTCGTGCACATGCTCGGCGTCCTCGCCCTCGCCGTCCTCCCGCCGGCGTTCGCCGCGGCGATCGCCGCCGTCGCGACCGGATTCACCGAGGCGGGCTTCCAGCCCCGCCTCGAGCTCGTGATGCCCAACTTCTCGCGACTGAGCGTCGTCCAGAAGCTGAAGACGATGCTCTCGCCGGGGCATTTTCTCTTCGAGACGAGCATCGCCCTCGCGCGGGTCGCCGTCGTCGGGTACGTCGTCTACGCGACCGTCTCCTCCGAGTTCACCACCCTGACCCGCCTCACCGGCGCGGCCCTCTCGACCGCGGTGACCGAGGTTTTCGAAGTCGTCTCCCGGATCGCCCTCCGCGCCAGCCTGGCGCTCGGCGGCCTCGCGGCCGTCGACTACCTCATGAACCGTCACCGCGTCGAGCAGCAGCTCATGATGTCGCGCGAGGAAATCAAAGAGGAAATGAAGCAGCAGGAGGGCGACCCCAGGGTCAAGGCTCGCCTGCGCGCGCGCGCCCGCGAGCGAATCAAGAAGGCCCTCGTCAAGCAGGTGAAGAAGGCGGACGTCATCGTCACCAACCCGACGCACGTGTCGGTCGCCCTGCGATACCGCCCGGCCGAGGGCGCGCCGATCGTAACCGCCAAGGGGTACGACGAGATCGCGCTCCACATCCGCACGATCGCCAAAGAGCACAAGATCCACATCATCCGCAGCCCGCCGCTCGCCCGCTCCCTGGCCGCCCGCGTGCGGGTCGGACGCACCATCCCCGTCGACCTGTACGCCGCCGTCGCCGAGGTTCTGGCCTTCGTCTACAAGCTCCGCGGCCGCGCTTGGTCCTGAGCCCGAGCGTCAATTCTTTGGCGTCTAGGCGATCCACCTCCTCGTGCTGGCACACGCATCGCAATGCCTGACGGGTGGTGACGACCGCCACCGCCTCCAAGCCGAACGACTCGGGCAACTTCGCGGGTCTCGCGTTTCCGATCGGGATCATCTCGATCGTCCTGATGATGGTGCTGCCGGTGCCGGCCTTCCTGCTGGACGGCCTGCTCGCCATCAGCCTGGCCATCGCGGTCGGCGTGTTCCTCATCGCACTCTTCATCGAGAAGCCTCTCGACTACAGCGTCTTCCCGACGGTCGTTCTGGTCGCGACGCTCCTGCGCCTGTCGCTCAACGTGGCGAGCACACGCCTCATTCTGCTGAATGGGGCGGAAGGGCAGGGGAGCGCGGGTCGCGTTATCGAGACGTTCGGTCGGTTCGTGGTCGGCGGAAATGTGGTCGTCGGCCTCGTCGTGTTCCTGATCCTCGTGATCATCAACTTCGTCGTCATCACCAAGGGCGCAGGGCGCGTCGCCGAGGTGGCCGCCCGGTTCACCCTGGACGCCATGCCCGGCAAGCAGATGGCGATCGACGCGGACCTCAACGCCGGAATCATCAACGCCGACGCGGCCAAGCAGCGCCGCGCGGACATCGGTCGCGAGGCGGACTTCTTCGGCGCGATGGACGGCGCGAGCAAGTTCGTCCACGGCGACGCCGTGGCGGGCCTCATCATCACCGCCGTCAACCTGGTGGGAGGTCTCCTGCGGGGCGTCTCGTCGGGGATGGACCTCTCCCGCGCGGTCGAGACGTTCTCCATCCTCTCGATCGGCGACGCGCTCGTCGCCCAGATCCCTGCGCTGCTCGTGTCGACCGCCTCCGGCATCTTCGTCACCCGGTCGGCGACGTCGGATTCTCTCGGCAAGGCGCTGACCGACCAGCTCCTCGGGAGTCGGCGCGCTGTCGGCTTGACCGCCGGGGTGTTGACGCTCTTCGCCATGCTGCCGGGGATGCCGGCCCTGCCGTTCATGTCGCTGGCCGGCCTCCTCGCCGCGGCCGCCCTCCGAAAGAAAGCGACGGCGGAGGTGGTCCCACCGGGGAAGCCGGGCGCTCCGGGCGCCGCTCCCAAGGAAGGCGACGACATCGAGAAGCAGCTGCCGCTCGACGTGCTCACGCTCGAAGTGGGGTACGAGCTCATCCCCGCGGTCGACGCGAGCCTCGGCGGAACGCTCCTCGACCGCGTCGGCGCCGCGCGGCGTCAATTCGCGGCCGATCTGGGCGTCATCATTCCGCCGGTCCGTATCCGCGACAACCTGCAGCTCGACTCCTGCCACTACCGCTTCTTGCTCCTCGGCACCCCCATCGCGAAGGGGACGCTCCGCGCCGGCCGCCTGCTCGCGATGAGCACCACCGGCGCCGACCCGGAGGTCGACGGCGAGCCCGCGAAGGACCCCGTGTTCGGGACGCCCGCGCGCTGGGTCCTCCCGCGCGACCGCGAGCTCGCCGAGGCGCTCGGCTGCACCGTCGTCGACCACGCGACGATCATCGCCACCCACCTCGGCGAGGTCGTGCGCACCCACGCCGACCAGATGCTCGGTCGGGCGGAGCTGCAGCACCTGCTCGACGTCTTCTCGAAGTCGAACCCGAAGCTCGTCGAAGACTTGGTCCCAGGCTTGCTCTCACTGGGCGACGTGCTGAAGGTCTTGCGCAACCTGCTCCGCGAGGCGGTGAGCGTCCGCGACCTGCGGACCATCCTCGAGGGTCTCGCCGACGGCGCGCAGCAGACCAAGGACACCGAGCAGCTCACCGAGATGACCCGGCAGCGGCTGTTCCGACAGCTCTCGGCGTCGCACCGGGATGCGCAGGGGGTCCTCCACGCCATCGTCCTCGACCCCCAGGTCGAGGAGATGTTTCGGCGCTCGCTGCGCGATCTGGCGAGCGGGCACGGCGGCGCGCTCGACCCCGACGAGATGCGACGCCTCGGCCTCGCGCTCGAGGCTGCGTCCCAGCGACAACGCGCGCTCGGCCGCTCGCCGGTGCTGCTCACCGGGCCCGATCTGCGGCGCTACGTCCGCGCGTTCGCCGAACGCCGCTGTCCCCAGGTCTCCGTTCTCTCCCTTCGGGAAATCGAGCAATCGACCACGATCCGTCCGGTCGAGACGATTTCCGGTCGGCAGGCGGCTTGATGCCGCGTCCCTCTCACCCGCTCCGTAGACCCGCGAGGCTCTCCCATGCAGTTTGACCAGTTTCGAGGACGTGACGTGGCCGAGGCCCTGGCCCAAGTCAAGGCGGCGTTCGGCGCCAACGCGCTCATCGGCTCGACGCGCGTCGTCACCAACGGCCGCGGCGGCGCCCTCGGCCACTCGTTCGTCGAGGTGACCGCGGCGCCGGGCGCCGAGGCGCCCCGCAAGCCGTCGGTGCGGCCCCGCGCGCCCGTCGCGCGCCACGGCCGCCGCATGTCGGAGGCGCCGAAGGCCGCGGCCCCGGCCCCGGTCCCCGCGGCCGACACCTCCGCGGTCGAGCGCGCGCTCGGCGAAGAGCTCAGGGCGCTGCGCGCGCTCGTCGAAGAGATGGCGCAAGCGCGGCGGCCGAAGGACCGGGCGATGACGCTGCTCGCCGCCCAGGGCTTCGACGGCTCGCTGGCCGCCGAGCTCGCGGCCCAGTGTGCCCGGGCGGCCCGCGAGGGCACGAACGCGCTGCGCCGCGCGCTTCGCGACCGCATCGCCGCGCGCGTCAAGATCCTCCCGAGCCCCATCGCCCAACCCGGTTCCCGCGTGGTCGCGTGCGTCGGCGCCGCCGGCGTCGGCAAGACGACCACCCTCGCGAAGCTCGCGGCGCGCGCGCGCCTCGACCTCGGACGGTCGGTCACGCTCGTCACTCTGGACACGTTCCGGGTCGGCGCCGTCGAGCACAGCCGCCGCTACGCGCAGCTCATCGGCCTAAACTTCGAGGTTGCGCACGACGTCAAGAGTTTCAACCAGGCGCTCACCTCGACCCGCGACGATCTGATCCTCGTCGATACGCCGAGCCGCGCGTCGAACGAGGCGACCGCGCTCGGGCGCCTCGTCGAGTGCCTTCGCTCCGCCAACAACCGCGAGGTGTGCGTCCTCCTGACGGTCGCAGCGTCGTCCCGCGCCCGCGACGTCGACCGCATCGCCGCGGACTACAGCGCGTGCGGCCTCTCGGGCGTCGTCGTCACGAAGCTCGACGAGACCGACCAGGTCGGCGGCGCCCTGACCTCCGCCCTGCGCGACGGCTCGCCGCTCGCCTACCTCTGCGAGGGCCCGCGGGTCCCCGAGGACATTCAGGACGCCTCGGTCGACGCCGTCGTGGATCGAGCCTTCCCGGCCGGCGAATGATGGTCTCCAGCCCCCCCGTCAATCGGGCCACCGACCCGGTGGCCGATCGCGCCGTCTACGAGCGCTACCTGCCGCTCGTCCGTCGCATCGCGATGCGCACGGTCCGGCGCCTCCCCCGGGAGATCTCGCTCGACGACATCCTCGGCGCCGGGTGGATCGGCCTCGTCGAGGCGCTGCCGAAGGCGGCGGGGATGCCCCCGGAGGAGTTCGAGGCTTACGCGTCGTATCGCGTGCGCGGGGCCGTGCTCGACTACCTGCGCAGCCTCGACCCGCTGACACGCAAGCTTCGCGGCGCCTCCCGCCACATCGAGGAGACCATTCGCACGCTGACGGCGCGCCTCGGCCGCACCCCGGAAGAGGCGGAGGTCGCCGCCGGGTTGGGGCTCGAGGTGGAGCCGTACCGCGCGCTGCTCGGCCAGATCGCCGAGTCCGACGTCGTGCACCTCGAGATGTCCGAGCTCACGTCCTCGCGTTCGCAGGACGCCGCCCCGGACATGCTGGCTTCGCAGCGAGAGCTCGTCGATCGGATCGCCGAGAATGTCGATCGCCTCCCCGAGAAGCAGCGCGTCGTCCTCGGCCTCTATTACCAGGAGGAGTGCACGTTCCGGGAGATCGGCGAGATCCTCGGCGTCAGCGAGTCGCGCGTGTGCCAGATCCACTCCGAGGCGATCCACCGCGTGCGCGCGATGCTCGCCGACGGGCGCAAGGACAAGCCGTGAGCGACGGCGTCTGGTCCGCTCTCTCCGGCGCCGTCGGGCAGCTCCAGCTGCTCGACTCCGCCGCCAACAACGTGTCGAACGCGTCGACGCCCGGCTATCGGGCCGAACGCGCCGTCTTCCGCGAACACCTCGTGCGCGCCGGCCGGCGAGGCGATCGCCAGCCCCGCCCCGCGCAGCAGGCGATGAGCCACTCGGGGATCGACGGCGTTGCCAACGACACGTCCGCCGGCCAGGTCGTCTCGACCGGTCGCCCGCTCGACTGCGCGATCAAAGGGGACGGGTTTCTCGTGGTCCGCACCGGCGCCGGCGAGCGGTACACTCGCCTCGGCAACCTCCACGTCGCGAAGGACGGAAGCATCGTGACGCGCGACGGCGACACCCTCGTCGATCGGATGCGCCGTCCGATCAAGGTCTCGCCGGAGTCTACGGACGTCGCGGTCGGCTCCGACGGGTCGATCGTCGAAGGCGGCGCGGTCGTGGGGCAGCTCACGGTCGTGAGCTTCAAGCACCCCGAGACCCTCGAGCGCGTGGGGGCGCTCCTCTACAAGGCGGCTCCCACGGATCCCCCGCAGCAGACGACGCCCACCCTCGAGACCGGCGCGCTCGAGGGCTCCAACGTTTCGCCGGTGAAGAGCATGGTCGACATCGTCACCGCCGTCCGCAACTTCGAGGCTTGCGAGCGCGTGATCGACGCCTTCAAGGACGCCGACTCGCGCGCGTCGATGGATCTCATGAAACCGGCGTGAGGGTAGTTTTGGGGCGCGTGTGGGAGGGGAAATTGCGAAGGGAGCTCAAGTCCCCGCAGGCGCCGCCGTTCCATCGTGCTGGACAGGCGCGCTGCGCGCGATGTCGTTGGCAGGAAGGACGCTCATGTCGTCGGTGCTGAGAGAGCCGGACACGCTGGGGTTTCCGAGCGAGAGCGAGGGGAGCGGTGTCTTCGAGGTGGGGCCGGCCGAGCGCGAGGTCACCGCGTACGCCGTTCACGATGCGAAGAACGTCCTCGGCGCCATGGTCGCGAACGTCGACTGGCTCCAGGGCGTCCTCGCGAATCACCCCGTCGTCGAGGTCCATGAGGCCCTCAAGGACGTCCTCCTCTGTTGCAATCGCCTCAACGGGCTCCTGAGGGAGGCCCTTCACTCGGCGCGGGGCCGTGCGCGCGCGCCCGACGGCCTTTCGCCCGTCCGGCTGAGCGTCCTCGCCGCCACCGCGGCCGAGACGGTCCGCCGAAAGGGCGAGTCGCTCGGCGTCGCCGTGGACCTGGCGGGGCGCGAAGACGACGTGATGCTCGCCGACGAGTCGACCTTGCTCCGCCTCCTCGGCAACCTGCTCGACAACGCGCTCCGGTTCTGTCCCCCGGGCGGGCGAATCACGCTCGCCTACGGATCCCGGGCGGACAAGGTCTTCTTCAGCGTGGCCGACGACGGGCCGGGCATCCCCTTCGAGCAACAAGAGCAGGTGTTCCGTGCGTTCCACACGACGGGCGCGGGCCCCAGCGACAACGCCGGACTAGGGCTCGCGTTCTGCCGAAAGGTGGCTCGGGAGCACGGCGGGGACGTCAGTGTGAGCAACCGTCCGGGCGGCGGCGCGCTGTTCCAGGTGACGCTTCCCCGGCAGGGCGCCTGACAAGAGGGCGCCCCTCGTATGGTGTGTCGTCCGAACTCTCGCCTCGCTCGAGCGTGCGGACGACCGGTGGCACGCTCGCTGCTTCCAATCGAGATCGTCGGGGCAGCGCCCCGCGCGCCAGGAGAGGCCGATGAAGGTCAATACGAGTCGATTCGGAATGCTGGACCTGCGGGATGACGACGTCATTCGATTCCCCGTCGGGGTGATCGGCTTCCCGAACGAGCACTCGTTCGTGCTCCTGCGGCGCCGCGAGGGCTCGCCGGTCGGCTGGCTGCAGTCGACGACCACACCGTGGCTCGCCCTCCCGGTCGTCTCCGTGGACGCGCTCCAGGGCGCGTATTCGGGCGCGAGCGTCGAAGGGTCGATCGAGAGCGTCGGCCTCGAGTTCCGACGCGAGACGTGCGCGGTGCTCGTCGTGCTGACGGCGGCGCCCGCGGTCCGGCCCACCGTCAACCTTCTGGCGCCGATCGTCATTTGTTCGGAGAGGCGCGCCGGAGCCCAAGTGCTCATCGAGGGCTCCGAGTACACCACCCGCGAGCCGTTCGTCCTGAGGGAGCCCGTCGGCCCCGTCGCCGAACCTGCGCGGGAGGCCTCCACCGCCGCCTCCGCGAGCCCCCACGCGTTCTGAGGCCAGGCGCCCGGCGGCCCTCTAACGAATTTCCGCGTCCGGGCCGTTCTCCAGCGTGCCGAACCGTGAGCACCGCGCAGAGCCCGCCCCTGACCCACCTCCCTCGCGAAGTGTTCGAGCGTCCCGCTCGACTCGCCGTTCAGCTGGCGCGCGCTCAGGGTGCGTTCGTCGCCGTGGTCGAAGGGTCCGGCCTGTGCGTTCGGGGCGCGGTCGGGACGGCCGCCCGTTTCGTCGACCAGCCTACGCCGTCGCTCGCTGACCTCGGCGGCGGCGCCGTCCTCTCGATGCCGATCGTCGCCACCGACGGGAACGTCTTCGGGGCGCTGTCGGTGGTCGACGACGGCTCCCGCGAGTTCACCGAAGAGGACCACGAAGGCGTCGACTACCTCGCGGGATCGATCGCGGCGCAGATCGAGCTCGACGGCCTCCGGTACAGGGTGGCGGAGCTCGAGGTCGCGCCCTACGACGTCGCCGTGGTCGGTCAGACCGAGGAGGCCCTTCGCCGCAAGGCGGAGTTCCTCGAGGAGCAGACGGCGACGGCCAGCCTCCTCAAGGCAGTCGCGTCGGCCGCCAACAAGGCGTCGACGCGCACCGAGGCCCTCGAGTTCTGCCTCGAGCGCGTGTGCACGCACATGGGCTGGCACGTCGGCCATGCGTTCCTCGTCTCGTACGACCGCCTCGTGCCGACCTCCCTCTGGTTCCTCGCGTCGCATGATCGCTTCCGCGTCTTCCGCGAGGCGTCGGAGGTGGCCGCCCTGGCGCCCGAGCGGGGCCTGCTGGGCAACGTCCTCAGGACTGGAAAGGCCGCGTGGGCGGTCGACGTGTCGACCGACCTCGAGTACCTGCGCGCCGGCGCGGCCAGGCGCGCGGGGCTCCGCGGGGGGTTCGCGTTTCCGGTCCTCGCGGGTGGCAAGGTCGCCGCGGTGCTCGAGTTCTACACCGACCAGGCCCAGAGCCCGGACCCTCGCGTCGCCGAGCTGATGGCCAGCATCGGCGCGCAGCTCGGCCTCGTATTCGAGCGCGAAAGAGAGCGAGCGCAGCTCGAGGAGCGCGCCGAGCAGATCCGCGCGCGGTCGCTCGTCGACGACCTCACCGGCCTCTACAACCGCCGCGGCTTCTTCGAGACCGGCCGGCAGCGGCTGCGCCTCGCGTCGCGCGACGGGCGGAGCCTCGCCGTCTTCTTCGCCGATCTGAACGGGATGAAGCTCATCAACGACCACCTCGGTCACGAGAACGGCGACCGGGCCCTCGTCGATACGGCAGATCTGCTCCGCGTCTGCTTCCGGGAGGCGGACGTGGTCGCGCGGCTCGGCGGGGACGAGTTCGCGGTCGTCGCCGACGGCCTGAGCGCGGCGCAGCTCGAGGCGGTCAAGGCCCGGTTCAAGGCCGAGATCGACGCGCTGAACTCGTCGAGGCGTCGCCCGTACAAGCTCTCGGTGAGCGTGGGCGTCGCCACGTACGACCCGAAGCTGCACAAGACGTTCGAGGACCTCATCGCGAGCGCCGACGCGCTCATGTACGCGCAGAAGGGCAAGCACCTCGTGTCGATCGGGGCTTCTGCGTCGCCGCCGGTTTCGCACTGAGAGTACGAGGAGTGCGGGCGCGGGCGCGGGCCTCAGTCCGACGACACTCTCTCGTCCCCGCCCCCGTCGCTCGACGCCGCGTCGGGCGGATGGCACAGCAGCCTGGAATTCCATGCGGCCCACCCCGCTCCTCCGTCGACCACGCTGAGGTAGCGCAAGCCGAGATCGGACACGCCGCTCGGGGTCCAGCTCGTGCCATCCCAGCGGGCGACGTAGCCCCCGCCCATGACCCAGACGTTGTTCGGCGCCGACCCCTTGATGACACCCCCGCCGCCGTAGACGCCCGCGTCGACGAGCGGGAGCACGGCCGTCAGATCGACGGTGGTCGGCGCGGCCCACGAGACCCCGTCCCAGTGAAGCAGCGCCAGCGCATGGCCGGTGCTTGCGCCGCTGACGGCCCAAAGGTCGTCGCGGCCGGAACCCCAGGCGCTTTCCACGAAGGGTCCCCCCTCCGGCAGGACGGACCACGCGGTACCGTTCCAGTGCGCGCCGCCCCGGAGGGCGTCGAACACCCAGACGTCATCGGGCGCGCTCGCCCAGACCTGGCCTCCCGTGTTGGCGACCCCGGTCGCCACCGCGCTCCATGAGGTTCCGTCCCAGTGGGTGGTCGTCCCCGTGTAGCCGGCGAAGCCAGGCGTCGTGACCCACGCATCGGTGGGACTCGTCACCCAGAGCGACCCGACGCCGCTCGCTGCCGCGACGACGCGCCCAGGGGGCGACCAGGACCTCCCGTCCCAGTGGGTGCCCACGACGCTCGTCGCCGACGGCGGGGTGAGCATGAGGGCGACGATCCAGATGTCGCTCGCGCTGCTTCCGGCGATGAGCTCGTCGCCGTCGAGGGTCGGGCGGGTCAAGGGCGAGCCGCTATCCACGTCGGGAAGGAGAGGGTCCGGGAACGACGTCCAGACGTGTCCGTCCCAGTGCTGGTCCGTGCCGCCGAACGGGGCGCCGATGAGATAGACGTCGTCGGGGCCGCTCGCCCAGACGCCGCTGAATGGCGTGGTGGCGGAGAGCCCATTGAACGCCCCGCTGTCTGGCACCGTCGGTGACGTATTCGTCCACGTCGTGCCGTCGTAGTGGGAGCTCGAGCCGTTCGTGCCCACGATCCAGGCGTCGCTCGGCGTGCGCGCGAAAACCGAGGCTCCCGCCGCCGGGGCCACCCCCGACCAAGTGGTTCCGTCCCAGTGATACCCGTTGGATGAAAAGACGTCCGACGCGCTCGTGCCCGAGATTTTCACGATGGCGTTCAGGTCGCCTTGGAGCGCGTCCGGGTTCCCTTGAGTGTAGGTCCAAGCGCCGCCCTTGAAATGAAACGCATAGGCGTTGGTTCCCGTCGCCCAGATGTCCGTGGCGTCGGCACCCCAGATGCTGGCGAAGCTCCACGCGGGGACGACGCCCACGACCGCCATCACCTGGGACGTCGGAAGAGTCACGGGGGACCAGGTCGATCCATCCCAGTGATCCATGACGCCTATGCCCCGGATGCTGTCGCCGCCCGCCACGTAGACGTCCGTGTCACTCGAGGCCCAGATGGCCGTCATGGACGCGCCGTCGGGGCCCTCGGGGAGCGCCGTCGACGTCCATGCGCCGCCGTTCCAGTGCAGGACCGCGCTGCTCGGCAGCCCGGAAGCCGCGGTCGCCCAGCCGACTGCCCAGACGTCGTTCGCTGCGAGTCCCCACACGCCGTAGAGGGGCGTCGTCGTCCCGCTCGGGACCGGCAGCCAGGTCGCGCCGTTCCAGTGCAGGGTCGTGCCCTTGTCGCCCACCGCCCAGACGTCGCTCGCGCCGACGCCCGAGAGCGAGAATAAGTAGTCTTTCGTGCCCGAGGGCCACGCCGTCCAGGCTCGCCCGTCGAAGTGCAGCAGGGTACCGAAGTCGCCGGCGGCCCAGGCATCCGTCGCCGACGAGCTCCAGACAGAGTTGAGCGTGTCGGCCGTCGGGACGGGGACGCACCACGACCAGCCGTTGCCGGCGGCGGAGAACGGATGCATCGACGCATCGGAGTCGGTCGAATCGGGCGAGCCCGCCGTCGCATCGGCCGGCGTCGTCGCATCGATGCCCGAGTCGACCATCCCCGGAGGCCCATCGGCGCCGCCGTCCGACACGTCGACGGGCGCGTCGAAAGGGGAGTCGTTCGAGGGGGAGGCGTCTCCGGGCCCGCCCTGCGACGGCGTCGAGGTGCATGCCGCCACGACGAGAAGGCCGAGCCACGACGAGCGATCCATCCCGAATGCAGTTTGGTTGCTCCTCCGCACGGCGCCGTTCAGCTCTCCTTCGCAATCGAAACCGTTGGCGAACTGCTTGTGCTCGGGCGTGGCTTGTGAAAGAGGTAGAATTCGCTACTCAGAAAAGGCGGCATCGAATGAACGGCTATGAAGCGTCGCTGCAGCGGCCCTTTGACTCCCGAGACGCGCTCGTTACGGGCTGAGGCGCACCTCATCGAACGTCGCCACCGCCTCAGGGGGCGAAGTACTGGATCCAGTAGACGTCGAAGTCGTCCTTGAACGCGCTCGGATTCGACACGTTGCCCGGCCAGCTTCCGCCGACCGCGAGGTTCACGATCGCCGCAGCATCCGGACCCTTCCCGGTCCCGCCGAGCGACTGGTTCCACGTGAACGTGGCCGTGTAGACGAGACCCCCGTCGATATAGCGCGTGAGCTTCGACTTCGAGTCGTCGTAGCAGACGGTGTACGCGTGGGGCGCGGTGTTGCCGTTGAACGACGACTTCGACCACGTCATGTACTGCGTCGTGAACGCGGGGTCGGCGATGACGACGTTGCTCTGATTGGGGTGGTTGTACATGCTGACGTCAGAGACGCCCTGGCTCGACGTGATGGGCTGCTCCACGTCGAACTCCGACTGATCCCCGCTCGCCGATCCGTAGAACCAGAACGCCGGCCACGACCCCTTCGTGCTTGGAATCCGGTACTTCGCCTCGGTGCAGAAGCTTCGCGCCGTGTACTTGCTCACCATCTCGCCGGACGTGATCGATCCGTCCGACTGTCCCCGGGCCTGGATCGTCAGGTGGTCGGACGCCCACGCGATAACGGACTCGAAGTGCGAGTACGTCTCCTGCTCGCCGTTGATGACGG
>DATGJA010000598.1:0-20130 GCA_035295445.1 Polyangiaceae bacterium | reverse complement strand
AGGGACTTGGTCGCGGAAAGGCGCAGCTTATCCAGCTCGTCGTTGATCGTCGCTTCCTTTTCGATGTAGACGTCGCCCGCGGGAATGTAGGCTTCCGGCTGATAGTAGTCGTAGTAGCTGACGAAGTACTCGACCGCGTTTTCGGGGAAGAGCTCGCGCATCTCGCCGTAGAGTTGAGCTGCCAACGTCTTGTTGGGGGCGAGGATGAGGGTAGGCCGCGCGGATTGCTGGATGACGTTGGCGATCGTGAACGTCTTGCCCGACCCCGTGATCCCGAGGAGCACCTGGTGTGCTTCCCCCTGCGACAACCCCGCCAAGAGCTGCTCGATGGCGCGCGGCTGGTCGCCCTTGGGCTCGAAGCTTGTGGTCAGCCGGAAGTCGGACGGCATGCGAAAGAACAACTATCGCTTCCAGGGACGCCTCACGCAAGCGCATGCACCGCGCGAAGAGGCGTGCTACGAGGTACGCGGCAGCGTGCGTCTCCGTGCGCGCTCGGGCATCGGCCTCAGGGGTGCTCCTAGTCCGGTCCCTCGCTTCGCTCGGGGGTGCAGACTCTAGCCGGGGTCGACTCGCGCAATGAGGCCGGAGCCGCCACCGAAGACGATCGCGTCGATGAGGTGATCGTCATCCACGAGGGCAAGCGCGGGGTGGTCGCGGGGGATGACGACGGTCCCGCCCGGTCGGTCGAAGCCGCAAGCCGATGCGCCGGTCACCGATCCGGCCTCCCACAGGGCCTGCGCCGGGGTGCCTTCGGCCGGGCGGAAGGTGACCCGGGAGCCGGTTCGCAGGCGCTCGTGCGTCTCGAGCGCGCGCAGGTCCTCGATCGGGTCCACCAGGACGTGGCTGTCGACGCCCGTGCAGAGACGCACACCCGCGCCGCGAAGAGCACCAAGGTCCGCCAGGCCGTCGCCCAGATCACGCTCGGTCGTCGGACACGCGCACACGAACGACTTGGAGGTGCCCAGCAGCGTCACCTCGGTCGCCGAGAGGTGGATGGCGTGAACGGCCACGAAGCGCTCTCCGAGCACCCCCGAGTCGGCGAGGAGCTCGACCGGCCTCCGCCCCGTCTCCGCGAGGCACTCGGCGACCTCCCTCGCCTGCTCCGCGACGTGCATATGCAGAGGGAGACGGTGGCGATCGGCGTGCTCGCGAAGGGGCGTCAGCCACCCTGGGGGCACTGCGCGCACCGAGTGAGGGGCCAGGCCGACCACGACGTCCGGGTCGTGCGCCCACTTCGCGCGGAGCGCGTCGGTGTCGCGCAGGACGGCGTCGACGCTGGGGTCGCAAAAACGTCGCTGCACCCCCACCGCGGCGCGACCCGGGCCGGCGCGGTGATACGCGACGCGCAGGAGAGCGATCCGCAGCCCTGCCTCGCGCGCGGCTGTGACGACCGCGTCGGCGAGCACGGTCCGGTCCTCGTAAGGGGTCCCGTCGGCCTGGTGATGGACATAGTGAAACTCGCCCACCGTGCGGATTCCGGCGGCCGCGAGCTCGCGAAACGCGACGATGCTCACAGCGTGGAGAGATTCGGGGGTCAGCGTCGCGGCGAGCGAGTACATGTGCGCCCGCCAAGTCCAGAAGTCGTCGCCCGCAGCCGCCCCGGCGGCGGGTCGCTGCGCCTGTCCCCGGAGCGCGCGCTGGAAGGCGTGGGAGTGGGCCGTGGCGAGCGCGGGCAGCCGCACAGTCTCGCCGGGGCCCCGCGCCAGCATCATTGCCTCATGTCGCGCGCGCTCGCGCGGGTCACGTAGAAGAACGCCGGCCAGTGGCGGTACCACGTCGCGTGCACCACCGGCGAGCCGTCGGCAGGCGACACGTCCTGGCCGATCTTTCCGACTACACGGAGCAGCGAGCGCATCCCCACCGAGCGCGGGCCCACGTCGTCGTCGCCGTGCAGCGGGACGAGGGCGGTGACCACCCCGAAGTCCTTGTCGCTGACGGTGACGCGGCACGAGTCGTCGTCGCTCTGCGAATCGCACAGGTTCCGTGGGTCCAGTCGGCGGACCGAGAGCTTGAGGACGGCCTGCCCGCCGGGGCCCGGCGTGCGCC
Organism: Polyangiaceae bacterium; assembly: GCA_035295445.1. Classification (GTDB taxonomy): domain Bacteria; phylum Myxococcota_A; class Polyangia; order Polyangiales; family Polyangiaceae; genus Palsa-1150. Next base: position 18,084 of record DATGJA010000598.1, on the reverse strand, counting down.
CCTCCACGACGCCGAAGAGCGAGACCGTCCCCTTGCGCCAATCGTTAGGCGCGCGCTCGACCATGACCGGGTCGTAGTCACGCGCGCCCGCCGCGGCCGCGGTCTCCTCGTCGAGCTCGACGTAGCGGGGCGCGTGGCCGTACGGCCCCGCCCCGCGGCAGCCGCAGGCAAGGATGGCGATGACGAAGGCGTATCGGACGGGCCTCATGGTGCGATCCCTCACGCGGTGGGGTCCCAGGCGCGTGCCCTTGCTTTCTACAGGAAGACCGCCGCGGCGTGATCCCCCTCGGTGTGCGTCCCGCCGCGGTTCACAGGGCCCCCCACCCTGTCGGCGCGGCGCGGCGCCCGGCGGCGACGCGGAGCATGAGCTCGAACGCGAAGACCGCGAGCAGAAGAAGGGACACGTATCCGCTCACGTCGACGGCCGCCCGACGCTCGCCGACCCCGTGGCCGGCCGCCCGCCCCGCGATCGGGCGCGGCCGCAGGTCGAGCTCCCGAACGTCGGGGGCGGCGACGCGCTCCTCGACCTTGCCGTCGACGACGATGCGGTACAGGCCGAGGACCGGCGGCACGACGCGGGGGACGCCCCCGTCGCGCGACACGGGCACCGCGCCCGTCGGGCCCGTCGCAGAGACGTCTCGCGGGCCGGGGAAGGTCCAGGCGACCCCGACCACGCTTCGCTTCGACACCGCGCGGTCGCGCACTGTCCGCGTCCACGCTTCGAGCAGGGCGAGGAAGCCGGGCCGCAACGCTAGGTCGCTCGCCTCGACTGAAAATGGCAGGCCGACGACCCACGCCTCCCCGCGCCCCACCGCCCGCCGACCGACCAGGGTGGCGCCGTCGGCCCAGCGAAGGAGCGGCTCGAACGCGGCGGCGTCCTCGGGCGCGAGTCCGGCCCGATGAGACGCGCCCAAGTCACCGACGCTCGCGGCCGACTCCGCCAGGAGCCCCGACGCGCTCTGCGGATCGGCGCCCGACACTGTGGTCTCACGCCACGCCACCGCGTGGGTGAGGACCGGCTCGAGCGTCGCGCCGAGCGGGGCGTGCGCCGCGCGGGGGCCCAGCGCGAGCATGACGACGCCGCGGCCGTCGAAGAAGGACGACATCGCGTGTCTTTGTTCCGGGGTCAGCCCGGACGGATCGTCCAAAAGGATCCCGAGGTCGCCGGCGAGATCGTCGACGCGGTCAGGGAAGGCCGGAATGGGGCGAACGTCGAGGTCGAGCTTCAACGAAGCGAGCGCTTGTTCGACCACCGGTGCGCCGCCGGTCGCCACCGCCTCGTCGGCCGAGTCGACGACGACGGCGATCGTCCCTCGCCCCGCCTCCGTGACCACGGGGGCCTCGTCGTCGGCCGCGATCGCGTCCGCCCCCGACAGACGCGCGTCGACCGGAGCGGCGTCCGCGGACGGCAGGAGGACGGTGACCTCGACGGCGCGCCCGGGCCCGACGGCCGCGCGGCCGAGGACTTTGCGCTTGGCGTCCTCGACGACCACGTCTCGCCCGAGCGCGCTCTGGCCGGGGCCGCATGAGACCGAGACGCGGACGCGGAGTCCCCTTCGGTCGGCCTGGACGACGGCGCAGTCGACGCGCTCCGCGCGAAGCTCCGGCAAGGCGACCCACACGGGCACCGCGCCGCCTTCGCCGAGCGGCGGCCCGTCGGGGTGCCCGTCGGCGAGATCGCTGAGCACGACGACGCGTCTGTCGACCTGGGGGAGCGACGACACCAGCGAAGTCGCCAGCACGAGCGCCCCGTCGAGGTCCGTCGCGCGGTGCGAGGGGGACATCGAGTCGATCGCTGCGCGCACGGCGGAGAGGTCCGTGGTGGCCGCGAGGGCGACGCGAGCGGGCGATCCGGCGAGGACGACCGCCACTGCGTCTCCCTCGCGCGACGAGGCCAGAAGCTCGCGCGCCGCCTGCCTCGCGCGCTCGAACCGGGGAGCGCCCTGGGCGTCGGCGGACATGCTCATCGAGTCGTCGACGACGAGGGCCATCGCGAAGGAAGCGCCGCCCTGACGTTGCAGCGAGAGCCGCGAGCACCGGACGAGGGGGGTAGCGCCGAGCACGGCCAACAGCACGATCGCGACGACCCGAACGGCGAAGAGGGCGCGGTCCTCGAGCTTGGCCCGGCGGCGCACCTCTGGCGGGGCAGGATCGACGAGACGAGCCGGAGCGAAGGGCTGCTCTTCCGCGCGCCGTCTCCGCAGGCGGTGCGCGAAGTACGGGGCCACCACGAACAGCGCGACCGCGAGCGCGAGCGTGGTGAGGAAGCTCACGGCGCAGCGCCTAGCACTACCTGATGGCTTTGACGACCTCTCGGACGACCCGGACCGCCGGCTCGTCCGTACGCGCCTTGATGAAGCGGCCGCGCCGGGTCGTGATCGCCCGACGGAACGACTCGGTGAGTCGGTCCAGCGCGTCGAGGTAACGGTCGCGCGCGACCTCGGCGTTCGTCTCGACGACGCCCCCGCCTTCGAGCGCGCGCAAACGCACGGTGCCGGTGAACGGGAATTCGGCCTCGGACGGGTCGAGCGTCTGGATCACGACCAGGACGCGCCCCGGCTGGGCCAGGCTGGCGATCCGGTGTGCCGCCCCCTCCGGCAAATCGAGCAGGTCGCTCAGCACCACCACGATCGAGCCGCGTTTCGCCGAGCGCACGGTGAATTGGAAGGCGCGATCGAGCAACGTGGGATCGGTGCGCGCGTCGCCGCCGGGGAGCACGCCCTCGAGCGAGGCCACGATCCGTTCGAACTGTTCGACCCCGCCCCGACAGCCGACGGGCTCGGCCAGCGCCTCGCCTGCCAGATAGGCCAGCCCGACCGGGTCGCCGCCCGCCACGGCGATGCGCGCGAGCGCTGCGCCGACGAGCGACGCGAAGGCGAACTTGGCGCCGGGCGCGTCGGAGCCCCGAAAGCCCATCGACGCCGACGCGTCTAGGACGAGGTTAAGGGTGCGGTCCGTTTCGGTCTCGAACTGGCGGACGACGAGGCGATCGTGGCGCAAGAGGGATCGCCGGTCGAGCCAGCGCAGGTCGTCGCCGGCGACGTACTCGCGGTACCCGCCGAACTCCACCCCGGCCCCGCGCCGTGCGCTGCGGTGGGCGCCCGCGTAGACCCCGTCGGCGACCTCGCGCGCGCGCAGGCGCAGAGGCGCGATCTCGCCCCAGTCGATGCCGCGGCGAATCACGGGATGAGGACGTCCGGCGGGAGCGGCCCGCCGAGCTGCACGCGCGACGGGTCGAGGATATCGCGCGCGAGGGTGACCTCGCTGAGCTCGAGTCCCGTTCCCATCACGACCTGACGCAGAAGGTCGTCGCCTCCCTTGGTGTCGCCCGAAGCGCGGTGGTCCATCGCGTTGTAAAAGAGCGCCTCGTAGCGCTGAATGGGGGTCACGGCGCGGGCCGCAAGCTCGCTCCCCTTGAGGCGTCCCTCTCCGAAGCGGGCGAGGGTCGCGATCCAGCGGCCGTCGTCCGAAATCGAGGCGAACACGGCGTCGGGCGCCCCCTCGGTGGGCGCGCGCAGCTGTCGCTCGAGCAGCCGCGTCCAGAGAGCGAAGTACACGAGGTCGTCCGCGTCGAGGTCGGCGGCGCGGGCCCGCTGCAGGCCCTCGCGGGCGCCGGTCAGATCACCGCGAACGAACGCCCGGCCGATGAGCAGCTCGATCGTCTGGGCGAGCTGCCGCTTGTCGCCCGCGGCCGCGGCGTACGCCCGCTCGAGGGCGCGCTGCGCAGGCTGCGCCGCGCCAAAGCGGTCGAGCACGCGCGAGAGGACCCTCTCGACTCGCGCGCGCTCGTCCGGCTCCTGGACGTTGCGCGACTGAACGAGCCCCTTGAGCGCTTCGGTCAGCGGCGTGCGCGCCGCCGCGGCGTCCCCCCTGTCGCGCGTCACGTCGCTGATCAGGAGCAGGACCTCGCCCCGCAACGCGGGGTCGCGCACCACGTCCGGCGCGGAGAGGGCGTCGCGCAGGTGGTTCAGGGCCGAGGCCGTCTGTCCGTCGCGCCACTCGATCCTTGCGAGCGAGAGCAGTACGCTGCCGGCGCGCTCTTCGTCCGCCGATTGCCTGAGCAACACCCGGGCCGCGTCGATACTCCCCTCTCGCAGCTCGATTTCGCCCATCGCCGCTCGAACGCGCGCGGGGCTCGGGTGCACCTTGCCGGTCAGCGAAGGCTGGCGACCGAGCGCGAGCAGCGGCTGCGCTGCCTTGAAGGCGCGCCGCGCCGCGTCGGGGTCGCCCGCGTCCTCCTCGCTCGCCATCGCGTCGAGCGAGAGCGCGAGGGCTTCGCTCGCCACGCGCGCGTCGGGGTGGGCGCGCAGGGCTTCCGTGAGCACCGCCGGCGTGGCCTCCGCCATGCCGAGCTCTTCGAGAGCGACGCCCAACGAAAGGGCGACCGGCGGCACCGTCGGATCGAGCCGGTAACACTCGCTCGCGATCGAGAAGGCAGCCGCGCCGAAGAGATCGCGATCGTCGAGAAACTCTTCCTCTTCTTGCTCGTGCCCCGCCTCACGACCCGCGAGGGGCCTGAGCTGGGTCAAAAGATCGAGGAGGCGATCGACCGTGGGCTGCTGCGCGGCCGCCTCGAGCGCCGAGGCGAACTGGGGGCGTTCGGACTCGAGCAGCTCTCGGGCGTGCGCGGCGTCGAGCGCCCCGACGGCCCCGGCAGGGTCGGCGTCCCGAAGGTAGAGCGAGGCCAGGACGAGCGGTCCCGTCTCGATCGCGCGCCATGTCTCGGCGCCCTCCTCGCGCGGCGGCTGAAGCCTCGTCTTGCGGAATTTGTCGCGCAGTACTACGGCGCGCGAGATCCACTCCGAGACCACTTTCGTCGCGTCCGCGAGGGCCGCGCCGCTCGGTTCGAGGAGACGGCGGTGGACGAGGACGCGCTCGAGGGCGCCGGCGCTGGCCACCGGACCGCCGGTGGCGATGGCGCTTCGGGTCCACGTTTCGAGGGCCTCGAGGTGGCCTCGAACGTCGGCCTTCTCGGGGTCCGGCACCATCTCTTGGAGGATGTCGTAAATGGCCCGCGCGCGGCCCTCGTCGCCGCGCGTCGCGAGCTCGCGCACCGCGGCGCGCAGGGCGTCCGGGCCATGGGCCCCGAAGAGGTCCGGCACGGCCTCCCCCGAGCGCACCAAGTACAAGCCCCCGCTTACGGCCGCGAGGCCTCGCTCCGCCGATCGAGCATGAAAGCGGGACGCCGCGCGAGCCATCTGGCGCGACTCGACCGCGCGCAGACGCAGTGCCCGCTCGGCGCTTCTCGGCTCGCTGGCGAGCAAGTCGTGCACGGCGGCGCCGAAGGCGTCGTCGCTCACCTCGGCCGTGGCGGGTGCGACGCGCTCAGCGCCCAGCGCCACGGGCCGTTGTCCACCGTGGGCACACCCCTGCGTCCCGAAAAGGAGCGCGGCGGCCGCAGGGGCGGCGATCCGGGCCAGCGTACACGCGAGCGGCCGAAGCATCTGCGACCAGAGTCTACCACCAGACTACAATTGCCCAATGGCCCGCGCGCACGTGCTCGTCGTCGACGACGAGCCCTCGATCCTCACCACCCTGCAGAAGGCCCTGTCGCTCGAGGGCTACTCCGTCGACGTGGCGGGGGGAGTCAAAGTCGCCGAGGAAAAGCTTCGGAAGCGCTCGTACGACATCTGCCTCTTCGACGTGACCCTGCCGGACGGCGATGGCGTCGACCTCTTGCAGCGAATGCGCTCGCCCAAGGAGGGGGGCTCTGCCGGCTCCGGGCAGCGCACGGCGCTGAGCGACACGCCGGTCATCATGATGAGCGGGCACGCCACCATCGACACCGCGGTGCGCGCCGTTCGCCTTGGGGCCCTCAATTTCCTGGAGAAGCCGCTCAACACGGACTCGCTTCTGATCGCGATCGAGACCGCCCTGCGCCTCACCCGGGCGGAGGCCGAGGCGCGCGATCTGCGTCGTGCGACGGGGGCGACGGGCGAGCTCGTCGGCGAGAGCGCCGCCATCCGGAGGCTGGTCGAGCAGATCGGGCGGGCGGCCAAGAGCGCCGCGAGCGTTCTCATCGCCGGGGAGCGGGGTACCGGCAAGGAGCTCGTCGCGCGCGCGATCCACGCGCTCAGCCCGCGCGCCAAGGGCCCGCTCGAAAAGCTCAACTGCGCCGCCCTGCCGAGTGAGCTCATCGAGTCCGAGCTCTTCGGTCACGAGGCGGGCGCCTTCACCGGCGCGACCAAGCAGCGGCGCGGGAAGTTCGAGCGAGCCGCCGGCGGGACTTTGTTTCTCGACGAGGTGGGGGACATGCCCTTACCCATGCAGGCCAAGCTCCTGCGCGTGCTCCAAGAGCGCGAGATCGAGCGGGTCGGCGGCAGCGAGACGATCGCGGTCGACGTCCGCGTGGTCGCGGCCACCAACCGGGACCTCGCGGCCGCGTGCGAGAGCGGGTCGTTCCGCCCCGACCTGTACGATCGGGTCAACGTCCTTCCGCTCACGATCCCGCCGCTCCGGGCCCGCCGCGACGACGTTCCGCTGCTCGTCCGGCACTTTCTGCGGCTGGCCGCCGACACGAACGATCGTCGCGACGTCCGACTCGAGGACGACGCGATCACTACGCTCGCCGGCTACGCCTGGCCCGGCAACGTGCGCGAGCTCAAGAACGTGATCGAACGCCTGGTGATCTTGACCCCCGACGACGCCATCCGCGCCGAGGACGTGCGAAACTGCCTACCCGGCGGCAGCGCAGCGAAGGCTGCGGGAATCTACCGGCCCGGCGTGCCGATGCGCGTGCTCGTCGAGGAGGCCGAGCGGGTCATCTTGCAGGAGGCGCTCGCCCACCACGCAGGGCAGATGGCGGCGACCGCCCGCGCCCTCGATCTGGAGCGGAGCCATCTCTACAAGAAGGCGCGTGCGCTCGGCCTGCGGGGGGACAAGACGGACGACGACGACTGACCTTCGCGCACATGCGACGCAGCAAGGGTGGCCGAACGAGGCCGAAGAGGCCCGAGCCGCCTTGAGGCCATTTTCGGCCACCGGCGCCACGTGCCATCATGGGAGAACCATCGCATGACGCTGAGCGACGCGATCCGCTTCTACGCGGCCACGGACGTCGGGAAAGTCCGCGACCACAACGAGGACAACTTCCTCGTCGACAAGAAGCTCGGCCTCTTCATCGTGGCCGACGGAATGGGAGGGCACGCGGCGGGAGAGGTCGCCAGCGCGATCGCCGTGAGGACGGTTCACGAGGAGATCCGCCGCGAGAAAGAGCTCCTCGACGACTATGTGTCCGGCGCCACCGGCGCGAACAAAGTCACCCCCAAGGACGTGGTCGCGCTCGTCGAGCACGCCGTGCAGCGAGCGTGCTCGAAGATCCACGAAGAAGCGCGTGCCGACGCCAACAAGCGCGGGATGGGGACGACGCTGAGCGCCCTGCTCGTGGTCGGGAGCCAAGGTTTCATCGCACACGTCGGAGACAGCCGCATCTACCTGGCGCGCGACGGTCGCGTCCAACAGGTCACCGAGGACCACACGGTCTACAACGAGCTCATCAAACGGGGGAAGCTGACGCGCGAGCAGATCGAGAAGGTCCAGCAGAAGAACGCGATCACCCGCGCGGTCGGTGTGTACGAGCGGGTCGAAGTCGACACGCTCGTCATCGAGCTCATCGCCGGCGACGTCCTGGTCCTCGCGAGCGACGGGCTGCACGGCTACCTCGAATCCCCGGAGGAGCTTGCGGCGCCCCTCGCGCTCGCGGGCGACGCGAGCGTCAAGGCGCTCATCGATCTCGCCAACGGGCGCGGCGGCAAGGACAACATCACCACCGTCGTCGTCAAGATGGGCGAAGAGGGGGCGGTCGACGCCGCGCGCGCAAAGCGCTTGGCCCTCAAGCGCGACGTCCTCGCCAACATGCCGCTCTTCTCGCGGCTCACCGAGCGCGAGCTCCTGCGGGTCATGCAGGCGGTGGAGGTGCGCGAGTACACCGACGGCGACCTCGTCATCCGCGAGGGCGACAAGGGGGACGAGCTATTCATCGTCCTCGACGGCAAGGTGCGCGTCTCGCGCGGGGAGCAGACGCTCATCGACCTAGGTCAGGGCGAGCACGTCGGCGAGATGGCCCTCATTCGAAGCGTGCCGCGATCGGCGACCGTCCACGCCATCGGGGCTGCCGAGCTCATCGCGATACGGCGGGCCGACTTCTTCGAGATCCTCCGGAAGGAGCACGAGATCGCCGTCAAGATGCTCTGGCAGTTCCTCGGCGTCCTGGCGGATCGCCTCGACCAGACGTCGAGCGAACTCCACAACGCCAAACGCGAGCTTGCGGCCGAGGACGTGACCGCGGAAATCTTCCCAGAGATCGAGGCCGACGCCTCCGGACCCGCGCCGCCGACGCTCTCCGGCTCATGATGCGCGCGGGCCGCGCGCTCGACCCCATCCTGCTCGCAGGCGTATTTTGTGCCCTCGCTGGCTGCCGTCGCGAGAGGGCCCCGCCGGTATCGAGCGAGGCGCTCGTCGACGCTGCCGCGAGCACCAGCTCGGACTCCGGGCCGCGGGCGGGTCCGGAGCCCTTGCGCCCGCTCCAGGGTGGCTGCCGCGTCATGGCGCTCAGCGGCGACGTCCGCGCGGACGGCACCCCTCTCGCGGTCGAGGGAGAGGTCCCGGAAGAGCCTCAGAGCACGTGGCTGACGCTTGGCCCCGCATCGAAGCTCGCCGTCAAGGACGCTCGCACCACGCGCGAAGTGACGCTGCTCGGACCGGGGCAGGCGCGCGCGTGCGTCGAGCGGCGCGAAGAAGCGTGGCTGACGTCGGGGGCGCTCGAAAGCGAAGTCGGGGCCGGCGAGTCACCCGGCGCCGAGGAGTGGGTCGTCACGCCCGAGTCGGTCGTGCGCTACGCGGCGGCCAAGCTGAGGGTCGAGGTGCGTCCGAAGGACACGTCCGTCGTGGTCGCGGCGGGCGCCGCCTTCGTCTGGCCCGCAGGCGGGTCGCGGGTCGTCGTCGCGGCGGCCTCGGACGCGTCGGTCGGGGGCGCGGGGGACGACGGGGAGTGGAAGAGAGTGGCCTCCACGACCCAAGCGACGATCGGTCCGGGCTCGGTCCGCCCCGCGGCCCACTCGGTCGACGGGGCCCGAGCCGCCCTCGACCAATGCGAGCCGTTGGCGCGCCGTTCGCGGGACCTCGCCGCGATTCTCCTCGGGGGGGCGGGGGACGCCGGGGGCGAGGTGGCCGCGAAGCAGTTCGAGACGCGCCGCCTGGCGCGGGCGGCGTGCGCGGTCGCCGAGCTCCGCATCGACTCGCTCCCGCCGGCGGCCCTGGCGGACCAACCGACGCTCCGCTCGCGCCTGGAAGCCGCCGCCGCCACATGGAGTTCCCTGCCGATCGTCCCCCTCCGTCGCTGACGGTGCCACGGCCCGTCACCGTGCTCGACCCTCGCGCGAGAGTTGGGGGGCTTGGGGACGGGTCGAACTCCCCTCAAAAACCTGGGTGGTGTCCCTGGTTTTAGGTGGTTGACACACTTGTCGCGGCCCCGTTAGCGTGGGCTTTCGAAGGCGCATGACTCGTCGACTGGGCGTCGTCGCAGGGCTCGCGCTCATCGGGGTAGCGCGTCCGGCATGGGCGGACGAACCGGTCAGCGCACACGAGCCTCGCTTGATGAGCGAGACGGCGGAAATCACTACCGTCGCCGACGCGTTCGACAAGGACGACCCGTTCGATCTGAACCTCATCGTCGGGTTCACGCAGTCGTGGGAGCACGCCAAGATTCGCCGGGAAACGCAGCTGAACCAGCCTGGGCTCGCCTCGGGTGGATTTATTCCAGCAACCGAGAACGTCGCAGCGTATTCGTCGTCGACGTCGACCCTGCTCGTGGGCGCCGACGTGGGTCTCTATCAAGACCTGGCTCTCCTTCTGCGCCTGCCGATTATCCTCAGCAACTCGCAGCAGCTCGGAGATCTCAACGGGTCGGCCGCTGTCGCCGCGCAGCGACTGGCCGACCCTTCGGACCCCCAGGGCCGCGCTCTCTTCACGGTCCCCTTCACGAGTCCTACGCGAAGCGGAATCGACTACATCGGCGCAGGGCTGGACTGGGCTATCTACAACCAGCAGCGGGACGAGACGAAGCCGACCTGGGTCATCGGGATCGAGGGACGGCTGGCCATCGGGACGCCGCTCCACGCGTGCAACGTGAACCATGCTGCGGACGTGGCCGAGTGCCCAGACCCGTCCAACCCCACCGTGAATCGGGATCCCGGGATCAGCCGGGGCATGGACACGATCATTGGCAAGAGCATCTGGTCGCGGCGCTTTGGGTACGTCGAGCCGTACGCCGGATTCTGGGTGCAGGCGGAGTTTCCACAGGATCGCAGCGACTTCGGCCGCTGGAACCCGCAGCAAAACATCGAGCGGACGCCGCCGTTCCTCGGGTCGTTCGCCCTCGGGCTCGAGGTGGTCCCCTACGAGCATCGCGAGCAGTTCCAGCGCCTCAGCGCGGACTTTCGCCTCAAGGGGACGTACCACTCCCCCGGCCGCGACTATTCCGAGCTCTTCGACGCGCTCGGCTCGTCGCAGGCGGCGGCCTTGCGCAACCCCAACCCGTCCGGGTTCGCGGGCTCCGGGTCGAGCAGCGTGGCCGACCCCCACCTCGAGAACGTTTACTTCGCCGGGATCACGGAGGCTCAGGCCTATGGGAGCTTCACGCTTTCCGCCTCGGGGACGTGGCAGGCCGGTGAGTACGTCAAGTTCACCGTGGGGAGCGCCGTCTCGTACGCGCAACCGCACCTGGTCACGGCCGCCGACAACTGCAACCCGAGCTTCACGTCGTCGCCCGACGCCGCCGGGCCCTGCCACGATCCGCTGTCGGGCGCGGTCCTGGGCGTTCCGAACCCCGACCACCGGGACATCATCGACCTGCCCGGGCATCGCTTCTCGGTCGACGACACCACCATCATCGACCTCTGGGTGATGGGCATGGTCATGTTTTAGGGGTGTAGAGTTTCGCGTCGCGATGCGGTCGGCGCCGTTCCTCATCGCCCTTTTCGCGACGGTGGCGTACGGCCGCCCTGGGTGGGCGGACGGGCCCCCGGTCGTGCCCAGTGCCGCGGATGCGCGCATGCCCGTCGTCATGCTGGGCACGATGACGCCCGCCGGAGACGTGCCGAGCCCCACTCCCTTGCACCGACCTCTGGCCGGCGGTCCGGGCTCCGAGAGGAACGTCGCCGAGCGCGCCCTCGAGCTCGACGCAACGCTCCGAGACGCGGTCCAGGACCTCGGGTTCACGCTCTCGATCGCCGATTCGGCCCCGCCTCCCGGCGGCATGCGGGACGAGGACCTCATCGCCCGCGCCGCGCACTCGGGGGCGGGCGCTCCGGACGACGCCGGGACCTGGGTGGTGAGCCCGCGCATCGAGGCGGCCGGCGGTGGGCGCTACGTGTTGCGGCTCGTGGCCGTCGCCCCGCGGGGCCACGAGCTGCGCGTGCGCGTCGAGACGGTCCCGGCCGACTCTGTGAACGTGCGTGGCCTCGTGATGCTGCGCGACCTCCTCTCCTCGAACGCCGCGACCCGCGCCACCGTCGAGCGCGATCGCGAGCAGGCGGCCAAGGGAACCTCCGAGGGGATCATGAGCCCCCTCCGGTCCCAAGGCCGCGCCGTGCTCGCGGTGAACTCCGGCTTGTTCGGCGCGTTCGCCGCCTTCAGCCTCCAGCGTTCGAGCTCCGCCGGCTCCAACGCCGACGATCCGCGCGTCCTCTACCCGCTGCTCGCGCTCGGCACGGGGATGGGCGTCGGGGGCGCGCTCCTCGTCGCGGACGAGTGGGACGTCACCACGGGGGATGCGTGGTACTTGGCGGCCGGCGGGTGGTGGGGAGCGGCGTCGGCCTTCCTCCTGGCGGCGGGGGCGCAGGTGCAGCCCTTCGAGGATCGCTACGCGATTGGCGTGGGCGGCGGACTGGTCGGCGTGAGCCTCGCGACGTTCGCCCTCACGCGAGGGCAGATGGACGACGGCGACGCGATGCTCACGCACTCGGGCGGGGCCCTCGGGCTGCTGCTCGGCGGCGCCACCGACCTCCTCTTCCAAGGGAAGACCACAGCGGACGTCACGCCCTACGCAGGCATGGGGTACGGGACGGCCCTCGGGGTACTGGCAGCGGGCGCGCTCGCCACGCGCGTATCGACGTCGCCGTCGCGGGTCCTGCTGATCGACCTCGGCCTCGGTGGCGGCGCGCTCCTGGGCGCGGCTGCGGCGAGCCCGCTCATCTTCCAGAACGTGACCGAGGCCCACACCCGAGGGTGGCTCTCCGCCACGCTGGCTGGGAGCGTCCTCGGGGGCGTTGGCGCGTTCTGGCTCACGAGGGACGGCGATCGTCGGCCGGCGGCTTGGCTTCCTGGAGCGCCCACGGCCGGGATCATCGGCGCGAGCCCGACCCCCGCCGGATCGACGCCGATCTACGGCGTGGGTTGGTACGGCAAGCTTTGATGGATGTTGGGCCCGGGCGCGGACCGCGCTTGTCCGTGGATGACAAGCCCCTCTAGGGGAAGATCTCGCGCTCCCGATAGACGGCGTCGATCCTCTGGAGCGCGATTGCGTACGCCGCGATGCGCGCGTCGCACCTCTTCTGGCGCGCGAACTCGCTGACCTCGCGGTACGCCCTCTTCATCGCGACTTCGAGACGCTCGTCGACCTCTTCCTCCGACCACATCTCGGAGCGCTTGTTCTGCACCCACTCGTAGTAACTGACGGTGACGCCGCCGGAGTTGGCCAGGACGTCGGGAAGGATGTCGATACCCTTGTCGAGGAGAATCCTCTCGCCGGACGGGTTCGTGGGGCCGTTGGCGCCCTCCGCGACCAGCTTGACGTCGAGCGATCGGGCTTCGGCCTCCCCCACTTGGTTTTCGAGCGCGCAGGGGGCGAAGATGTCGGCCTTCGTTGCGAAGAACTCCTCTCGCGTGATCGCCTTGCCCCCCGGATAGCCGGCGATGCTGCCGTGCTCCTCGACGTGGTCCTGCAGCTTGTGCGCGTTGAAGCCCTCGGGGTTGAACATGTACCCCGTGTGGTCGCCGACGGCGATGGTCGAGACGCCCAGCTTGGAAAGGATAGCAGCGGTGTTCGAGCCGACGTTGCCGTAGCCCTGCACAAGCATGGTCGACCCCTCGAGCGTGAAGCCCTTTTCCTGGGCCCACTCGAGGATGCAGAAGACGAGCCCCTGACCTGTGGCCTTCTGCCGGCCGAGCGTGCCGCCGCTCGCCACTGGCTTGCCGGTCACGACGCCCTTGACCATTTGCTTCTGCGCCGACCCCACCATGTTCATGTACGTGTCCATCATCCACGCCATGATCTGACTATTGGTCCCGACGTCCGGCGCCGGAATGTCGTACTCGGGGCCGATGTTCTCCGCGAGCGCGTGCGTGAAGCGGCGGGTGATGCGCTGAAGCTCCGCGCGCGAAACGGAGTGCGGGTCGAACTTGATCCCGCCTTTGCCGCCGCCGAACGGTAGCCGCAAGAGGGCCGACTTCCACGTCATCATGGCCGCCAGCGCCTTTACGTCGTCGAGGGCCACCTGCGGGTGGTAGCGCATGCCTCCCTTGAACGGACCGAGCAGATTGTTGTGCTGGACGCGATACCCCTTGAAGAGGCGAACCTCCCCGCTGTCCATGCGCACCGGGAAATTGACGATCAGCTCGTTCTTCGGCTGGCTGAGGATGGTCTGCACGTACGGCTCGACCTTCGCCACCTTGGCTGCCCGGTCGAGGTAGTCCTGGACGACCTTGTAGAAGTCATATTGCTTGATCGAGCCGGGGGCGCGGGAGGGCGGCGGCGGCGTTGGGAGAGACACCATGCGAGGAGATTATCCGATCCGCGTGTTCCACACCCACTGCGCGTAGAGATAGACCACGACCGAGGTCACGAGGACCGAGTCGATGCGATCGAGGACCCCGCCGTGACCAGGCACGATCGCGCCCGAGTCCTTCACCCCGGTCGATCGCTTGAAGAGCGACTCGGCCAAGTCCCCCGCTTGGCCGAGGCTCCCGCCCACGACGGCGAGCGGCAGAGCGTGCGCCAGCGGCAAGGAGCCGTGCAGCAACACGAGTGAGCAGAACACCGCCCAGACCAGGCTGGAGACGACGCCGCCCAGCGCGCCCTCGACCGTCTTTTTGGGTGAGACCGCCTCGTAGAGCTTGCGCCGCCCGAAGAACCGGCCCGTGAAATATGCACCCGTGTCGGTGAACCAGGCGAGACCGAGCGCGAGGAGCACCGCTCCGGGGCCCGCGTGTCCGAGCTTGCGCAAGAGCAGCCCCAGGAGCGCGGGCGGGACGCCCACGAAGAGCGGCGCCAGCCCCAGCGCGCACGCACGCAAGGCGGCCGTCTCGAGCTTTCCCAGTCGAGCCAGGGTCACGAGCGGGCCCACGACGGGGACCGAAATCAGCAGCGTGAGCAAGAGGCGTGGGTCGTCCGGGAAAAGGTAGACGACGAGCGACGACGTCGCCGCGACGGCGACCCCGATGGCCCGCGAGACCGGGTCGGTCGGGTGCGTCATCGCCAGCAGCTCGTGCGTCGCAACGAGGGACGCGGGAAGGACCAGCGCGTAGAACGCCCAGGGGGGCGCCAGGTAGAGGAGCGACAGGATCACGGGCACGGCAACCGCGGCCGTCGCCAGGCGAAGGACGAGGTTGGACGCCCCAGCGCTCATCTAGAGTCCCGGGTCCGTCGGGTGAGTCACGGACTCACCCGACTAGATTGCGATGCGGGTAATCTGCGCCGAGGCCCCGGCAAGGGCGGCCTCCACGGGAGTGCGATGGGCGCTCGGGTCCGTGCCGCCAGCGTCGCGCGCGTCCTGCCCGTCGGCTCCGACGAGTCCGAACCGCCTCTCGCGTTGCTGGAAGCTCGCGATCGCGGCGAAGAGATCTCGCTCGCTGAAGTCGGGCCAGAGGACGTCCGCGAAGTGCAGCTCCGCGTACGCGAGGCCGTAGAGGAGGAAGTTCGAGATGCGCCGCTCCCCCCCCGTTCGAATGACGAGGTCGGGGTCCCCGACGGAGAGGCTCGGCATTTCGGCATGGAGCGCGGCGGCAGTGACCTCGTCAGGGCGAATCCGGCCTGCCGCGACGGCCTTCGCCAGCTCCCTCGCGGCGTGAGCGATCTCCTCGCGACCGCCGTAGGAGAGGGCGAGGGTGAGCGTCATCTGGTCGTTGGGAGCGCTGTCCCGCCGGAGCGGATCGAGCACCGCGCGCACCAGCGAGGGCAGTCGCCCGAGGTTGCCGACGGCGTTCAGGCGGATGCCGTTCTCCAGGATTTCGTCCTTTTCGCTGAGGAGAAAGTCGCGCAAGAGCTGCATGAGCGCGTCGACCTCCTCCTCCGGGCGAGCCCAATTCTGCTCGCTGAACGCGTAGAGGGTCAGCGCCCGCAGCCCCAGGCGGCGCGCGGCGCGCACGGTCCTGCGGACGGCGGCGGCGCCCTCTCGATGTCCGGCGCTGCGCGGATGCCCGCGAAGCTGCGCCCAACGACCGTTGCCGTCCATGATGATGCCGACATGCCCGGGTAGATTGCGGGCTTCGACGAAGTCCATTTTGGTTCGGGAGGTAACACGCGAATCCCGATTTGTCATCCCGATGCACCGCAACCTTCAGCCGAGCACCGTCACGACGACGCGGCGGCCTTTGCGCGGGCCGTCGAACTCGCAGAAGAAGACGTTCTGCCAGGTGCCGAGCGCCAGGCGCCCCCCCTCGATGGGGATCGTCTCGGACGGACCCACGAGGGCGCTCTTCACGTGGGCAGCGGCGTTGTCGTCGACCCGGTCGTGCAACCAGCCGTCGTGATCGCGGACCATCTTGCCGAGGGCGGCGAGGAAGTCGACCCCGATGTTCGGATCCGCGTTCTCGTTGATCGTCACCGCCGCCGTCGCGTGTGCGGCGAACACGCTGCAGATCCCCGCAAGGATGCCCGACTCGGCGACGACGCGCGCGACGCGCTCTGTGATGTCCACGATCTGCTCGTGCTCGCGCGTGTCGAGATCGAAGCTTTTGCGGAAGACGGTCATGGGTGTCCCTCGGGGCTGGGGCGACCGCCCTCTTCCTCTGTGCCCGTCTTCGCGGTCATGGCAAAGACGAGGACGAAGCTGCGATCGTCGGTTCGAAAGAGCGTCACCTTCCTCCCCAGACGCCGCCGATCGTAGCTCGGCCACCAGGGGAGCGAGCGCCACGTGTCGTCGTCGCCGATGAACTCGGGGACGACGAGGTCGACCGCGACGAATCGGCCGTGCGTGTAGCGGTCCAGTTCCGGCGCGTAGCTGTAGCTCGCCGTCGCGGCGGGCGGCTCAAGGTCGTTGTGCAGGGCGCCGCCGTACACGAGCACCATCTTGCCGCGGTCGGCGTCGGAACCCTCGTCCCGATCCACGAGACGGCGCGCCTGCGCGCCCGTCACCCGCCCGATGGTCCGCAGCGAGAGGTCGATCGCCTCGTCCCCCGCGTCGCGGATCGCGTCCATGTCCGCGCAGGAAGGGCGCAGCATGTCGGGCACGATGCCGAGCTTTCGCGCTCGCTCGCCCATCGCCACGTACTCGTTCTGATTGGTCTCGGCCTGCCGGGACGTGACTACGCTCTGTTGGGCCTTGACCTGCGCGGCCGCGTCGAGACACTTCGCGGGGGGCATCATCAGCTCGACGAGCAGGTCCGACGCGCGTCCCGCGACGACGGGGAGGAGCTCGTCCGTGAAGCGCGCGGCCGCCGACGGGACGTTCGCCCCCTTGGGAGCGTGGACCTCGCCGACGCCCACGACCCGCGGTGCGTCCCGGAGGACGCGACCGAAGGCCTCGGCGGCGGAGTCGTATTGACGGCACTCGAGCCGCCCACACCCCTGGCCGTCCGGCGCACAGGCGGCCGACGCGCTGGCCGCAGCCGTGGCACCATGAGGCGTCTCCCGCCTGCAGGCCGCCATGCCGGGGCCGACAACGAGCCCGAACGAGGCAAAGGACGCGATGGCGGACGCGAGCAGCCGACGCATGGCGCGGGTGCAGCATAGGCCGCCCCAGTCTGCACGCTCGAGCGAAGCGAGAGTTCGGACGACGCACCCGATTGGAGGCTTGCGACGGCGCGCCCGGGTCCTATTCTTCCGGGTCCACGGAAACGGTTTTCACCCTTTGCGCGACGCCGGCGTCGCAACAGGAGCCCGCCATGACAGCCGCCGCCCAGCTTCACGAGGTCGCGACGCCCCCGTCCGCCAAGGACCTGCCGGCCCTTCTGCGTCGCATGAAGGACGCGGCGGCCAAGGCGAGCGCGCCGACGTACGACGAACGGATCGCTTCGCTCGAGAAGCTCGAGCGGTCGCTCCTCGCGCGCAAGGACGCCGTGGCTGGGGCCATCGCCCGCGACTTCGGCCATCGGTCGAAGCACGAGACGCTCGTCGCGGAGGTGTTCGTCGTCCTCGGCGCGATCAAACACACCAAGGCCCACCTCCGCGACTGGATGGAGCCCGAGGACCGCGAGACGAGCTGGGTCTTCATGCCCGCCACGTGCCAGGTGATGAGCCAGCCGCTCGGCGTGGTCGGGATCATCGCGCCCTGGAACTACCCCGTGCAGCTCGCGCTCGCTCCCCTAGTTACCGCACTAGCCGCTGGGAACCGCGTCATGCTCAAGCCTAGCGAGCTGGTCCCCGAGACGGCGGAGGTGCTGCGCGACCTCGTCGCCGCGACGTTCCCCGAGGATCAGGTCGTCGTCGTGACGGGCGGGCCCGACGTGGGCGAGGCCTTCTCCAGGCTTGCGTTCGATCATTTGCTCTTCACGGGGTCGACGCGCGTCGGCAAGGTCGTCATGCGGGCGGCCAGCGAGAACCTCGTCCCGGTGACCCTCGAGCTCGGCGGCAAGTCCCCCGCCATCGTCGGCGCCGACTTCAACATCCGCGTCGCCGCCGAGCGCATCATGGCCGGAAAGACGTTCAACGCCGGTCAGACGTGCATCGCGCCCGACTACGCCCTCGTCCCGGCGGCGCAGCGCGACGCGTTCGTCGAAGGGTGCAAGGCCGCGGTCGCGAAGATGTACCCGACGCTGGCCAAGAACCAGGACTACACGACGATCGTGAACGGCGCGCACTATGCGCGCGTCCGATCGTACGTGGACGACGCGAAGGAGCGGGGGGCGACGGTCGTCGAGATCAATCCG
>DATGJA010000597.1:0-6458 GCA_035295445.1 Polyangiaceae bacterium | reverse complement strand
TGGCGAACCGGTGAGGCAAGAGCGACGCCTGGACCCGCCGCGCAATCTCGAGCTCCTCCTGGATCTTGGCCTTGCGTACGGCGTCCGCGACGAGCACCTGCTGCGCGCGCTTGTTTTCGGTGATGTCGAACGCGACCCCCTGGAGGAACTGCGGACGACCGAGGGCGTCCTTGACGAGGCGCGCCTCGCCGAGGACCCACACGACGTGGCCGTCGCGGGCGAGGAACCGGCACTCCGCTCGGAAGGGCCCCCCCGTCTGACACCCGCGCGTGAACTCGTCGTTCCAGAGCTGCCGGTCCTCCGGGTGAAGCTGGTAGTACCAAAGGAAAGGGTTCTCGAGCCATTCGTCCTGCGAGAAGCCCAGCATGTCCTCGATGTGGCTGCTGACGTAGACCTCGTTTTGCCCCTCCCCGAGCACGGCCATGAAGGTGACCGCGGGGATCTGCTCGACCAGCGTCTTGAACCGCAGCTCGGTTGCCCGCAGGCGGTCCTCGGGCGTCGTCCCGAGGGCCGCTTCGCTCGACCGGAGCGGTTCGCGCCACGTCAGCTGGCCCGTGCTCGGGCCGGCCGGGAAGAGGCCCGACGCCATCGCCGTCAGCAACGCTTCCGCCGCCTCCGGCGTGGCGGGGAGCTCGTCGTGGTGCATGTCTTGCTCCCGGCTCACGCGGAACCTCCCAGGCGAACAATGCGCGCGCGCAGCCACCGGTCGAGAGCGACGAACCCATCGCCGAGGGTCGCCGACACGAGCAAGACGTCGGCGTGGGGGTTCACCTCACGTACGTGAGCGACAAACCGATCGACGTCGTAGCGTACGTGGGGCAGAAGATCCGTCTTGTTCAACAAGACGGCCTCCGCGGCGCGGAACGCGTGCGGGTACTTGAGTGGCTTGTCTTCGCCTTCGGCGACGGAGGCCACGACCAACTTGGCGTGTTCTCCGAGGTCGAAGAGGGCGGGGCAGACGAGGTTACCGACGTTCTCGATCGCGAGGAGGGTGTCGGCCGGCGGGTCGAGCGCCTTGGCGGCGCGAGCGACCATCGCGGCGTCCAAGTGGCATCCGGCCCCGGTATTCACCTGAACGGCCTTCGCGCCTGCCCCCCGGATACGCTGCGCGTCGCGATCGGTAGCCTGGTCGCCCTCGATGACCGCGATGGCATGCCCCCCCGTCCGCTCGCGGATCATCCGCTCGAGCAGGGTGGTCTTCCCGGCGCCGGGCGAGCTGAGCAGGTTCAGCGCGAAGATCTTCCGCCCGACGAACCATCGCCGGTTCTCTCGCGCGAGCTCGTCGTTGTGGGCGAGGACGTCGCGCTCGATGGCGATAGTCGAGCGCTGTCGGTCGAAGGGGACCCGCGGTGCGCCGGGGCGCGGGTGCTCTGTGTGGTCGTGTCCTCGCTCGTGACGATGGGTCGTTGGGTGTGTCGTCCGCTCTCTCCCTTCGGTCGAGCTTGCGGACGCGGCGTGGTCTTCTCCGGAGCACCCGCAGGTCGCGCACATCACACAACCTCCATTTCCCGGACGCGCAGCTCGTTGCCGAGCAACGTCACGATGTCGAGCGTCGCGCCCTCGGCGTCGGTGCCCTGCGAAGCGACCTCGAACCCGAACCGCAGCGCGTCGGGGAGGACGGCCGTCATCCGCCCGATCTCCACGACGACGCGGACGATACGCCGGCCTCCGGAACGCTGGGTGACGGCGTCGAGGATGCCGGCCACGATCGACATCTCATGCATGGGCGACCTCTCCGTCGGGTGACTCGTCCGAACTTTCGCTTCGCTCGAGCGTGCGGACTCGGGAGTCGGCGACGAGACGAGCGACGATCTCGACGGCCGGACCGACCGCGGCCTCGACCGCCTCGGTCAGACCCATCCTCGGTTCGTCCTCGCCCGCGACGACGGCGGGCTCGCACCCGACCACCCGAAAGAGCCCCACGCGCCCGCCCATCGCACGGACGAGGCCGAGGACGCGCGCCGGATCCATCCGATGAGGGTCGAACCCGGCGGTCCGGGGATCCGGGGCCGTGCCGCAGTCGGGCTCGAAGACGTAAAGCCGTCCGGGCGGCCCTCCTCGGGTGACGGCGTCGACCAGGATCGTCGCGGCGTAGCCCTCGAGCAGAGCACACACGAAGTCGAACCCTCGGATCCCGAAATCGCGAACGTGCACCCCCTCGGGCCAGGTCCGCGCCGAGAGTCGCCGCGCGACGGCCACGCCGAACCCGTCGTCGCCGAGCAGGACATTGCCGACGCACGCGACGAGGACACGGGAGGCGCTCAGGTCCACAGCTCCACCTCGTCCGCGTGAAAGAAGAATCGGTGCGCCGGCAACCCGGACCGCCCGAGGTCTGCGCCGGGATCGTCGTCGATCGTGACGACGACGTGCGCTTGTCCCTCGAGGTCCTCCTCGACCGCCACCACTGTGGCCCGCCGTTGCGCCAGGGCGAGGTCCATCACGTCGCTCCGCGAGCGCGGGACGAGCCGCACGCGATCGCCGGGACGAACGCGCCCGCCGGGTCGCTCCCGGACCGCGCCGTGGAGGCGAGCAAGCTCGCGCGGACCCAGCGACTCCGTGCGTTCGAGGAGCGCCCGTGCGCGCCCGCCCCCGCGGCGGACTTCGTCCTTCTCCGCGTCCGTCAGGGCGAGGATGCGCAGGGTCAAGATCTCGTCGATCTCCGTCGCGTCGAAGAGATCTCCCGGACTCTCCGTCGCCACCGCGGGGAAGTCGGGCAAGATGATCGCCGACGCCAGCACCGCGCGACGGCTCAGAAGGGCTGGCCAGGCACCGACGTTCTTGCACTGCGCCGCCAGCGTGACCAGATCGGCGGGTGGGTCGGCCAGAGAGCAGAACTCGGCCCCCGTGGCCTCGATGATGGCGTGCGTCGACGCGAGCGAGCGGCTCGACGCATCCACCCCCGGGGGGCTGACGGTCGTGTTCTCGATCTCGACGCGGATCCCGAACGCCCCTTCGCCGAGCTCGCGCGCCTGGACCCGCACGGTCCCCCGAACAGGGTCGGCCATCCGCGCCGCACCGTCCTCGACCCCGATGTCCTCTCGTTCGAAGGCGAAGCAGCGCTCGTGCGGCCGCCGGCACAGCTGGGGGAGGCTCGCCGCCCCAAGGGCCACGTCGCGCTCCAGGGCGTCGGCGCCGCTCGCGCCCGGGTCGTCCGCCCGAACGGGCCGGAGCAGGTGCAGGAAGCGCACGCGCACGTCCACGCGGACGTCGGCCGGCTCGCGTTCGGCGCCACGCAGCAGACACTCGATCTGCATCCGGGCACTCTCGCCGCTCGACGAGGGCAACAGCGAGCCGAAGAGCCAGCGATGGCGGTTCTTGAGCGAGGACGAGCGGTACGGGTAGAGAACGAACCCCTCGTAGAGGACCGCCCGCGCCACCGCCGCGGCGCTCGCCCCGACCGCGGCGTCACCCACGGGCCGACCCCCGCACCTCGCGACCGAGGTCGGCAAGGAAGTTTTTCACGTCGCCGCCTAGGAGATCACCGAACCGGCGGGCCCGCAGCAGGCCGACCAGGTGGTAGCAGACGTCGATGGACACGACGAGCGCGTCTCGAGCCCCGTTCACGCGATTCACGAGGAGCGCCTCGACGTCGGGCGCGAGCGTCCGCAAGCGGGGCACGCGGTCGGCGAGCGACGCCCAGTCCGCCGGATCGATCCGCGACAGGGTCGGACCGGCAGGGCTCGGGAAGCTCGCCGTGACTTCCCCGTCCTCTCGCACCACGAAGTACGCGAGGCGCACGGGGAGGTTCGCGCCCATCCAGACGTCCGTCTCGGCCCCGAGATCGCCGACGAGCTCCACGCGTCGCGCCACGAGCCTCCACGGCGCAGCCGAAGGCGCGCACCGGGCGCACACGCACTCGAGCCGCCGTCGCGACGCATCGTAGCGATGTGCGTGGGATGGGGAGACGGGCGATGCGCAGCGGTCGCACCGCTCGACGGCCGCCGGAGCCTCGGCCGCGAACCGCCGAAGCGTCGACAGCGAGCCGGCCGACCTCACGGGGCTCCTCCGGCCGCGGTCCTCCGGCTCCGGAGACGCTCGACGGGGAAAAGCCCGGTGGCCTCGGGGCTCGCTAGGTCGCCCACCAGCTCGACGGCGTCGGCGTCCGGCGCAGCGCGCCCGATCGCGTCGAGGACCCAAGAGCGCATCCGTGCTGAATCGGCGGCACGCCGCGGGTCTCCGGACCGCATGACGGTGACGCGCACGACGTCCCGGCGGACCTCGATCGCGGCGACGCGCCAGCCGTTCGGACACGCCCCGTCGAGCGCGGCCCGGGCCCGCGCCTCGATGGGCGCCGGGTGCAGGCCGTGAAGCGCGAGCACACTGCTCACGAGGTCGTCGCGGGCCCAAGCGTCGACCACGGCGGCCCCGGCGGGTCCCGCCTGTTGGGCGATGTCCATGCACCGGGCGAGCCCCGCGCGGTGAAAATCGAGCACTGCGCGCACGACTCCCTGAGCGCAGGCACGCGCCGGGGGGTCCGCCGCCTCCTCGAGGCGAGCGAGCAGCGACCCGATCGCCTCGAGGCTCTGGGCGAGGTCGGCCGCGGACGTCATGCGCCCGGCGCTCCGAATCGCGGACTGTGGTCCACCGTGACCTCGCGACCCCCGCCCAGGTACATGTGCACCCCGCACGGCAGGCACGGATCGAAGCTCCGCACCGTGCGCATGATGTCGATGCCCTTGAAGTTGTCCTGGCCGTTCTCCTCGAAGATCGGCGTGTTCTGGACGGCGTCCTCATAGGGGCCCGGCGTGCCGAAGCAATCGCGCGGGCTGGCGTTCCAGGGGGTGGGTGGATACGGGTGATAGTTGGCGATCTTGCCGTCGGCGATCACGACGTGGTGCGAGAGCACCCCGCGAACGGCCTCGTGGAAGCCGCACCCGATCGCGTGCTCCGGAACCTTGAAGTCCGTCCACGTGCGCGTGTCGCCGGCCTGCACCAGCGCGAGGGCCTTTTCGACGAAGAAGAGCGCAGCGGCCGCGGAATAGGCCTGGAAGTACGTGCGAGCGCGATCCCGCTCGATGGTGTTGCTGTACCTGGGGATCTTCCACTCGAACTCCGTCTCCGGGGCGAGCGCCGTCTTCGGTAGATAGATCTTGACGCTACGACCCGTCGCCTTGACGTACCCAATGTCGACACGCCCGGCGAGCGCCGTGGACCAGAGGCGTGCAATCGGACCCCCGCCCGTGTCGAGGGCCAGGTGACTTCCCGACCGCGCGTCGAACCACCGCGGCGACATGACCCACGAATACTTGCCGGAGAAATCGCGCTTCTGCGGTCGCGGAGACGTCGTCTGGTTCCACGGATGCCTGCGGTCGACGGGGTTGCCGAGGGGGTCCTTGGAGACGAAGACCTCACCCTCCTCCCAGTCGTCGTAAAACGAGCTGCCGAGCAGGATGCGCATGCCGAGGTTGATGTCGACGAGGTCGGTCGAGATGAGCTCCCCGTCGACGACGATGCCGGGCGATACGAACATCTCCCGGCCCCAGCGGTTCATCGACTCGTATCGGAAGTCGCAGGCGTCCGGGTTCTGGAACGCGCCCCAACAGCCGAGGAGGACACGGCGGCGACCGACCTGGTCGTAGCCGGGAAGCGCCTCCAGGAAAAAGTCGAAGAGGTCGTCGTGGAAGGGCACGACGCGCTTCATGAACTCGACGTACTTCATGAGGCGCACGAGGTAGTCCGTGAAGAGTTGTACCGTGGGGACCGTGCCGACACCGCCGGGGTAGAGCGTCGACGGGTGCACGTGCCGGCCCTCCATGAGGCAGAACATCTCGCGCGTGAGGCGGCTCATCTGGAGCGCCTCGCGGTAGAAGGTGCCCGTGAACGGGTTCAGCGCGCGCATGATCTCGGCGATGGTGCGGTACCCGTGGATGGCGCCGCCCGGCGCGGGGGTCTTTTCGGCGCGCTCGAAGAGAGACGGGTTCGTCTCCTTGACCATCTGCTCGCAGAAGTCGACGCCCACCAGGTTGTCCTGGAAGAGGTTGTGGTCGAACATGTACTCGGCAGCCTCGCCGAGGTTGATGATCCACTCGGCGAGGGGGGGCGGCTTGATGCCGAACGCCATGTTCTGGGCGTAGAGGGCGGTCGTCGCGTGGTTATCCCCGCAGATGCCGCAGATGCGACTCGTGATGAAGTGCGCGTCGCGCGGGTCCTTCCCCTTCATGAAGACGCTGAACCCCCGGAATATCGACGACGTACTCCGGCACTCGACGACTTGGCGGTTCGCAAAGTCTATTTTGGTGTGAATCCCCAAACTACCGACGATGCGCGTGATCGGGTCCCACGACATGTCAACGATGGTTCCGGGTCGATCGGTGGGCATCGGCTCTCCTGGTGCGCCGGATCGGCGAGCGAGCGAACGTTGATCGTCAGGGGCCCGACTTCTCGCGCCCCCAGGCGCGGGCGACGTAGCCGGTGGTAAGCTGGTCCACTAGGCGCCGCCAATCGGGCTCGATGTCGAG
>DATGJA010000596.1:0-3325 GCA_035295445.1 Polyangiaceae bacterium | reverse complement strand
CCGCGGGGCTCGGCCAACTGCAGCATGGTCGACGGGACCGTGTGCGGAGGCGTCGCGAGCGCGGACGCGGGCCCGCCGGCGTGCGGGGGCGGGTGCTGCAGCCGCCTCTGCGCCCCTTACGGGCCGACCGGCGTCCTCGTGTGCCAGCCTGCGAGCGGCTGTCATGTCGTCGGGGACGCGTGCCGGCAAGACAGCGATTGCTGCTACAGCGCGCCCGGCGCTTGCAACATCTCGCCGCCGAACGTCCTCGGCAACTGCCGCAACCCTCTCTCGTGCAAGCCCAACGGGGACGTCTGCCGCCTGGCCACGATGAGCTGCAACGCGTCGTGCGACTGCTGCTCGGGCAATTGCCACAAGGACACGTGCAGGCCGGACAGCGTGGGCGTGCCCCGTTGCACGGGGTCGAGCTGCGTGGGCGCGGGCTTGCAGTGCTCGTCGAGCGCGGACTGTTGCAACCTGGCGCCCTGCGTCCCCAATCCGGGGGCGGGCTCCGGAGGTCCGCAGTTCGTGTGCAGCGGCCAAGCTTGCGTGCCGGCTTGCGGCGCATGCACGATCAACGCGGACTGCTGCGCGGGCGAGAGCTGCATCGTCCCGGTGGGGGCGACGCAGGGGACGTGCGGGCCCTGCGGGGGCTCCGGCGGCGACGCGGGGACGTGCGCGCTCTACGGGCAGAACTGCGCCGTCGACTCGGACTGCTGCGACGGCGTGCCTTGCACGTCGAACCACTGCCAGTACGTGGGGACGTAGTCCGCGAGCTCGGAGCGAAGCGATCGTTCGGGCGACGCACCCGACTAAACCTGGCTCGAGACCGTCCAGGCTGCGAGGACCGCGAGCTTCCAGTCGGCGCTCCAGGGTTTGCCGACGACGCGACCGACATGGACGAGCCTCGGATCCCGGGCGTCGAGGGCGCGGGGCGAGATCACGGCCGCGCGCATTCCGGCTGCCTCCGCGGCTTCGCAGAGAACGTCGCGGTAGAAGTGCCCTTCGCCCGCGTGGATTCGCGGGTGCGCGGCGACGACCTCCGCGAGCGCCAAGGCCCGGCCCTCCTTGGCCACCACCGCGCATGCGCGGAGTCCGTGCGCCCCGGCGAGCCTCCGCATGACCGCGGCGGCCCGCTCGATGGCCCTCGACCTCGCCCCTTCGACCCACGCGCGGGCATCGCCAAGGGCCATCTCGGCCGCTTTATGGAACACGAAGCGCTCGTCCTCGTCGAGCAGCTCGACGTGCTCGCGAGCAACGACGACGGGCGTATCGAAATCTCCCCCCGCGACGGCCGCCGCGGCCCACCCCGTGTGCATGCTGAGGCCGAGCGCGAGTCGCATGAGTCAACGGTGCTCCCCGGCTCCGCCGCCTAGCTCTTGAGCACCTCTCTCGACGGATCTTTGGATGCGACGCGCAGCATCCCGACCTCGCCGTTCTCGACGATAGCTCTCAGCGACACGTCCATTCCGTCGGTCATCGACATCGCGTAGGCCATGAGAGCCACCCAGTAAAGGGCCACGTCACCAGCGCCGGCCAGTTCTGTCCACGCGCGGCCATGGCGCCCGTGCATCGGCAAGATTGCGACGCAATCGTAAGGACGCCATCGCCACCCATCGCAAAAGGGCCTTTGCGCGCGTGGACTCGCTTGCCGGCGCGCCGGGCGGGCGTACTGTCTCGAGCATGGCAAGTCGCTTGATATCGAGGTCATGCGTCGCCGTGCTGACGGTTGCGTTGGCTGCCTGCGCGGCGAGCGCAGGAAGCGGTACGGGCTCGAGCGGCCAGGGCGCTGCCGGCGCGCGCGGCGGCGCGAGCAGCTCGGGACAGGCCGCGAGCGGCGGAAGCGCGGCCAACGCGGGCGACCAGGGGGCCGGGGGGAGCATGTCGGGCTCGGACAACAACCTCGGGGCAGGATCAGGTGGCAGCTCCGCAGGCTCCGGGGGCGGGGGCGGCAGCTCCACGGGCAGCGGCGCCGGGTCGACCGGCGGCACGAAGGGCTCTGGCGGCAACGGCGCGGGCGGAGGCATGGGGACGAGCGGCGGAACGGGGATGGGGGGCACGGGGGGCGGCAGCGTCGGCAAGTGCAGCGAGACGATGCCCCCGGTCACCGACTATTCGATGAATGGCCCCTACATGCCCACGACGATCCAGAACACCGGCCCGAGCGGGATGTACACAATCGTCCAGCCCACGACGCTCGGTCAAAACGGGTTCAAGCATCCGATCGCCACGTGGGGGAACGGCATCACGACGACGCCGTCGTACTATCCGAACCTGCTCAACCTCATCGCGTCGCACGGTTTCGTCGTCATCGCGGCCAACAGCAGCTCGGTCACGACGCAGAATATGACCGACGGCCTCGATTGGATGATTATGCAAAACGGGATGTCGGGTCAGTATCAGGACAAGCTCGACGCGCACTGTCTGGTTGCGATCGGGTATTCTCTCGGGGGCGGCGCCGCGGTGGGCGCGGGGGCGCACCCGGACATCGTGACGACCGTCTCGTTCCACGGCGTCACAGGAAACTCCGCGGGTCTCAAGGCTCCTCTGCTCCTGTTCACGAGCGAGACGGATACGTTCGTCACCCCGTCCGGCTTCGTCACGCCGACCTTCAACGCGTCGGTGGTGCAGACCTTCTACGCCACCCTGACCAAAGCCGGAGATCCGAGCAACCAAGGCCACCTGCTGCCCGTCAGCATCCTCGACCCGAACTGCCCGGAGTACGCGCCGGCGCTGGCATGGCTGCGCCTCTGGGTCTACGGCGATCAGGGCGGAAAGACCTACTTCTACGGCGGATCGAGCGCGACCCTCTGCAAGGCGCCGTGGACATGCCAGACGAAGATGCCCGGCGGTTCGGCGCAGATGTCCGGGTTCCAATGATCTAAGGTCACGGATCGGAGGCGAGACGAACGCTCGGGCCTCTCGTCGAGCTCTGACCTTTGAGGATCACGTTTGTGTTGATCGACCCATCCGAGTCCTAGGTCTAGTCGTCGGGGTGACCCCACGGGTAGTAGAGGCGCGCGGTGTCGCCGCAGTCGTCGCGCAGGGCGCGCAGGTAGGTCTCGAGCGAGTCCATGGCCCAAAATCGCGTCTCGGGGTCATCGTGGCGTCCGAAGCAGATCGCGTGGAGCACGATGCGCTGCACGCCGCGGAGCATCCATCGCGCGGCCGTGTGGATACGCGCCTTTCCGAGCTCGGTCAGCGAGACCCAACGCTGTCGACGGTCCCACGCGCGGCGCGAGCGGGTGACGAGGCCGAGCTCCTCGAGGGAGCGCAGCATGCGGCTGACGACGGGTGCGCTGACGCCGAGGTAGTCGCGCAGCGTTCGTTGCGCGACGGGCCGCGG
>DATGJA010000595.1:0-4665 GCA_035295445.1 Polyangiaceae bacterium | reverse complement strand
TAGCGAGCCGCGAGGTCGACGATCACTCCGGCCTTCGCCGGGACGATCTCGTAGTCGGCCGAGCCGTCCGGCAAGCGCACGATCCGGTACCCGATCGGCGCGGCGTGGCACGCGCGCCCCAACTCCGCGCGACGACGGATGCCCTCGCGCGTGCGCTCGACGCACTTGGATCGCTCCTGCTCAGCGGCGAAGCCGCGCAGGGCCGTCATCATTCCCTCGACGCCGCTCGTCTCGATGCGCTTGCCGTCGGAGTAACACCACACCTCGACGCCAGCGCGCGATAGCTCGCCGAGCACCCACCACTGCCAGATCTGTCCGCGCGCGAGGCGATCGAGGTCGCGCACGACGAGCCGCGTGAACCGCCGGTCCCGCGCCGACGCAAGCGCCGCCTGCAACCCGGCGCGGTCATCGAGGGTCGCGCCGCTGATGCCGTCGTCCGTGAATGCTCGCGGCTCGCCGCCGTTGCGCGCCGCGATGAACCTGCGAGCGTTCGCCTCCTGGACCGCACACGACTCGACGGCGCTCGAACCGTTGTCGTCGTCGCGCGACAGCCTCGCGTAGATTGCCCAGCTCATCGCGACACCTCGGCGTGCAGAACGGTCTTCGGGGCCCATGTGCCACCCCGGGCCCCCTGCCGATCTTCCTTGCTCAATCGAACGTAGATCACGGCCGGCATGTGCAGATGCTCCTCTCGCGTCGACAGTAAGACGTCTCGGCTCCGTACCCTGTGCATGTCCCGCAACCGATGACCGGTGGCGCCACCGCAGCGTACCGCGGTGCCGCTTCGATCGCGCTCACGTTGTGCCCCGTTTCAGCTCGGCGAGCAGCGCCTCGGCCAGCGCGCGGGCGATGCGTTCGCGTTGCAGCATGTCGAGCTTGGGCTGCGGCAAGACGGCGCCCCGCACGACAAGCGCCGCGACGCCCGAGAGCGGCGGCCTCAGCGGCGCGCACGCCACCACCACCTCGCCGGGCACGATGGGGATGGCCCAGTCCGATGGGAGCGGCCGACCGTCGACCGTCTGGAGCGCCAAGAGCCGAACGTGGCGACCCCGAACGGCAGCGCGTAGGTCGAAGCCGAGGCCTCGCGTCACGGCAGGCGCCAAAGCCTGCATGACGGCACCCCTCAGCTCCAGGGGCGTACGCAGTCCCTCAGCATGTCGTGGATCCGCAACCTGCGGCAAGGATGGAGCGTCCTTGGCTCGCAGCGAAAGCACCACGACACCAGAAGCTCCCACGAGACGGTCGGCCGTGCGCTTCATCGGCCCGAGGTCCCCTTCGCGGGGGAGTCTGCGTACGGCTCACCGACAGGCTCCGCGATGCAATCCACGCTCTCCAATGGCAGCAGTTCGCTAGGGTCGAGCTCGGCGATTGCGACGCGCACCGGAGCCCGGCGCGACGGGTGCGCCGAGGGCGTATCGCTCGCGGTCGAGGGCTGGCGCATTCGCGGGCTTGCCGACGTCGCCGGCGACAGCCCTGCGCGAGTTCGCTGCAGGGCCGCTGGAGGGGCGGGAGGAGGAGGAATGAGCGGCTTCTCCGCGTGCGCGGACGCGTCGCGCGCGGTCGTCGGCGCGTGCGCTTCCGAGGCGGCTCGTCGTCCGGCCGAACGATCACTCTTCATCGGTCCCCAAAGGAGTCCCGGTACCCGAGGGAGTCGCGGGCGCTTCATTGGCCATCCTCGAGAGCTCGGCCTCGTCCGCGATGACTTCGCGCGGCAGATCGTCGACGAAGCGGCGACCGCCCTGGAATTGCTCGACGA
Organism: Polyangiaceae bacterium; assembly: GCA_035295445.1. GTDB lineage: Bacteria > Myxococcota_A > Polyangia > Polyangiales > Polyangiaceae > Palsa-1150. The sequence continues at coordinate 2,909 of DATGJA010000595.1, read as the reverse complement.
CGTACTCCTGGTATTGCGCGAAACGGCTCTCGGCCGTTCGACGGGCGGAGTCCTTGGCGTTGTCGGGGATGTGCGGGGTGTACGCGAACCAGAGCTTTACGTAGATGGCGAACGCCTCCATGTGGAGCTCGAGGTCGCGCTGCGTATGGCCGCAGGCCCGGCGGAGCCCGGCGATTTGCTGCATGAGCAGCACCTTGTCGTCGGTGCGATCGAGGTACTGGCGAAGGGCGGCTTGCACGACGAAGCTCGTCGTCTTGCCCGTCGCCGCGCTGTAGGCGGCGAGCTGCCTGGCCAAAGGCGCATCGACGTAGGGCTGGAGCCTGACTCGCTCGTTTCTCATGACGCTCCCTTCCCGCTTGTCTGGGGGTCTCGCCGGTCCACGAGGCGACAGGACGTTCGTCCCGCGTGCTCGGCGCGTGGCGCTCGGACCGCTTGGAGGCGGCTGCGGCGGCACCTCCGTTGATCGAGCGGCGTACGCAAAGTGCTGCGTCAAATCGACGTGCGGCGCTGCGATCGCGCGGAGAGCCCCACGAAGATCGCCAGGCATTTCAAGGAGGCGCCGCGGACTTTCGCGGATGGATCCGATCTCCGAACTCGCCCGTGGTCGCTCCGCGACCAGGCGTCCGGAATCGGAATTTCACGCCGCGGTGGGGGCTGTCCGCCCCGCGTGCGCCCCTCGGCAGGACGCGATCGATCGTTGCTAACTTTCGTTCGCGGAGATGCGTTTGAGACTGCCGGGCCGGTGCACTTCGCAGCGGGGGCCCTGCCGAGCGTTCCGGTCGAGGACGTGGCGATCACCCGCGCCTTGGGATGGCTCTTCGTCCACCTTCGCGCCTGTCACCGTGACCGCGGACGTCGCTCGGAGCTGCTGCGTTCGTCAACGCCAACGTTACCCGCCGACGACGCGACACCCCGCGAAAGACACCCCGGGGACTCCGTCCGTCGCTTCGGCTGAACCAACGGAGGGTCGCGACGGCGAGCCGGCGCCGTGTGACGGTATGTCCACGAAGGCGTCATTGACTCGCACGGCCAACGTTGGCCCGGCGTCTCCCGTGGACCGCCGCGAGGATGGCCCGCATGCCGCAGCTTGCCGCCCGGGGGTCGTTGCGGCCCTTGCCCGCGTCTCCCCTCCACGATGGCCCTTTCGCTCTCATCGACGTCTCCGGCCGTGTCGCCCGGGCCCTCGGCGGCGGCGCCGACGCGTCGTCGACGGAGCGGCAAATGTCCTGGCAGGCGTGCGAGCGCATGGCGGTGAAGTTGCCGACGGCGGCGTCATCGGGCTCGAGGTCGCGGTCACGACGCTCCCTTCTCCGTTCATCTCCGAGGGGCCTCGCCCGGGTCGTCCCCGCGTGGTCTCGGACCCGGTCGAAGCTCGACATCGAAGGCGACGATGTCGCTTGCCGGGCCGTCAACGGAACCTCCGACCGTCGACATCGGGGTAGCCTTCCCTGTGGATCCTCGCCGGTCGCCACAAAGGCATCGTTCACGTCGCGACGCGCGGCGGCGAGGGCGCTACACGAGAGCGCAACCGGTATCGGTGGTCGTCAACGGTGACACAGGCGCGCCCGAGTCTCCGCCGCTATCTCTCGCCGTGCGGAAACCGTCGCCGCGCGGACAGTCCGGCCTTCGTTGACCGTCATCGTCGATGACGGTCACCGGGCGGCAACCTCGGGGGCAGACTGCGCTGCCTCCATGCCCATCCACTTCGCACGTCAAAGTGGGCGTTGAGGTCTTGCTCGACTCCCTCGGTGACGTCCTCGGATCGTTTCCCGCTGCGACGACCTCTCCCCACAGCGCGCGTTGGCGGTCGGCCGGGGAAGCTTTCGCCGGCTGTGTCCAGGACCACCTCATTCCATTCACGCTGCTGCGACGTCCCCGTCTTCTCACGCATTCGGTGACCGTCGACGATGGCCACACCCTCCGTCTCCAGTAACGTCTCCGGGATCGTCGACGCAGCTGCGGCAGGTATTCCAACAACCCGCGACGTCCGCTTCCTCGTCGCGGGTCCGCTTGACGTCGAGCATTCCGTACTGTTCGCCTCCGCGAACATCTACGGGACCGTCCGCGCCCGCAGCCGCCTTGTCCTCCCAGCGTCACCACGACGTCTTCGCCTTGGTCCACGCGGGCATCCTTCGCGAGCATCCGGGAGCTCGGAGCCGGACTTCGAAGAAGGACGGCAAGATAAAGGCGTGGTGCCAAATGGTCGCAAGCGATGGATCGGAATCATGATTTTCGGTGACAAGGACAATGGCGCTGGAGTCACGTGATGGGTAACGCGTGGATCCCGTTCAGGAAAGGTGGGCTCCCAGTTCGCGGACGACCTGGATTTGCCGGGTCCTGCGGCGGACGGTCAGGAATCCTCGAATTGCGCGGCCGGCGACGCGCTTGTTCCGAACAGCCACCATGCGCGCGATCTGGGCTGGAAGAAACCGGCGTCCTCGACGGCTGACACGTCCCTCGGAGGCCAGTGTGGCCGCGACGGCCCGGAGCGACAGCCCCGCGGCGCGCAGCTCCCGCGCCTGGGCGATGGTGGCCTGCTCTGACCTGGCAGCCACCAGGTGCACGCCATCGCGCTTGAGGGCGAAGCCGTAGGGAACCGCTCCCACGCGCTCGCGGCGCGCCCGCTTGGCCGCGAGCGCCGCGCGCGTGCGGGCGCGGACCAGCCCCCGCTCGTACTGGGCGGCGCCGTCGATGACGGTTCGTAGGAAGGCATCGGCAGGCGAGTCGCCGTTGCCTTCACCCGTCGCGCTCACAAGTCGGGCCCCGGCGCGCGCGGCGGCCCGCTCGACTTCACTGGCCAGGATGACGTCGCGAGCGATCCGATCGCGTTGGGCGCGATCTGCGCTGGCAGAAACCGGCGTCCTCGACGGCTGACACGTCCCTCGGAGGCCAGTGTGGCCGCGACGGCC
>DATGJA010000594.1:0-10832 GCA_035295445.1 Polyangiaceae bacterium | reverse complement strand
CGCCCTTCTCGCACGCGCCGGAAGAACTCCTCGTCGATGTACACGACCATCACGACGCCGGTCTGCATCGAGAGGCCCACGGTCGCGAGGACGCCCGCCCAGACGGGCGCGGACCAGGGGTAGCCCAACAGAAACAGCGTCCAGAAGCTGCCCACGAGGGCGAACGGGACCGAGGCGAAGACGATCAGCGCGCCGGACACGCTGCGAAACTGAAGCACCAGGAGCACGAGCATCGAGAGAGCCACCGCCGGCGCTACCCAAGCGAGCCGTCGCTCGCCTGCGATGAGGAGGGCGTATTGGCCGGTCCAATCGATCCGCTCGCCCCGCAAGAGGGGGATCGCGCCTTGCGCTGTAGCCGCCTCGATCGTCTGGCGCGCGCGGACCACGTAGCCGGCGACATCGACCCCCGGTTCGAGGTCGACGTACACGTACGCGACCGTTTCGCCGCGCTCGGTCCGGATTGTCGATGGGCGCATCAAGTACGCCGGACGCCCGAGGAGCGAGAGGGGAACCGGAGGGCCACCGCCACGGGCGCGCACGGTCGCGTCGCGCAGGAGGTCCGCAGGTCCTCGCTCGGACGCGACGGGCGCGCCCGGCATCGACGGCATGCCGACGTCGGGCGAGATGCGCAAGCGCATCGCCCTTCCGCCCGAGACGACGTTGCGAACCAGACCGCCGCTCGAGAGCAAGTCGACGATCGATCGGGCTTCGGCCGGGTCGACGTCGTATTGCTCGAGCGCCGCGTCGTCGAGCGCGAGCTCGAGCCGCGGCTCGCCTCCGATCGACTCGTACGCGGCGCTCCTCGTGCCAGGGACCTTGGCCAGCCGCGCCCGCACCTCGCCCCCGATGGCGTCGAGACGCGCCGGGTCGGAGGCGACGACGCGAACGCCCACGGGCGTGCGGACGCCCGTGGCCATCATGTCCATTCGCGCGCGAGCTGGGGCGGTCCACGCGCTCACCCAGCCGGGGAGATGCGCGACCCGATCCAGCTCGTCGACCAGCTCGGCCAGCGTTCGGCGGGCCGGCGCGGGCCAGAGGACCCGGGCGGCGCGGCGCAGGGCGTCGGGGGTCCAGGGCGGCAACGGTTCGGCTCGGGCGACGCGCGGCCACTCGCTCCGGGGCTTGAGGCGGATGGTCGTCTCGGCCATCGAGAACGGCGCGGGGTCGGTCGCCGTGTCTGCGCGGCCCACCTTTCCGAAGACGGACGACACCTCCTTGACGTCGCGCAGCGCCTTGTCCTGCTGGAAGAGCTGACTCGCGGCCTGGTGTGCCGAAACGCCCCCGCGTGTGGTCGGCATGAAGAGTAGGTCGCCCTCGTCCACGCGCGGCAAGAACTCGCCGCCCAGACGGGTCGCGATGGGGAGGCACGCCGCCGCCGCCAGCGCCGCCGTGACGAGCGTGAACGCAGGACGCGCGAGGGCGAAGTGGACGAAGGGCCGGTAGGCGCCGACCAGCGCTCGGGTGAGGGGGTTCTCGAACTCCGGGACGATCCTTCCCCGCACGAGCCGTTCGCGCAGCGCCGGTGCGAGCGTGACGCTTACCAGCGCGGCCGCCGCGATGACGAGGGTCTTGGTCAACGCGAGCGGTCGCAGGAGGCGTCCAGACTCCCCCGTGAACGCGAAGACGGGCAAGAAGGTCAGCGCCGTGACGACGAGCGACGTGAGGACCGCCGGCGCCAGCGTGCACGCCGCGGCGACGAGGCGCGCCCGCCGCTCGGCACGAGAAGCGGCCGGCCCGAGCGCCTCGAGGCGCCGGTGGCACGCCTCGATCGCGACGATGTCGGCGTCGACGGCGATCCCGAGCGCGATCCCGATGCCGCCGACGCTCATGATGGTCGCCGGGACGCGCAACAGCCACATCCCCAGGTACGTCAGGAGCACGATCGGCGGCAGCGACAAGAGGGGCACGAGCGCGCTGCGCCCGTGGCCGAGGAAGACGAGCACCACCACCACCACGACCGCGATCTCCTCGGCCAGCGCCGCGACGACGGTGCGGCTGCTGCGCTCGATGAGATCGGACCGATCGTAGGCGGTGACGAGCTCGACGCCCGGGGGGAGCCGAGCGCGCGCGCTCTCGAGCGCGGCCTTCACCCCGTCGATGGTCGCGACGACGTCCGCGTCGCGCTTCGCGATGACGATCCCCCCGACCGCCGGCTGGATCCCGCCGAAATCGGCCAGGCCGGTCGGCATGTCGGCGGTGGCGCGCACTCGGCCCACGTCCGCGATCCGCGAGGGCTGCGCGCCCGGGACGGACAGGGCTTCCACGTTCCCGGGGGCGACCTCGTCGCCGGCGCGCACCGCGGAGCGGATCGCCGCGACTGCGTCGCTGAACGCCACGCCCCGCTCGCGCAGGCGCTCGGCCTCGAGCTCGACGAGGAGCTCGAGGGTCTCACCCCCCACGGAGGCCACCTCGGCGACGCCCGGGAGCGACGTCAGCGCCGGCCGCAGCTCGTCGTCCTGCAGCCGCCGCAGCGCGAGCCCCGACTGCCGTCGGTGGGGGTCGATGAGCGCGTACTCGAAGACCCACCCCGTACTCGACGCGAGCGGCCCGGTGTGCAGCCGCACGTCCTCGGGCAAGGCCGGCCGGGCCCGCTCGATGCGAGCGGCGATCGCCGAGCGCGCCGCCTCCAGATGCGTAGTCGAGTCGAAGACCACGTCGACGTACGCCATGCCGGTCATGGAGACGCCGCGAACGTCCGTCGAATCCGGTACGTCCGTCAGCGCCGCCGTCAGCACTCCGGTGATCCGCGACGCCACCTCGTCCGCGGGGTGCCCCATCCAATCCACCAGGAGAACGATCTGCGGGGCGGACAGATCGGGGATCGCGTCGCGGCGCACCGATCGGCGCGCGAGCTCGCCCGCGAAGGCGGCGGCGGCCGCGCAGAGCAGGACCCACCACGGATGCCGCGTGCACCACGCGACGACGCGGCCGATCAAGGCGAGAGCTCGAGCGAAGCCTCGTGGTGGAGCTCGCGTTCGGCGTCGACGAAGAACGCCCCCTCGACGAGGACGCGCTCGCGCAAGCGCAGGCCGGACAGCACGATCGCGGCGCCGCCCACGACCCGACCCACCTCGATGGATCGTCTGGCAAGCGCCCTGCCGTCACCCGAGGCGACGAGCACGTAAGGACCGTTTGCGTCCTCGAGGATCGCCGAATAGGGGACCGCCGTCGCCTCGCGAGGCTTGGCCGCGAGGCGCAGCCAGCCGACGTCGCCCGCTCGCAGCGCACGACTGGAGGCGTCGGCGCGGAAACGCACGCGCGCCGTCGAGCGATCCCACGCCGTCGCGCTCTCCGGGCACGGGTGGACCTCGTAGCTCGCGGCCGGCGCGGCCGACGGCGAGAACACCCCCTTCTCGTCGGCCGTCAGCGTCGGAAGGATGTCCTTGTAGACGAGGGCCGTGACCGCGCCGTCGTCCTCGACGTGCGCCGCGCCGCGCACCTCCTGGCCGAACCCGCGTCGCCGGACGAAATCGTACACCCGAAAGGTCGAAGGCTCGAGGGGGGGGTCGCGCGCGGCGGCGGGCTCGAGCTGCATCCGGCAGATGGGGCACGCGCCAGGCCGCGAGGCTTCGACGTCCGGGTGCATCGGGCAGACGAAGCGCGAGGTCACCGTCGCGCCTCGCACGTGTCCGAGCCACTCGGCGGCGGCGCAGGCTCCCCCCGCCAGGGCGAGCAGGACGACGCGAATCGCGAGGAGCGACCGCGCGCTCACTTGGCCAGGAGGATCGGGCGCATCATCTCGTTGTCTTCGTGGTCGAGGATGTGGCAGTGCCACACGTACCCGGGCCCGCCTGTCGTGGGATCGAACGGGAAAGGGTTCTGCCCCGCGTGCGTGCTGCCCGCGGCGGCGTCCTGCGGCGCCCACCGGACCGCGAGGCGGGTGACGGCGCAAGGGAACATCTTGAACGTGTCCTTCCACCCCGCGTCTCGCGGATCCGGCGGCACGGCCGGCCCCACGAAGTACTGCGAGTTGCCCGTGCTGAACGCGAGGTTGCCGCCGATGGCGCCGTCGGCGTTCGGCGTGCCGTAGTCGAGCGGCGGCCCGAAGCCCGGCGTGAAGGTCCCCTTCGGGAAGGTGAACCCGTTGAACGTGCCGCCGGGGAAGAGCGCGTCCCACGCCGCGCGGTATTGCGGCCCGGAGAAGTCGAAGTTGCCTTGCCCGGTGTACGGGCAAAGGTCCGCCTCCGTGTTGAAAGGCTGCACGTTGATCACCTGGAACTGCACGAGATGGATGTGAATGGGGTGCGCGTCGGGCGTCATGTTGGCGATTTCCCAGAGCTCCGTCGCACCCTCCCGCGGGGTCTCCGTCGCCTGGAGCCCGTCGCCGTTCGAGGTGGAACCGGCGATCACGGTCGTCGTGCCCTCGCGCCGCCCATTCCAGTGCGAATTGTTGACGATGACCTCGACCGGCGCCCCCGTGTTGACGTCCTCCACCTCGTCGAGGACAAGCTGCCGGTGCACGTCGACGCGGAGGTTGGTGTCCGCCGGCTTGATGTCGACGATGGGCGTCGCGCGTAGGGCAGGGTGGCCGCCGGCCGGGTTGAACGAGGCGTCGGTGCCCTGGAGCGGCACGTCGACGCGGAACTCCATCACCTGGTCGACCACGTCGTACGGTCCGAGGCCGTTCGGGGACTGCGGCGACGGACCCTGCAGCGCGGGAGGCGGCAGTGGTTCCACCGTGGCCCCGCCGTTGGGGAACGGCGCGACGGCGGTGTTGGTGAGGACGAAGCGCTTTCCGCTCTGTCCGGCGAAGTCCACGATGACGTCCGCGCGCTCCGCGGGCGCCATGAAGAGATGGGGCGCGCTCTGCCCAGCGTCGACGTTGGTCGGGGCGTTCAGGAATCCCCCGTCGGACCCGATCTGCCAGAGGTTCGGTCCGGGCGTGCCGACGCCGGCGGGATCGGTGAAGAGCGTCGCGATGCCGTTGAAGTTGCCGCCGGTCTTCGCCTCCGCGAAGAGCTGCATGCGCAGGAAGCGCGCATTCGACGCGTTGACGAAGCGGAGCCGATAGCGGCGCGGCTGAACCTCGAAGAACGGCCAGGACTTGCCGTTGACGGTCATCACGTCGCCGAAATACTCGGGGATGGTGAACGGGTGCAGGTTCGGGTTCCCGGGCGGGCCGTTGAATCCGTTGAAGCCCTGCGGGTTGTTGGCGCCCGAGCCGTCGGGGAAGAGAAGCTGACCACTCTTGTCGAAGCTCCGGTCGGCAACGAGGATCTCCTGCTCGAACGCGCCGCCAGGGAGCGTGATGGGATTGTTCGAGGCGCCCGTGTCGCGGGCGTCGCGGATCAAGTAGAAGGCGGCAAGCCCGGAGAACACGTTCAGGCGGGTGGTGCCGAGCGCGTGGTCGTGAAACCAGAGCGTCGTCGCTTCTTGCTGGTTCGGGTAGTTGTACGTGCTGCTGACGAAGCCCCGCCCCTTCTGGGCCTGCCCGGGCGTGAACCACGCGTCGGGGTGACCGTCGTACGCCGACAGGACCTCCGCGCCGTGCAGGTGAGGGACCGTCGGGACCGGTCCCGCGTAGGGGACCTGGCAGGCGACGGGGACGGCGTTCTGCGTCCCCCCGATGACCCCCGCGTCGTTGGTCGCCTCTTCGTTGGCCGGAGTGAAGGTGTCGCCGCCGTTCTCGTCTCCGACGATGCAGTGGTTTTTGGCGGACGCGCCGATGGGATCGGACCAGTGGAGCGTGAGATCCTGCGTCATGAACTGCTGCAGAACGGGCGGCGAGCCGTTCGCTTGCTGCAGGCTGTTCGTGTAGATGACCGACGTGGACACGCCTTGCCGCGACTCGATCGTGCGCCCCGGCCAGCTCGGATTTCCGCCATTGAGGGCGTAGCCCCAGAGAAACGTGCCGGCCGCGAACTGCCCGCGTCGCGGGTAGAACTGCGCCGGGAGGACCTTCTGTTGAAACTCTCTCATGTCGACGCGGACCGTGGCCGTCCCGTCGACGCGCTGTCCCTGCAACGTGGGCAACGCCTCGACGAACTGAGGGACGGTGCTCCCGTCGAGCGCCGTCTGCGGCGTGGTGACCGACGCTTGACGGCCTTCGCCGGTCGGCTCCGCGGGGCGGCTCGAGCCGCACGCCGCCGCGGTCGCTCCCACCGACAACACCAATCCCGTGCCGACGAGCGTCGGCAGCCCTCTCCTACGAGCGTGTCGCATTTGCGAACTAGGTCGTACGAGACGACCCGCGGCAGGCAGGATGGATGGAAATTCGGCGACGAGCGGGACCGTGGGCGCGGCGCCCCTCAGATGGGGCCACTATTTTCGCGCGCGAGATAGCCTTTTGCGGATGCTTCGCCGGCTCTCGGTCTCCGACTGGATGTACAGCGCGGTCGTCTTCGCCTTCACGCTGGCGACGGTGCGCGTGTGGTGGCTCTCGGCGATCGTCCCCGGGATGGACTATCCGCAGTTTCTCGTCTTCGTGCGGGCGGCCGCCGACTGCGGCGACGTGTCGTCCCCCTTCCACGGCACGTACGAGACCGCGTCTTGGCTCGTGCCGACGGTTCTCCCGATCCAGCTGGTGCGCTTCGCGTCGCTCGTGTCCCATACGTCGCTCGAGGCGGCGGGGAGGGGGCTCCTCGCCGCGCAGGGGGTGGGCCTCGTCGGCGCGAGCGCCTTCTTGCTCCACGCGCTCGGCCGGCCGCGGTGGGCGATCGCCCTCCTCTTTCCGCTCATTCATTCGCGGTGGACCGTGGTCGGCGGCTACGTCCTCTTCGCCACGTCGATCCCCCTCGTCGTCCTCGGCTGGGCGCTCGCCGTGCGCTGGCTCGAGGATCGGCGACCACGCCGCGGCGCGATGCTCGCCGCGTGTCTCTGCGCCACGCTCCTGTGGCACGGCATCGGCTTCGTCGTCTTGGGCCTGGGCTACGCCGTCCTGTGGGCGACGTGGCGAGCCCCGTCGTGGCGTGCCCGCGCGTGGGCGTGCGCTCCGGCGCTCCCGGCGGCGATGCAGTGCGTCGCTTGGATCGCCTCTACGTTCGGCGTCGTCCCTGCGGGGGCCGGCGGCCCGTCGCCCCCCGTCTGGATGGCTCCGCAAGACGCGGCCGACTCGATCGTCGAATACGTCTGGACTTCGGTGCCCCATGCACGCGGCCTAGCCGCGGTCTTCGCCCTCCTGGTTCTGCTCGGTTCCGTATTCGGTCCTGCCCAACGCAGCCCCGCTCATGTCGGGGCGACCCGCTGGCACGCCCGGAACCCGTTCGCCGTCCTGAGCGTCGCCTACCTCGCGGCCTACTTCGGCTTCCCGATGTACGTGGCGCACGTCGAGGGGGTAGCGAACCGCTTCGCTTACCCGGCGGCCCTGGCGTTCGTCTTCGCCTGGAGCCCGCCTCACCGGATTGCGGCGCGCGCGCTCACCCTCGCGGCGGTGCTCGGCTTCTCGGCGTATTGCCTGGTCGACCTGTCGTCGCGGTTTCGCGCCTTCGACGTCGAGACGCGAGGGGCGTCGGCACTCATCGACCGCGTGGCCCCGCGCGACACGCTCTACTACTGGCCCCAGGACCAGGGGGCGTCGAAGGCGTTTGCCGACGCCCACAAGCCCACGCGGGAACTCCAGCAGTACGCCTCGATCCGCAGCGGGGGCCTACCCAACTCGTCGTTCGCAGGTTACGGCATCAACTACATCCGGTACGTGGGTGGCCACAACCCAATGCCCGGCCTGGCGGGACCTCCGCGCTGGATCCCGTCGATCACGCGGTTCGACTACGTGCTGTCGCGGGCCGGCCAGGGCCCCGCCGATCCGCGCTTCCTTCTGATCGACAAGAACGAGGGCTGGGAGCTCTACGGCGTCTGCGGGAGCGCACGATTTCCGAGCTGCTCGTGAGGCTCGGCCGCCACGTCGATCTTTTCGCGGCGCACCCACTCGTCGAGGACGACGAGCGCCCACAGCGACTTCGAGTAATCGCCCCGGCGAGCCTGGTGCATCGCGGCCCATTGAACGAACGCGGCGCGGTCGAGCATTCCGCTTTCCCATAGCGCTGACGGCTCGAGCGCCCGAGTCACCCGGTGCCGTAGCGGCCCGCGGAGCCATGCCCGCAGGGGAATACCGAGGCCCTTCTTCGGGCGGTCGATGATCGCGTCGGGCAAGTGCCCCCGGGCGGCGAGCTTGAGGAGGCGCTTGCTCTGGCGGCGGTGGAGCTTGAGCGACGACGGCAGCGAAAAAACCCAGTCGACGACGCCATTGTCGAGGAAGGGGGGGCGCACCTCGAGTCCATGCGCCATCGACGCGCGATCCACCTTCGTGAGGACTGACCCGGAGAGGTACGTGCCGAGATCGAGCCCGAGGATGCCGTTGAGCCAGTCGGTCGATCGCGGGCGCTGCGCCGCGAGGGTCGCGGGAAGGCGGGGCCCGGGCGAGGGGATCGCGCGACGCAGGTCGTCGAGGTCTAGGTTCGACATCCACCGCAGATGCCGCGTGTACGGGTCATCGTCCCAGCGCAGGAGGAAGCGCTTCGCGGCCCACTCGAGGCTCTGGTAGTGGTCGCGCTCACGCAGGTCGCCGACCCAGCGCTCGAGCGGACCACGCGGGACAGGGAGGCGCTCCCAGAGGCGGGCGAACCGGTGCGCGCGGTACGTCGGGTAGCCGGCGAAGAGCTCGTCTCCGCCGTCGCCCCCGAGGGCCACCTTCACGTGCCGCGACGCGAGCCGCGACAGGAGGAAAGTCGGCAGGTAGGACGGATCGGCGAGGGGCTCGTCGAGACGGCCGAGCGCCGTGTCGACGATCTCGAGCAGGTTCTTCTCGCCGAGCTGCTCCTCGACGTGGTCCGATCCGATGAGTCGCGCGACCGCGTGCGCGTGCTCGCTCTCGTCGAAGGTGGGGTCGGCGAAGGCGATGGCGAACGTCTTGAGCGGCCGCGCCGATCGAGCCTGCGCGAGGGCCGCGATGCACGAGGAATCGATCCCGCCGCTCAGAAACACGCCGACGGGAACGTCCGCAACCAGCTGCCCCTCCACGGCGCGTCCGAGGCGGCCCCACAGCTCGCGGGCGAGCTCCGGCGGCGACTCGGCGGGGAGGCTTGGGTCCGCGTCGAGCGACCAGAACGGTGCGGGCGCCGAGAGATGGCCCCCCTTCCACTCGACGTAGTGCCCGGGTGCGAGTTTGGCGACGCCGTCGATGAGCGTGGAAGGCGGGTGAAAGTAGTCGCTAAAGAAGTAGGAGCGCAGTCCGTCCGCGCTCATGCAGCGGCGGACGCGCGGATGGGCGAGGAGGGACGTGAGCTCGGACGCGAAGACGAGCCCCCCCCCCGGAAGCGGCGCGTAATAAAGGGGTTTGATGCCGATCCGGTCACGCGCGAGTAGGAGCGCGCCGCGCGTAGCGTCCCAGAGCGCGAATGCGAACATGCCGTTCAGGGCGGAGAGGCCCGCCGGCCCGCGAGTCGTCACGTGCTCGAGCAGGACCTCCGTGTCGCTCCGCGTTCGGAACGTCACGCCGACCCGTTCGAGGCCGCGGCGAAGGTCCGCGAAATTGTAGATCTCGCCGTTGTAGGTAACGCAGGCGCTCTCGTCGGCCGTGCGCATTGGCTGGGCGCCGCCGCCGATGTCCAGGATCGCGAGCCGGCGGTGTCCGAGCGCCACGTGCCAGTCGCCCGACGTGGCCGTCCACTGTCCTTGTCCGTCGGGACCGCGCGACGTGATGCGGTCGAGCATGGGCTCGAGGAGCCTGCCCGGTGGCGAGGCCTGGATGAAGCCGGCGATTCCGCACACGCTTGTGGCACCCTACCCTTCGTGGCCCGAAGTGAACATTCGCCGGCCCATCCGGCGACTACCCGATTGTCTTCGTATGGTCCATCTTGCGCGCCGCCAGGCTCGCGGATTGCGGCCGGGCTTGAACGCGGAGAGACGTACCATGTCGATTCGAATCGGTCGCGCCGGTCCCGCCTTCGTCGTGTCGGTGCTGAGCGGCGTGCTCGCCGCCGGCGGGTGCAGCAGCTCTTCTTCGAAGGAGAACCCTGGGGCGAGCCCGGAGGCCGGGGCGGCCGTCGAAGCGGGTGCCGGCGGTGATGCCGGGGCCGAGGCGGCCGGCGAGGCCGCCCCGGGGAGTGATCTCGTCGTGTCCATCGCCGACGGGATGGTCCAGGCGGACATCGTCGGCGGCGTCCGTCGCTTCCTCAAGATCCCGTACGCGCAGCCGCCGGTGGGTGCTCTGCGGTGGAAGGCGCCGATGAAGAACGCGGCGTGGAACAACGTGCTCCACGAGACAGCCTTCTCGACGGGCTGCCCTCAGAGCGCCAGCTCGCAGGGCCCGCAGAGCACCAACGAAGATTGCCTTTACCTCAACGTGTGGGCGCCGGAGCCGGCGCCCAGCCAGGCGCCGGTCATGGTGTGGTTCCATGGCGGCGGGAACTTCGCGGGGTCGACCGCGGACGTGGTCCCCACGACCTCGCAGCTCTGGTACGACGGCCAGTTCTTCGCCGCACGCCACGGCGTGATCGTCGTGTCGGCGAACTACCGCCTCGGGCCGATGGGGTTCTTCTCCCATCCGGGCCTCGCGGGCGAGAGCTCCCCCCTCGGCAACCAGGGCCTCTTCGACCAGCGCGCGGCGCTCCAGTGGGTGCAGAAGAACATCGCGGCGTTCGGAGGGGACCCGGCCAACGTCACGATCTTCGGCGAGTCTGCAGGGTCGGCGGACGTCTGCTACCACGTGGTCTCGGGCGAGCAGCACCTCTTCGAGCGTGCGGTGAGCGAGAGCGGGGGTTGCTCGGCTTCCCTGGGGGGTGGCAAGGAGAGGACCGCCGCCGAGGCCGCCGCGGGGGTCGCGACGTTCACCAAGATGCTCGGCTGCGACACGGCGAGCGATCAGCTCGCATGCCTCCGGGGCAAGTCGGTCTCGG
>DATGJA010000593.1:0-2632 GCA_035295445.1 Polyangiaceae bacterium | reverse complement strand
CCTCCTCGGCGTCGCCCATCTGCAGGGCCATGACCTTGCGGAGATAGACCGCGTTCACCCGCTGGCGCGGGTCTTCGTCGAGCAAGTCCGCCCACGCGAGGCCGGCGGGCCGTCCGGCGCGGACGTCTTGCGTGCCGATTGCGAAAGCTACCGCGTTCCGGAGTCGTTCGAGGTACGAGAGCTGCGCGCCGGACATCTTGCCGAGGCCGTCGTAGACCTCGCCCCAGCGCGTGCGGGCTTGCTCGGCCTGCCCGCCGCACATGGACTCGCAGAGCCCGATGGCGTTCTGGCGCATGGCCTCCACGAGCGGGGAGACCCGTCCGAACGGCTCGAGCAACGGCGGCAGCGACGCGATGAGCTCGAGGTTCATCGTTCGGGAGCCGACGGCGATCGACAGGATGACGAAGTGGACCAGGCCGCGCACGGCTTCCTCGGCGGAGTAGACGCGCTCGCCCTCGGGTGTCGCCATGGTGCGTGCCGTCGCCCCGGCGAAGGCGCGGCGCAGGCGCTCTCCCGGGTCGGCCTCGGTGGTCTCGTGCCAGAGCGTATAGCCGGAGTCGCGCTTCAGCTGCTCGAGCCACTCCGGCGCGCCGCGCCAGTAGAAGCTCTCGTCGGCGGCGACGCTCAGCTGCACGAGCGCGGACCGCAGATCGTTGAGCTCGCGGGGGCGACGGCGCAGCTCGATCGCCGCGTCGAGCGCCAGGGCGACGGTCGTCGCCACCTCGGAGGCGCGGATCGGGGCGCTCCCCGCGAGCGTCGTTGCATCGGACGCCGACGCGCGCAGATCGGCGAGTCGGTCGAGACCTTGCTCGAGCAAGCCTCCCTCGAGCATGTGACGGATCGCGACGATCGGCAGCCGCGGCTCGTACAGCGTCGCGAGGGCGCGGTGACGCTCTCGCCGGGCAGCGGCGTCGAGCTCGGCGGTCAGGGCGGCGGCCCAGGCGCGGTGCGAGAGCGCGTAGACCTTTCCGGTCGCCGCGAGGACGCGGTTCGACAGAAGCTCGCTGACCGCCCGGTCCACGCGCGCGGGGTCGGCGTCGGGACGGAGCCGGCGGTAGTCGTCGCGCCCGAACGCGTCGTTGGCAAGCGCCTGTGCCTCCGCCAGCCAGCGCGCGAGGGGCGGGAGGGCGGCGATGCACTCCCGCATGACCTGCTCGGGGGTGCCGGGCAGGTCGCCCGCGTCGAGCCGTACAGGCAGCCTCCACCCGCCGCCCTCGTACGAGATGATGCGCCTGTCGACCAGGTGCCGGGCGAGGTCCATGCAAGCGCGCGGATTGCCCGCGGCGACGCCGTGGACGCACGCGCTCACGAGGCCGAGGTTCTGCGTGTCGCCGAAGAGCGAGCCGAGAAGCTCCTCGGTCTGCGTCGGGGTGAGCGGCACGAGTTCGACGGTCGAGGAGTGCCCGCGCAGCACGTCGAGGGCCGACGACTCCGCGCGTGTCGCGTCGGCGTCGAGGGTCGTGACGAGCAACAGGCGCCTGCCGGCCGCCTGGGTGGCGAGCGAGGCGAGGAGGGCCGCCGAGGCTTCGTCGATCGCGTGGGCGTCGTCGACCGCGACGGCCACGGCCTGGCGCTCCGCCGCCCGCAGGATGCGATCGGCGAGGGAGACTCCTCCCCCGTCCTCGGACGCGTCCGCTCCGGCGTCGCGAAGCCGCGCGGCCAGCGTTCGGGCGACGGTGGAGCCGTCGCTCTTGCCCGCGCGGGCGCTCGCGCGCAGCACGGTGGCCCCGAGGAGCTTGGCCTCGACGGCCACGGCCTCGAGCACGCGAGAGCGGCCCATCCCGGCGGAGGCCGCGACGACCACGCTGCACCCTCGGCCTGCGAGCGCGTCGCTCATCACCCGGCGCAGGGCCTTCATCGGCTCGTCGCGGCCTACCATGACGGGCGTGGCGAGGTAGGCCTGCGAGACGCTGATCGGCTCCGCCCGCTCGATGCCGGCGATCGCCGTCAATCGCTGCATGACCTCGAAGGCCGTGCGAGGGCGCACGTTGGTCTCGATGCACAGCAGCGACATGACCAGCGCATCGAGCGCCTCGGGGACGTCCTTCGCCAGCGCCGACGGTGGGGGAGGAGCGGCTCTCCAAAGCTCGGCCAGCTGGGAGAAGGTTCGCGCCGGGTAGGGCGACTGGCCGGTGAGCGCGTAGTAGAGCGTCGCGCCGAAAGAGAAGAGATCCGCGCGCCCGTCGAGGGAGAGCCCGCGAACGATCTCGGGGGCCACGAACGCGGGCGTGCCCACGATCGGCGCGGCGAGGCCCGCCGGCGCCATCGCCCCGAAGTCGATGAGCTTGGCCTCTCCGTCGCGCGTCGACCGGATGTTCGCGGGGCTGACGTCGCGGTGGACCCACCGTCGCGAGTGGATGAGCGCGAGCGACGAGCACACGCCGGCGAGAAGGCCGCACGCCACGCGCCAGGGCAGGGGGCTTCGCGCGCGCAGATCGTCGCCGTCGAGCAGCTCCATCGTGTAGTAGGGCGCTGTCTCGTCGACGCCGTAGTCGTACACCTCGATCACGCGCGGGTGGGAGAGCTGCGTGAGCGTGAGAAACTCGCGCTCGAAGAGCGCGACGAGGTCCTCGCGCCGGGTCTGGTGGCCCGCCAGGGTCAACTGTTTGAGCGCGAGCTCGCGGCGGGTGGC
>DATGJA010000592.1:0-7993 GCA_035295445.1 Polyangiaceae bacterium | reverse complement strand
GCGGCCGGCACACCCGACGTCGTCCGAGCCGCGACATTCCGCCCCCGGCCTTCCCCGATCGCCAACCCCAGCCCCGCTGACCCTCCCGGAGGACCTGCTCGACATGGACGCCGACGAATTTCGCAAGGTGCTCTCCGAAGTCATCCGTACAGAGCTCGGGGTCGTCCCCGTGGAGATGGCCGGCAAGTGGGACGGCGGCGAGATGGTCCTCAAGCCCGGCAAGCCGGGTCTGCAAGAGAAGCACGTCCCCATCGACGCGCTCTTCCACAAGATCGTGATGATCCGCGATCGATTGCGGGTCCTCGAGCAAAAGGTCAACTCGAGCCGCATGGCCGAGGACGAGAAGGTCCAGATACAGCAGTACGTGACCGCCTGCTACGGATCCCTGACGACGTTCAATGTTCTCTTCGCGAACCGTGAAGACCAGTTCGTCGGTCAGAAGGGCGACGAGTAGCCTCCTCGCCGCTTTGGCGGCCATGGCCGGGTGCCGGGGGGCTTCTTCCGCCCCACCGGCCGCCCTCCCCGTCGGGGTCTCCCTCCAGGCGATCGGGCCGCCGGTAGACTTCTCCTTTTCCGCACTCGACGGCCGCGCGGTGAGCTCCGAGGCGACCCGCGGCAGGCCCACGGTCGTCACGTTCGTCACCACGGGGAGCCTGCCGTCGCAGGCTCAGGTCGATTTCCTCGTCGCCATGGCACGAAACGACGCCGATCGGGTCAACTACGCCGCGATCGCCCTCGACTCGGACGAGCAGCGCGAGCTGGTCGAGATGTACGCGAAGGCCCTGTCGATTCCTTTCCCCGTCGCGCTTGCCGACGACCGGACGCGCGCCGGGGCGAGCGCGTTCGGCGACGTGAGCGCGGTGCCTGTGACGGTCCTTCTGGATCGAATCGGTCGGGTCGTGTGGCGCGTGGACGGCCGGGTGGCGAAGAGCGCCGAGATCCGCGCGGCCATCCGATCGGCGAGGTGATGGTCGGACTCCCCCGTGCGCGCGTCACGCGTCGCGCAGGAGGGCGACGAGCTCCGGCTTGACGACCTTGCCGATGGGATTGCGCGGAAGGGACTGCATGACAACCACCTGTTTGGGCACCTTGTAGGGCGCGAGGCGTTCCTTGGCGAACGCGCGTAGCCGCACCTCGTCGCAGTCCGCCTCGCGACCCGCGTGGGCCACGACGCAGGCGACCACTCGGTCTCCCCACATCGCGTCAGGCACACCGACGACGGCGACCTCGGCCACGGCGGGGTGTTCCCGGAGCGACTCTTCGATCTCGAGCGCGCTCAGCTTGTAGCCGCCGCTCTTGAGGATGTCGACGCTCGTGCGCCCGAGGACGCGCAGGTAACCGTCAGGGTCTCTCGCGACCGTATCCCCCGTCTTGAACCACCGAACTCCGCCGCGCGTCGTGAAGGCGTCGCGCGTCGCCTCGGGGCGGGCGTGATACGCGTCGAACACGCTCGGGCCCGAGATCCAGAGCTCGCCCGCGTCGGCGTCGCCCCCGTCCTCGCCGACGACGCGGGTGCCCACCGTCGGCAGCGGGGGGCCGACCGTTGCGGGCCGACGCGCAGCCGGAGCGAGCGGGTTGGACATGCCGACGCCGATTTCAGTCATCCCGAATCTCTCGAGCGGGTAGGCCCCCGTCAGCGCCTTCCATCGATCACCGACGCTGACCGGCAACGCGGCGCTGCCGCTCGTCACGAGCCGGAGCGCGCGCGCCGATCCCTCCCAGCGGGCGCGGGTAGCCCCCTCGGCCTCGTCGAACGCCGCGAAGAGCTTTGCGTGAACGGTGGGAACGCCCATGAAGACCGTGGCTTCCGCCATGGCCGCCCAGGTGGCGCGCGCGTCGAAGCCGGCCAGAAACCTCGTCGCCGCGCCCGCGCCGATCGCAGTCAGCATCGCGATGCCCAGCCCATGCAAGTGGTGGAGCGGCAAAACGTGCAGGAGCACGTCGTTCGGCTGCCATGCCCAGGCCTCCTGGAGCAAGCGCTGGTGCTCGGCCAGGTTGGCGTGCGTGATGATGGCGCCCTTGGGCTTGCCCGTGGTGCCGCTCGTGTAAAGCTGGAGCGCGGCGCTCGCTCCCGGCACGACGGTTCTGACGTGACCCCCCGAGGCGTCGCGGAGCGAGTCGACTTGCACGACGCGCCGTTCGGGCGCGAGGAACGCGGCCCGGTCCGCGAAGTCGCGGGAAACGATCACGGTCCGCACGCCGGCGTCCCCGCAGAAGTACGACGTCTCCGGCGGCGGATGGATCGGCGACAGGATGACGGCGCATCCGCCAGCGCGAAGGACGCCGAACAAGCACTCGACGAACGCCGCGCCCGGCGACACGAGGAGCGCGACGCGCTCGCCCTCGAGCGAGGCTCGCCCGTCGAGCAACCCGCACGCGATTCGGTCGGCTCGGTGGACCGCTTGCGCCCAAGCGGTCGTCCCGCCCGCGTCGTGGGCGATTGGGCGGGGGTCGTCGGCTCGTGCCAGCCAACGCGCGAGGAGCGGAGAATCGGTCATGCGGGGCGTCACCTTAGTCCGCACGCTCGAGCGGAGCGATGCTTCAGTGAACGTCGCCGACGAGGAGCGCGAACGCGCCCACGAGCACCTCTTCGGGGGAGGGGCCTCCTTGGTGCGTGATCCCGTGGCGGTCGATCGTGAACCCGTGGTCCCCGAACACGAAGAGAAGCGTGTAGGGCGCGAGGGTCTCTGCGTGGCGCGCGATCACCTCGGCGCACCCGTCGGCGATGTCCGGCAAGGCTCGCGGCACGTTCCCGCGCGCGGCGCGGACGCGGGCCTCGACGAGATCGAGCTTGTGCACCTCGCGCGGCCCGACCCGCATCCGCCGCACGTACTCGGAGCTGCGGCCTCGCGGAGGCTCGATGTCCGCTTCGATCTCGGAGGGGGACCGCAACGCTTCGACGCCGCGGGCCAGGGTCTCGAGCTGGCGGATCGTGGTGGTCGGCAGCGCGCTCCAAAGGAGCAGCTCGTCGGTGACCGACGCCCGGGCGCCGAGTTTGAGCGCGACCCGCTCGTGCACCAGGCGTGACACGTCCCAGCGCATTCCGTCGACCAGGAGCAGCCGGGTCGAGCGCGCGCCGTGCAAACGAGCGATGCGCGCGGCCACCTCGTGCGCGTCGAGGACCATGCGAGGGCGCTTCGTCGTCGCGGCGAAGGTCGGGAACGCCTCCACGTAGAGCTTCGAGAACGTGGCGCGGAACTCGTCCTGCGCAGCGCGCGCCCGGGGGTCGTCGAGCCCGGCGCTGACAGCGTTCGCGAGAGGCATGTAGCTCTCGGTGAAGAGCTTCTCGAGCGCCGAGAGCGGCTGCACGCCGCGGGCGGCGGTGAGCTGCAGCGTCCACGCGCGCCACGTCTCCTCGCGCTCGACGACGCTGGCGCCCGCGACGTGACGGAAAAGGGCGTCCGCCGCGGGCGGCGTCGGAGTCGGAGCTGCCGGCGCTGGGGCCAAGGCGACCCCCTCCTCCGGAGCGGGCACGGCCGGCCGGGTCCCCCGCGAGGGCGCAAAAATCGGAGTCGCGTGGGCATCGCCGTCGAGCACATCGGCGAGCGGGACCGGATCCACATAGGCGCCGGAGCGGGCATCGCCGGCGTCCATCAGCAACGCGACGGGACGCTCGAGCGACGCATGGGCCAGAAATCGCAGCGCCAGGCAATCCTCCGGTGCGAGCGCGCCGATGGGGGCCGTGGCCGCGCGCAGCGGTCCGACGACGATCCCAATGCCGGATGCCCCGACGAGCTTCGCGCGCGACAGTTGATCGCTGAGGATGGCGTCTCGCTCCGACCAAACGGCCGCCTCGTCGCGGTCGTTCTCGCCGACGATCACGCTGGCGAGCCCTGCCCCCGGCGCGCCCTGCAGCGCGAGCGCGTGCTCGATGGCCTCGTCGAGCGCATGCGCCAGCCGTCCTCGGCAAGACGCGCCGATGGCGCCGAGCTCGGCCACCACCATCCCGGCTCGGCTCAGAGTCAAGCACGCCACGTCGCGCTCGTCGGCGGTGGCAAACCTCGCCTGGCCCGGAGCGGCCGCGCCCGCCGCTCGCGCAGCCTTCGCCGTGGCCGTGGCCGTGGACGCGGCGGGGTACACGCTTGCGTCGTTCATGGTCGCGCCCGGGATTAGGCATGCACCCGAGCCAGTTGGCCAATTTTCGGCGCTATCGTACGACGCTCGCTTCGTTCGAGGGCGGTGGTCGAGCCGCCCGAGCGTTGACCCGAGGGGGACCGATGTTATCCTGATCGACGTTCCCTCTGTGGGGCACGTGATTGTCGGCATCACATGGATCCCTTGCGATTACGAACCAGGGGGGCCATCACCGCTCGGTGAGCACGCCGGGCCGGATCTCGAAAGAGACCGGAGATAACTCGGAAGCCTAAAGCGCGGTCATTGCCTCCCACCTAGCCGTTGGCTAGGGGTTCATGTCGTCCGGCACACGGCCCAGGCGGTACGGAACGCCTTATGCGGGCGGCATCTCTCCGGAGGCGTCGCCCGCATGACTATCAGGGCGGATAAAGCGTCTGCATGGCCCGATGCCTCAGGTAGAGTCCTCGCGAGAGCCTTGAGCGCGCTGCGCGAGCGTCTGCTGTCCACCATGGATCGAAAAAACCACTGGGCGTACCCGGCGCTCACGCGGCCGGGTCTCGCGCGCGAGGGGCTCCTCGAACACTTCCGTCACGAGTACATCGTCTACGTGAGGGACTTCCCCGCGCTCCTTGCGCGCGCCCTCGGCCAAACGCCGCCTCTCCCCGACGTTCGCCGCGCCCTGGCCGAGAACCTCTACGAGGAGCAGACCGGGGGGCTGTCGCGGACGGCCGCGCACCCCGAGCTCTTTCTGCGCATGATGACGGGTCTGGGTTTCGCTCCGGCGGACTTCGCCGGCGGCGACGAGCGGCTGCACCCCGCAGCGCGCCGCTATCGCGACTTTCTGCGCGACCGCGCCTCGGCAGAGCCGTGGCAGGCGGCGGTCGCGTTGCTCACGATCTTCGTCGAGGGCAGCGTCCACGAGCGCGCCGAGCTCGCCGGGACGTTCGTGCGAAGCCGCGGGGATGCCGCGGTGCTCGATCACCCCCTTGTGAAGTACTACGGCTGCCCGCCCGCGGCGATGGAGCTCGCGCGTGCCCACGCGCAGGTCGAGGGCGGACATCGGGAAGGCGCCTGGCGGACCGTGCTCGGGCACACGCCGGAGGGGGGCGACGTCGCGCGCGCCGTCTGCGAAACCTGCGAGGAGGCATTGCGCTCGTGGCTCGCGTACCGCGACGGCGTGGCCGAACGCATGGGCCTGGAGCGCGCAGCGTAGTTGGGTGCGTCGTCCGAACGGAACTCTCGCTTCGCCCGAGCTTGCGGGGGGTGGTCGTATTCATGCCAGCACGCGTTCGCGCAAGAACTCGACGATTCGTGCGTCCACCACGTCCGGCTGCTCGATCGGGGCGACGTGTGTACCCTTCGGGACCATCAAGAGCTCGCCTCGGGGCATCGCACCGGCCATCGCCTCGGCGAGAAAAGGCGGCGTGAACGTGTCCCTCTCACCCGCAATGACGAGCGCGGGCACGGTCACGTTCGCGAGGACGTCTCCGGCCGAGTGCCGGCCGGCGGCGCGGAGCATCCGTAAGAACATACGGAAGTCGACGCGCGTCATGTGCGAGAGATAGGGCATCATGTCCTCTGCGCGGATGCGCTCGGGGTCCACCTCGCGCGTTCCGACGGCGACCTTGAGGGCGAGGCGCTCCGGCAACCGGCTCCAGAGCGCGCGCACGAGCCCGGGCACGCGCTCGGTGACGTCGAGGAGGGTCGGCAAGATGAGGTCGAGCAGCGGCAGTCCGTGAAAAGTGCTGGTCACGTTCCCGAAGCTGCCGCAGACCAGGACGAGGCCCAGGACGCGTTCTGGCCTTTGCCGGTAGGCCTCGAGGACGACCTGACACCCCATCGAGTGGCCGAACAGCACGCAGGGCGGATCGCCTGCGTGGAGGCGAACCCGCCCGAGATCCTCCGCGAGCGCGGGGATGTCTATGCGCTCCGGATCGGCCGGTGGAGCGCTACGCCCGTGCCCCCGATAGTGCCAATGAACCAACGGAAGGACGGGCGCCAGATCCTCCCACAGGTACTTCCAGATGAAACCGTCGCAAAGAATGCCGTCGCTCAGGATGGCGTGCGCCGAGGCGGAGGGCACAAGGCCCACGACGTTTCGGGCGTGCACGTACAGTCGCGTGCCATCGGCGCCCCGAGCGAAAGAAGAAGCGTCGTCGCCCCTTGGGGCGGGCGATGACGCACGTCCCGCCAGCGTCAGCCGCCCTCCTCGTCGTCCGCCCCTTCTACGTCGTTCACGCTGGGGAGCTTCTTGATCTCCATGCGCGAGATCTTCCACGCTCGCTGCACCACCCAGGAGAGGGAGCGGTCGAGGCGCGCGGCCTCTTCCTTGATCTCCTGGAGCATCGACTCGGGGAAGTACAGGCTCTGCTTGCGTTTGTCGGTCTTGGAGCCCTGCAAATTCGCCGTCGACTCCTTGTCACTCGTCGCCAAGGGGAACCTCCTATCGGGTGCTGCGGCGCGAAACGTGTGTGGGAACGCTGCGTTTTCCCCGCACGAGAGCACCGACACTATCGGATGCCTTACGGCGGGGATCAAGCTACCCCAGGTTCCCACATCGGCGACTCTGTTTCACCTCCGTTTTTGCGGCGCGTCGGGTCGAGGGTACTTTCCGCCCTGCCATGAGAGCCGCCGCCAAACACTGGTTCCGCTACGTCCGCTACGTCCCGGTCCTCTTGTCGTTCGCCGCGGGCGCATGCGCCACGGCGGCCGGTAGTGGCCTCCGGACCGCGAAGGGTGACACCCCCTTCGCCGCCATGGAGCAGCTTGGCCGCGTCCTCGTGCGGGTCGAGAACGAGTACGTCGACCCCGTCGATCGAGCCAAGCTCGTCGACGGCGCCATCAAGGGCATGGTGGCGGAGCTCGACCCTCACTCGAGCTACATGCCGCCGGAGGAGTTCGCTTCGTTCCAGAGCGACACCGAGGGGGAGTTCGGCGGGATCGGCGTGGAGGTGGAGACGCGCGACGACCGACTCATCGTGCTCGCCCCCATCGAGGGATCGCCCGCCGAGCGCGCGGGCCTTCGCAGCGGGGACGTCATCGTCGCGGTGGACGGCACGGATCCGAACGCCGAACCCCTCGACAAGCTCGTGCGGCGCCTGCGCGGCGCGGCGGGGACGCACGTCAAGATCGGCTTCCGGCGGGCGGGCAAGGGCGACGTCGTCACCGTCGACCTGGTGCGCCAGGTCATCCACGTGCCGAGCGTCGCCTCGAGGCTCCTCTCCGATCGGGTGGCCTACGTCCGCATCAAGCAGTTTCAGGACCGGACGCACGACGAGCTGCTCGAAGCAGCCGCCAAGCTCAAAGCGCGGGCGGGCGGACGTCTGGCGGGCGTGCTGCTCGACCTGAGGAGCGATCCCGGCGGCCTGGTCGATCAAGCCGCAGACGTGGCCGACGAGTTTCTCTCGTCGGGCGTGATTTACACGACGCGGCACCGGGGTCAGATCGTCGACGAGGTGTCTGCGCGGTCGGGGGGCGCTTTCGCGGCGCCCCCTTGCGTCGTCCTCGTGAACCGGTACACGGCGAGCGCGTCGGAGCTGGTCGCGGGAGCCTTGCAGGACGACAAGCGAGCCATGGTGGTGGGCGAGCCGACCTTCGGCAAGGGCAGCGTCCAGTCGATCATCGCGCTGCCGGGCGGGGCTGGCATGAGGCTGACCGTCGCGCGCTACTACACGCCGAGCGGCCGCGCGATTCAAGCCGACGGCGTCCACCCGGATGTCCTCGTCGAGGCCAAGGGTGAAGAAGCGGAGCGCTCTTACCGCGAGAAGGACCTCGAAGGTCACCTGGCGCCCGAAGCTCCCGTCGGGCCGTCGTCGGTGACCCCGAAGAGCGTCGTCGTCATCGCCGCGGACGCCGGCGCAGCCCCGCCGGAGGGCGGCGGCACCGAGGCCAACGTCCCAGAGGATCCGGTCAAAGGAAG
>DATGJA010000591.1:0-7769 GCA_035295445.1 Polyangiaceae bacterium | reverse complement strand
GCCGACGCTGCCCGCTGTGCGTCGGCAGCTCGCCCAGCGGCTCGCTGCGCCTACGCGATGTCCTCGATGCCGAGCGTGGGTGCGGACGCTCGTCCCGATATGAACTGGCGGAGTAGTGCTAGTTACATGAACTTGCGCGGGCGCAAGACGTCGATGAGCGCGCCGAACAGGCTGAGACGATCGCGAACACCACCGGCTCGCCACGGAGGCTGTCGCGGCGGTGGTGAAGGTCGCATTCGAGGTTCACAAGACGGGTCGGGTCGAGATCCACTGTGACCCCAGACGGACGCTGCTAACGGGGACTTCCTGGAGATTGAACGCGCGGCGTCCGATGTCGACGGGTAGGATATCCGGCTTCGTGTACGCGTGCAGTTTCGTGGCTTCTTTAGAACCGCGCTTCAGGCTGCGTGACTCACACGGCGAGCACGCGGACGGTCGAAAAGTGGCGCTGGAGATGTCGAAAATCCGCGATGTCGCTCGTATAGACGACACCGCCACCGCGCAACGCCGCCGACGCCATGACGACGGCGTCGGCGAGGGTTGCGCCTCGTATGCGGCCGAGGGCTTCTCCGGCGGCACGACAGAGGGGCGGTCCCATGCCCTCGACGAGCACCGAGTCGAGAATCTCTTCGCGGTCGTCGCTGCGGCCGCGCCACCACTCGACGTAGACGACTGCAGGGACGACGGGCAAGAGGCCTCGACGTACGATGGCGCGGAACGCGTTCCACGCCGCGCGCTTGCGGCGCTCCAACGCGATGAGCATCCCGGTGTCGAACGTGAACGTCACGCCGCCCGCCGTCGCGTCCTCTTGTGCGGCCCTTCACCCCGCCACTCAGCCTCAATGCGTTCGGCGGCCTCGTCGTCGAGAGGCGGGATCCCGTACTTCTTGAACAGCCTCTCCGCAGCAAGGAACTTTGCCTCGCGCTCGGCGAACTCCGCGAGCATCGCGGAGACGTTTCCCTTGTGACGCCTCGCGGCGAGCGCCTTGAGGTTCTTGAGCGTCACTTCGTCGAGCGAGAAGCTCGTCGTCCTTGTCCTGCCAGGGCGCATAATGGCACTGTAGCACACGACGCGGGTCCTTGTCTTTAGAGCCGGGCTGGTTGAGCTGACCGCCGTGATGGCCGGTGCCGCCAGGCTACTCTCTTGAGCCGCGGACTGGCTCCTCAGGCCTGTAGCGGCGGAAGACGCGTTCAGGTCGCGACCCGCCGGTAGCGATGATGAAGTCCTCCGAGCCTCGGCATCGCGACGACTCGACCCATCGATGGGGGCTTCCGATCGCGTCTCGCCAACGGCAGCCTCGTCATTTCGGGGGCGCGGGCCTTGCACTCGATAAGTGACTATCCATGGCAGCCGCCTCTTCCCGTCGCGACTCGTGGGGGTGGGCCTCGCCGCTCACCGTCGCGGTCGTCTCTGTCGCCGTGCTCGCCAACTGCAGCGGCGACCCGTTTGCCTTTGGCGACGACGCCTCCGCGGGATCCTCGGCCGAGGAGGGGCCCGGCTCCAGCGGCGGGGGATCCGGCGGCTCGGGGACGAGCTCCTCGCCGAGCGAGAGCGCCGGCGTTTCGAGCGCCCCCAACCGCTCGGGCGCGGCGGGCGACGTCGGCGAGGCGCGCGCTTCCTCGGACGGGTCATCAGGCAAGACCGCTGGGAGCGGAAGCGGCTCGGGGCGCTCGGACGTGGGCCACACTTCGGACGAAGGCGGGTCGAGCGGCGCTGCCGATGGGGCAAGCAACGACGCCACAGTCCGCGATGCCGCGAGCACCGACGGCACAGCGGACCGCGACGCCGGTCGTGCGGGATGCGACGGAGCGTGCGGCGCCAACGGGCTGTGCTGCGACGCCTCGTGCGTCCATCGGAGCAGCGATCCGCACCACTGTGGACCGTGCAAAATGGCGTGCCCCAATGGGGACTGAACTCTAACGATGCGCAGGTTCGCCGAAGACCGTGAACAACGCGCTTACGATCCTGCGCAAGATGCTGAGCGTCGCCCAGGAATGGGAGAGCCCGCGGCCCACTCTTCGGAATTTCGAGTGCAGTTGGAGTCGGTCGCAGAATAGTACCCTTGGGCTGTCATCGCGCCCATCATGCCGGCCGTGACGACATACGTGCCCGTCACCAAAGACGCGGGCGCGGCCGAAACGTAGAGCACGAGCACCGCTTCGTTCGGCCGCGTCACGTTGGTCCTCGTGTCTTGTGAAAGTTGCTCGCAAGTCAGGTCGAAATTGGCCGGGACTGTCACCGTCACCAGGCTCGGAGGCTCGCCCGATCCCGCCTGCGAGCCGTTGACGACGCCGATCCCGCCGTGCCGCGAGAACATCTGGCCGAGCGCGGAACCGTCGATCACGGCATCCCCTCGGTCGCCACTGTCGGCGATGCCGGCATCGTCGGCGGCGGCCTCGCGCCTGCAACGGAGCCGCATTGGCTGCAACGGTTCCCCGGGCATGGGAGGTCCGCATAGCGATCAGTGGGCCGGGGTCGCGTGGCGGCCCCCGAACTGACGGATGAGGAGAATGAGGTTCGCCGCCAGAAGGACGACGGGGATGGCTGCGCTCGCCCACGGTCCTGCATCTCGAACGAACGCAACGCTGAGCAGCCGTGAGCTGCTCATGGTCCCGTGGAGAATTCCGCACGCCACGACCGACCCCGAACGCCAACGCAGCGCGTGGAGCAGGGGAGAGAGGAGGAGCGCGAACGCGATCAACCCGATGCCGCTCGCGAGCGGGTGCTTGGGGTCGCCGTAGCCCTCCAGTAGCACCGGGACGTGCCATGCCGCCCAGATGATGCCGGTCAGGGTGGAACATCGCCAGAAGCCCAGCGGCAGCAGCTCCTTGTAGAGGAACCCACGCCAGCCGACTTCTTCGCCGAGCCCGCCGATCGCGTTGAGCGTGGGGCCGAGCACCAGCCCGATGACGATCATGCCGACGATGGGAGCTACTCCGAGGCCCACGACCTGGTGTTTGAACGAGGCCATCTCGGGTGGCAGACCCGTCATGTCCCCGCAATAAATGGCCGTCGGAAGAAGAAGCGAGACGCCGAGCGCCGCGAGCATCACGACCGGCGGAAGCAGCCATGCGACCAGAAACCACCTCGTTGGCCGAAAGAGCAGTGCGAGCGGCTGTGCGATCGGCTCCCGGTAGACGAACCGCTGAAGCCCGATTGCCACCAGCGCCGGGCAAAGCATGAGGAGGTTGAGGACCGCGAAGGAGCTCGGAGTGTTCCACGAGCCGCCCGCCTCCACGTAGGCGACCGAGAGCGCGTGAGTCAGCACAAATACGGCAACGCAGAAGAGCGCCGCCCTCCTCCAATTCGGGCGCATGGGAAGGAGAGACAGGCTAGCGGAAGGGTTCCTGCGCGTGTGGATGGCGTCAACCCAGGCCATTCGACCGACAAAATGCCCATGGCCTAGCAGCCCGCGGTGGACCTACGGTGCGCGCGCAATACGTCGACAAGCACGCGGCGTCGATGCCCCCATCGTGCGGGGCTGACCGCTGCCCAAACCATCGAAGCGATAGGGCGAGGAGCGACGAAATCATGCGATTATCATCCAGTCAGTTGCGGTTGGGGCTCGTGTTGACAGTCAGTGCCGTGTGGCTCGTGCCTGCGAACGCGTGGGCCGGGCGCAGGGCGACTCCGTTTGGCGAGGTCGACGAAAGCTGCATCAATCGCGTGCCGCGGGGCGGTCGCGTCGACGTGGAGCGCGGTCACGTGGAGGTCAACGGCTCCAAGGTGGCGGACGCGACGGCCTGCGGCGAGCCGGTCCCGGGCTGCAGTTCCAGTGGAGGCTGGTACGAAGATAGCTGGGCCACCGCAAAGAACATTTCGGGGATGGCCCAGTACGACTACATCTCGGCCACTTGGACCGTGCCGACCAATCCCAGCCCACCGCCCGGCGACAGCCCCCTTGAATATTTCTTTCCGTCGCTCTCGGCGATGTCCGGCAGCCGGTCGGTCGCCATCATTCAGCCCGTCATGTCGTGGGGCTATGACGCCCAGGAGTGGGAGGTCTCCTCGTGGGGACTTTTCAACTGTGACGTGAACTGCAACTGCCAGGTCTTCCAGCAAGGCCCCTATTCCGGTGTTTACGCCGGCGACAGCATCGGGGGCACGGTTTCCCAGTACCAGGGGAGCCCGGACGCCTGGCAGATCTTCATTTCTGACTCGAACTCCGGCGCCTGGGCGAACTTGGACGTCTACAACATTCCCAACTCCTGGCCGAAGTTCACGACGGCACAGAGCGCGGTCAACGAGAACTATGGGCTCAACACCTGTGCGGATCTGTCGCCCCAAGGCTACTTGTGGTTCACGAACGTCGTCCTGGATCAAGCCGGCCCGTCGTGGAACTCTCGCAACAACGTGACGAGCTCGACTTCGTGGACGATTCAGAACAATTCCCAGGGGCTTTCGCCGAGCTGCAGCTGGTCTGCGGGCGCAAGCGGATCGCTCGGCCTGCTTACGTGGGCAGAATGAGGGTCGCCGCGGAATGAGGAGCGCCCGCACAGTAGGCGCCCTCAGCGCCTCGGCCCTCGCGGTCCTGGGGGCGTGCGGCTCGCGGTTGGGCTCGAGAGCCGTCGGACCCCCGACGGAAGCCGGCAGGGCGGACTCTACGGAGTCTTCCGGCGGCGAGTCCTCCGGCGAGAGCGGCGCCGAGCCGAGCGACGCCGGAGATGCTGGGGTCGCCACGGGCGGCGGCTTTTGCACTGCGAGGGGCGACGCCGCGTCCTGCCCTCAGCCTCCTCCCGGCTTTGACTTCCAGGGGTCTTTGGGCGGAACGAGTCCCGGCTATTGGGTCGGATGCGAGTCGACGCTTTGCTCGTCGCAGACCTCGTGCACCACGTGCGTGTGCGAGGTCGGCGACGGCGGGGGCGTCTGGGCGTGTTCGAGCAACAGCGGGTTCCAGGCGCCGGATGGTGCCCCTACCCCGTACTGTAGCCTCAGCACGGGCCCCCTCGACGACGCCGCGGGCACGGCGGGCAGCGTCACGCGATGCACGACCGACTACCCCACGTGCACTCCGCCGTCTCCCGGCCAATCGCCGGGCTGGCAGTGCTGTCAGGTATTGAGCGTCGGGGGTCTGCATCAGCGCAACTGCAAGCCCAGCCACGACGGCGGACTGCGACTGGAGGCGCTGCGTCTCTAGGCGCGCTCCTGCTCGCCGCGGGACGCCTCGTCTAAGCTCACCTCATGAATGCTCACGTCTTGCTGCGTACCTTCTTCGCTTGCGCGATCGCGTCCACCCTCGCCTGCGGCGGTGCCACGACCGGCTCCGGTGGCGACGCTGGCTCCCTCGCCAACCGCGGTGCCGCAATCGACTCTGGCGACGACGCCGGGAGTCTCGCCCCATGCGGAAGCGGCTGCTCTCCGTCCCGGGTCGCTGCCTCCTGTTCGACTTTCTGCGCGAAGTTCGCCGCCGCGGCGTGCCCCTCGTCGACCCCCGACCCTTCTTGCAATTCACGCTGCGCCGCGATTGCAGCGATGACGGCACCTTGTGCGTCGGTAGTCGTCGCCTTTCTGAGCTGTACCGAGTCCGTGCAGCCGCTCTGCACGTCGATGGGCACTGTCTTTCCCGGATGCGACGCCCAGGAGCAGGCGGCGAACGCATGCCTCAATGACGCAGGCCCATCGTCCCCGCCGCTCCCCGATCCATGCGTGCCGGACACCGTGTGTCCCGCCATTCCCAGGCCAACATCGGGGACGATGTCATGCTCGGCCTCGGCCAGCGTGGGCCCCGGCGG
This sequence comes from Polyangiaceae bacterium, assembly GCA_035295445.1. GTDB lineage: Bacteria > Myxococcota_A > Polyangia > Polyangiales > Polyangiaceae > Palsa-1150. The sequence goes on along the minus strand of DATGJA010000591.1, from coordinate 2,037 downwards.
CGGGTCCCCGACGACCACGATGTGCCAAGATGCCCGCGGCAACACGTGGGAGGCCGATTGCACGGGTTCGAGCTGCACCTGCACGTACAACGGGGGATTGTCGTGCGGTTGCACGGCACGGCCCACGCCCGGCGGAACGTGCGGGACGTGCTGTCCGGGGACCAGCTAAGGATCGCGATGTGAGACTCTAGTAGAGTCGTTCGGCGCGTCGATCCGCCGCGTCGCGAGCTGTCTGAGAAGAACAAGCAGAATAGGGGCTAGCTGCTCAGCGTGCTCATCTTACCCGTGGCGGACGGAAGCGTCGGTACCCCAACGCTCTGACGACGAGTCACTCGGCTCGTGAGCGCCTGGCTTCGTGACACGACCGGAGCTTGCGGCATCGCCCTCGGCCTCAGCCCTCTCCTTGAGTCGCCGGGCGGGAGCGCCCGGCGAAGAAGGCGTGTGGGCTCCGCGCATCGGATTTGCTTTGCCTCCGCGCATGAACGTCGCGAGGCTCGGGTCCGGACTGAAGCGCACCGCCACCGAATGGCTGGAGGACAACGCGCCGTCGCGCGCCGCCAGTCTGTCCTACTACACGATCTTCTCGCTCGCCCCGCTCCTGCTCATCGCCGTCGCCATTGCCGGGCTCGTCTTCGGCCACGACGCGGTGAGCGGCGAGCTCGGAAAGCAGCTCCAGAGCCTCCTCGGAGCCGCGAGCGCGAACGCCATCCAGGACATGATGGCGAGCGCCAGCAAGAAGGGCACCGGCATTCTCGCCTCGATCGCGGGCGGCGTGCTGCTCCTTATCGGATCGACGGGCGCGTTCGTCGAGCTGCAAGACGCGCTCAATGCCATTTGGGGGGTCGACAAGAAGAAGACGAGCGGTCTCTGGGCGCTCGTCCGGGCGCGTCTCCGGTCCTTTGCGATGGTCGGCGTCATCGCGTTTCTTCTGCTCGTCTCGCTCGTCGTGTCGGCCGTGCTCGCCGCCGTCGGTCACTTCGCCGAGCAGACTCTCCCCGGCGGCGAGATCGTCGTCCACGTCGTGAACGCGCTCGTGTCCCTGGCGGTGATCACCGTGCTGTTCGCCGCCATCTTCAAGGTGCTGCCTGACGTGCAGGTCGCCTGGCGCGACGTGTGGGTCGGCGCCGCAACGACCGCAGTCTTTTTCGTCGTCGGCAAGCTGCTCATTGGCCTGTACATCGGCAAGAGCAGCTTCGCTTCGAGCTACGGCGCCGCCGGCTCCTTCGCGGTGCTGCTCATCTGGATCTACTACAGCGCCATGATCCTGTTCTTCGGCGCCGAGTTCACGCAGGTCCACGCGCGCTCGGGCGCCCAGGCGGGGCCGTCGTCGAACGTTGCGCCGGCGAAAGTCAGGTCGGCGGCGCGCGTCTAGACCTCCCGTGCGCTCGCGAAGGGATCCCGCCGGCCGACGCGCCGGAGCTGCGGCCAAGGGCCCGAGGCGCACGTCGCTTGATGCCACGGTGAGACCCAATGAAGCATGTGCTCCGTGCCCTTTCTCAGACGCCGAAAATCGGTTGTCGAGACGTCACGAGCGCCGGGGGCCCGGGGGCGGGACCTCGGGACCGGGATCGCCTGGGTTCGGACTTTCTTGCGGCTCAGGGTCCGACCCGGGCGCGCCCGGAGGGTTGCGAATGGGCGACGGAGGAATCGGCGGCCCGATCGGTTGGGGCCTCACCGGCGCATGGATGGGCTGCTGGGTATTCCGGAGCGCGCTGCCGCGCCCGCCCGCGTGTTCGATATCCATGCCCCTCGACGAGCAAGGGCCGGGCCACTCCGATGGTGCTCATGCCTCGGGCTGGTCGCTCGAAGCGCATCGGCCCCACCTCGCGGCGACCTTCCGCGCGGCGCGCGCGCCGCTACCGAGTGCGCCTTCGACCGTGCCGTTCCACGGGGGTGGACTGGTGGCCTCCCCCGCGAAGAAGAGGACATCGCCAAGGGGCTGCTCCAGCAAGCTCGCCGCACCGGCTCCGCCGACGCGCGGGTAGCTGTACACTCCACGCGCCCAGCGATCTCGGGCCCAGTCGTGATGCGCCGTGC
>DATGJA010000590.1:0-10366 GCA_035295445.1 Polyangiaceae bacterium | reverse complement strand
GGCGATGCCGGCGGGGTCGCCCGACGACGAGACGCCGAGGTCGAGCGCAGGGTTCGAGGAGTACGTGATCGCGATGTAGCTGTTGCCCGACGGATCCACCGCGAGGGAAAAGGAATCGTCCACACGGCTGTATCCGGGCGGCTGCGGCCACAGGACGTGGCACACCTCGTTGCGCGTCACCGGCGGCAATTCGTCGGCGTCGGGTTCGTCGAGAGGAGCGGCGGCATCGGACTCGTCAGGCGCGTCGCCTGCGTCCGACGCGTCGGGCCCCCCGGCCGCGGTCTCCGCGCCGGCCGATGAGTCACCGCATGCGCCGGTGCAGGTCGTCGCATCCCGCACCCCCGTGACGGCGGGCGATGACGGTGAGGGCGCCGTCTCCGGCCCGGCTGCGTCCGAAGTCTCAGCGCCGAGGCTACCTCCGCAAGCGGGGAGCCAAAGGGCGACGACGCATAGCGCGCGCCGCGCCGCGTCGACCGGACGAACGGTGCGGTCCACCTCCGAGTCATACTTCACGCGACGCGGAACGCGAGGGCGATTTCCCGCGGGCCATGGGCAGCCGCACTGCACCCGGGGTCGTGCCTCAGTTCACCCGGCGGACGAACGAGTTGCCCAAGACCCCGTCGTACCACGCCACCAGGCGGCCCCGGTCGGCGACACGAAGAGCGCGATGTGGTTCCCCGCTGCCGTCGAGAGGCCCCCACCGACTGCTCGGTCGCGAACGAGCAGTGCGTGACGCCAGCCGGGCCCACGATGTTCGGGTTCCGCTGCCCGTCGTCCGGCTGCTGAGCCGCGATGCCCACCTGCTATTTCGGATTCAGTTGTTGGTCGATACGCTCGCGGTCGGGAATTGAATGCTTCCGGTGCCACCGCCCGCTTCCACGTTGATGTGAATCGAGCTCACGTCCCCGACGCTCCAGCCCTGCTTCGCCCACGCCGCGAAGTGGTCGCTCACCGTGATGGTCCCGCACTGACGGGCGCTGCTCCGCACGCTCAACAGCTGGGTCCACGACGAAACGCTACCGCTGCAAGCGTTGGCGCCGGCGGTTCCGTGCGTCGTTTGGTTGATCAGGTAGTACGTGCCCCCGTCGACCGTGGCCGTGACGCTGCTCTTCTGCAAGGCCTGGAACGAGTCCTCGACGATGTACCATTCGACGCATGGATTTTGTAGCCAGCCGTACATTCCGATAGACGAATAGCCGCCGGCGTTGCCTGTTTTGGATTCGGCGAATTGCGCCACGATTTTCCCATATGTCGTGTAACTCTTGGTGCCATTGTAGTCCAGGCCAACGTGAGCCAAGAAATCGGCAGAATTGGGCCCCCACGACGCACTAAATGCATGAGCACCGGTAAAATACGTAATGCTGCCGCCGGTTCCACTCTCCCATATACCATAGTTGAGGCCGTCCGCGGCACCACCGCTGTAGGTATTGCAGTTACTGCAACTGCCCGCGGTGCAGCTGCACGTGGTGCCGCCGCTCGGCAGGCTGCCGACCGTGCACGTCCCGGAGCTGCCGGAGCTCGACCCCGAGCTCGAGCCGCTTGCCGATCCGGAGGTGGAACCGGACGAACCGGAGCTCGAGCCGCTGCCCGAACCGGAGCTCGAGCCGGACGCCCCGGAGCTCGAGCCGCTGCTCGAACCGGAGCTCGAGCCAGAGGAGCCGGAGCTCGCGCCGCCGCTCGAAGCGGAGCCCGAGCCGGACGCCCCGGAGCTCGAGCCGCTGCCGGCGCCGGAGCCGGAGGAGCCGGAGCTGAAACCGCTCCCCGACGTCGACCCGGAGCTCGACTGTCTCCCTGAGCTCGAACCGCTGGATCCTCCGGAACTCGTAGCGCCCGCGTCATTTCCGAGCGACCCGCCGGTGTTGTCGGACGACGAGCAGGAGGCGAGCGCCGCGACGAGCGCGGGCAGAGCGAGGCGCACGGGAGTTCTCATGGCGACCTTCATGGGAGGGGGATGCGGGAGCGCAGTACGCCGCCGGTCGGCGGACGTGCTGCGAACGAGTAATGGGTCGTGTGTGGGCAAACCCTTCACGGGCGACCGGACCGTCGTTCGGGTCTTCGAGGAATCGGTCGTCGGCTCTGGCGGAATGCATCGCTCCGCCCCGACTCGACTTGTCCAGTGGCGGCCTAAGAACGCCCTCGACGAGGCGCAAAGGCACGGGACTGCACAGCTCTTCGTGGTACTCCGTGGAGCACCCAATTACTCCGATGTGGCCATCGAGGAGGCGCTCATGACCTGGCAAAGTAGAGCGGCGGGGCTCGGCAGTCTGGCGATCTGGTTGGCGGCGTGCGGCCTGGTGGTCACCGCCCATTGCGGAAACACGAGCGGCAGCGGCGCTCCGCCGGCCCCCGGGTGCAACGGGGCTTCGTGCACGAGCGATACGACCTCGAGCGGCAGCGCCGGCCCGACGGGCGACGACGGGTCCATCGGGCTCGCGAGCCCCGGCGACTCGGACGCGGGCGGAGGGCAAGGCGCCGGAGGGGGAGACGCGGGCGGTGGGGGCGGCGGCCCGAAGGACGCGGCGGCTTCGCCTCGCGACGGCGGCGGCGTCTCGACCGGTGCGGACGCGACCGCGGCCGGGTGCGGCGCGACCACCTGGCCGATGAGCGGCGACTTCAACATGAACGTGGGCGGAACGATGAGGCAATACATCGTCACTTTGCCTTCGAGCTACAAGTCGAGCACGCCGTACAAGCTCATTCTCGCGTGGCACGGACTCGGCGGCAGCGCCGCGCAGGTCGCAGGCCAGGGTCTCGGCGCGTTCGGCTCGAACTACGCGTACTACGGCTTGCAGGCGCTCGCGAACGACACCGTGATCTTCGTGGCAGGCCAGGGCCTCGACCCGCACGACTCGGGCGCCGGTTGGCCGAACACGAACGATCAGGACATCGCCTTCACGCAGGCCCTCGTGCAGTGGCTCGAGAGCAACTACTGCGTCGACGAGAAGCACATCTTCTCGGTCGGCATGAGCTACGGCGGCATCATGTCGGACACGGTCGGCTGCGAGATGGGCAACGTGGTCCGCGCGATCGCGCCCATGTCGGGCTCCGGTCCCTACTCGTATTTCGGGGCGAAGCCTTGCGTCGGCGAGGTCGCCGTGTGGTCGTCGCACGGCACCCAGGACACGACCGTGCCTTTCGAGGCGGGCGTGGCGAGCCGCAACCACTGGATCGCGGCGAACCACTGCTCGAACCAGATCACTGCGGTGGGGCCGGGCACCTGCGTGGAGTACCAGGGTTGCGATCCGGGATACCCGGTCGACTGGTGCGAGTTCGACGGGGGTCACACGATCCCGAGCTTCGCGGCGCAGGGGATCTGGAGCTTCTTGTCCCGCTTCTGATCGATCGACGTCCGCGTTCCGGTGGACGGAAGGGGCATCCCGCTCGACCGGCAAGGCGTCAGCGAGCAAGATGCGCGTACCTGCGCGATACGCGCACGCGTTCCCTACGTCCGCGCCCCTTCCACGTGCACGGATGCATCGGACTGCGGGACTCGCCCGCGCGTCCAAGAGATAGGCGCGCGGACGAGCGGGACGCGCGCGTGCATCCCACGGGAACGCGCACCTTCCACGTCGACACGCGCGCCTGTCTTGCTGATTCGCGGGCGTACCCGCGAGGGTGATACGCGCGTCTCGCGGTCCGACGCGAGCGTCCCAGGGGAAAGCTCGCCTTCCACGCAGACCGACGCGACGGACACGATGGTGCGTGCCCGCGTCAGCGAGCAAGATGCGCGTGACCAGGGACCGCGCGCCCGCATCCCGCGGGTACGCTCGCGCGGATGCTCTCCAGGCTGCCGAAGAAGGCTCTGACGGAGAAGGACCCCCGGGACGCCAGGATCTGACCCCGGCACGCCGTGGCACACACACGCCTCGGTTCTTGCGGAAGCCGCTGGCACGGCCGATGCTGCGGGTCCTCGGGCGCGCAGCCATGACCCTCGACGACCAGACGCGCGAAGAGATCATGGCTCGGCCCCGCCCGGTCCGGGCGCTCCCGGTGTTCGGGGCATCGCGTCGCGCCGATCCGCTGGGCGATGCGCGGCCCGAGGACGACCGCTGGCGCCCGGTGCTCGCCGTGTGGGAGACCACCCTTCGCTGCGACCTGGCGTGCAGGCACTGCGGATCGCGGGCGGGGGTCGCGCGTCCCGACGAACTGTCGACGGCGGAGTGCCTCGACCTCGTGCGGCAGCTCGCGGAGCTTGGAACGCGCGAGGTGGCCATCATCGGCGGCGAGGCCTACCTGCGAGACGATTGGCTCGACATCCTCCGCGCCATCAAGGCGCACGGGATGCTGCCCACGATGACGACCGGCGGCCGCAACCTCACGCCGGAGCGCGCCCGGGACGCTGGCGCCGCGGGGCTGTTCTCCGCCAGCGTCTCGATCGACGGCGACGAGCGAACTCACGATCGCCTGCGCGGCGTCTCGGGCTCGTATCGCTGCGCTTTCGAGGCGATCGCGAACCTCCGAGGGGCGGGCGTGCACGTCACGGTCAACACGCAGATCAACCGCCTCAGCATGTCGCACCCGGCGCACGTCCTCGACCGGATGATCGAGGTGGGCGCGCGCAGCTGGTTGATGCAGCTCACCGTCGCCATGGGGCGCGCCGCCGACGAGCCCGACGTTCTTCTTCAGCCTTACGACTTGCTCGAGCTCTTCCCGATGCTCTCGGACCTCAAGGAGCGCGCCGACCGCGCGCGCATCCGGCTCATTCCCGGGAGCAACGTCGGCTACTTCGGGCCGTACGAGGCGCAGCTTCGAGGGACCACGCGCTCCGGACACAGCACGGGTTGCGGCGCCGGCCGCGCCAGCATCGGCATCGAGGCCGACGGGACGATCAAAGGATGCCCGAGTCTGCCGTCGGCGGGCTGGGCGGGCGGCAACGTGCGCGAGACGCCCCTGGCGGAGATCTGGAAGCGCGCCACGGCGCTCCGGTACACGCGCGATCGCACCGTGAAGGACCTCTGGGGGTACTGCGCCACCTGCTACTACGCCGACGCGTGCCGCGCCGGCTGCACGTGGACCACCGACGTGCTCTTCGGGCGCCCGGGCAACAATCCGTATTGCCACCACCGCGCGCTCGAGATGAAGGCGGCCGGCAAGCGCGAGCGCCTGGTGCGTGTCGAAGCGCCGCCCGGCGAGCCATTCGACCACGGCCGTTTCGCGCTGATCGTCGAGGACGACGGAAGTCCGCCCACCTGAGAGAGAAACACGCGATGAGCCCTTTCTTCGTCCCCTGTCCCCAGTGCCGGCGTCACGTCCTCACCAGCGAGACCGCGTGCCCGTTTTGCCGGTCTGCCCTTCCGGCCGACGCCGCCGCTGCCGTTCTATGGGCCGGCGATCGTGGACTCCGGCTCCGAGCGGTGAGCGCCGCGGCTCGGGACGGCGCGGGCGGGAGCGGCCCGAGGGGGAGCGCGCCAGAGATGGCACGCCCTGTCTTCGCCGAGCGGTCGCCCTCCGAGGGGCGAAGCGTTTACGACTTGCCCGGGGGGCGTGTGGCCGCAGCCAGGTCTGCTTTCAGCTCGGTCGCGTTGCGGCGCGGCCCATAGCCCGGCGTGTCGCGCTGGATGCGCCAGCTCTCGGCGAGCGGACCGGCGTCCACGGCGTCGAAGCCGAACTGATCGAGCATCCTCGCCACGACCGCCTTGGCGTCCGCATCGTTGCCGGCGATGGCGAGCGCGCGCCGGTTCGGGGTGCCGGAGGGCTGGCCGTGCGACGTGAGCTCCGCTGCGTAGATATGGTTGAAGGCCTTCACCACCTTCGACCTCGGAAGGCGAGACTGCAGCAGCTCCGACGTCGTCGTCTTCTCCTCGTCGAGCGCGCGGATGTGCCCGTCGCGCGCGGGGTAGTAGTTGTTCGTATCGATGACGATCTTCCCGACGAGAGGCTCGACGGGCACCGTGTCGATGGCCTTGAGGGGGATGGTCACGACGACGACATCGCCGGCCTTGGCCGCCTCGAGCGCCGTGGCTGCGCGCGCACGCGATCCGAGCTCGCGTACGAGCGCAGAGAGCGTTTCCGGGCCGCGCGAGTTGCTGAGGATGACGTCGTATCCGTTCGCCACACCCAGACGAGCGACCTGGCTGCCGATGTGACCGGCACCGATGAGTCCGATGGTTGTCATGGCACCTCGGCCAGTAGCCGCGCCGATCGCGGTCGTCAATGCGCGGGCGTGTCTCTCGTCCGCTGTCTTGCTCGCTCGAGCGTGCGGACTACGGTCCCCAGCGACCGGGCACGAGGGTCGCCGCGAAGCGCGACGGCACGCGGATCCCTGCGGCCGTCATCTCCTGCTCGGCTTCGGCGACGAGCCGCGCGCCTTCGTCGCCGCCGAGCAACAGCCCGAGCTGACGGCTGGCGGCCCTCGCGTACCCATGCATGTCCGCCGCGCGCGCAAGACGAACGGCGTCGCGCAGGCCGGCGACCGCCGCGGCCCGGTCGTTCGAAGCTCTCGCCGCCGCGGCGCGCAAGATGGCCGCAAAGGGCGCCGACCAGGCCATGCCCTCCGCGTCGAGCCGCCGCGCGAGGCGGCGAACCTCCCTTAAACGAGAACGCCTCACATGAGGCTCGGCCTCGAGCGACGCGACCGCGCAGCGCCCGCGAAGGAACGTCGTCTGTACCCGCATGTGCTGGACTCGCAAGAGAAGGCTCTTGTTCAGCGCGTCGGTGTCGCGGTCCACGCGGGCGTACGCCTTTGCGCCGTCGCCCACGTAGAGCTCGATCTCGCCTTCGCCGTACAGGCGGTGCCAGTGCTGGAGCAGGTAGCGGTCCGACGGCCAGCGCGCCATCGACTCTTCCACGTTGCGCCGGGCACCGTCCGGGTCGTCCGCTGCCAGCCACATGATCGCGAGGGACCCGTCGCGAAGCTGCACGGAGGTATGGTTGTCGCCGAGCTCCTCGGCCTCTGCGAGGAGGATGGCGTGGAGGCGTGCGAGCTCGCGATGCTCTCCGAGGAAGTTGAGCGTCCAGCACCCGAAGACCTTTCTCGACGATATCCACCCGCCGCGCAGGTCCAGCTGGCCCGTGTCCGCGAAGAACGCGTCGAAGATCTCGCGCGCTTTCTTCCATTCCCCGCGCAGATATACGCTCGTCAGCAGGGTCCCCAGAAACAGCGTTCGCGCCGTCGGGCCTCCCTGGATGAACTCGGGGTCGTCCTGTCCGACTCTCTGTCCACTCCCCGCGGACAATCGCCTCGTCAGCCCGACGAGCGCGCGCTCGAGCCTCCCTTCCTTGCCGTTCGCGTGGTTGTTCAATTCGAGGGTTGCCGCTCGCAGGATCTGGGATGGATCCCCCCGGCGTAGCGCGAGCAGGAGGCTGCGGGTCCCCATGCATCGGCCGAGCACGACGTTCGAGATCCCGAAGCCGATGGCGGCCGCGAAGAGCACGTCGATGCGCAGGCGATCCTCGGGGGAGACGTCCTCGGGTGTGCGGCGCCGAGCGCGAAAACCCAGGAGCAGCCAGCCGAGCATGCGCAGCCGACACGCGAACACGAGAAAGCGCGTGCCGAGCGCGGACTCCGGCGTCTTCACGCCCGCGGTCGCCAGCGCGCGGCGAAGCGCCGATGCCCCATCGACGAGCTGGCCGCTCGAGAAAAATCCCACCGATGCCGCCCGTTCCAGCTCCGCGCGCTCGAGCGCGGGGGCGCCCGCCGCGGCTTCGAGGTACGCGCGCGCGGCTTCCTCGCCCCGGCCGGACCACTCGAGCACCTGCGCGAGACGCGTGCGCAACCGGCGCGCGTTCTCGTCGTCGGCCGGGCGAGTGTCGAGCGTGAGCCGCAAGAGGCGCGCGGCCTGGTCGAACGCCATCTTGGCCGCGGCTTCCTCGGCCGCCCGTTCGGCGTGCAGGGCCGCTCGCTCGCGCTGTCCGGCGGCCAGGAGATGCACGGCGATGGCTTCGACGTCCACGCCCGGAGACGCTTCGAGGGCGTCGGCCAGGCGGGCGTGATACTCGCGCAGCGCGCCGCTCTGGATCCCCGCGAGGACGGCCTGACGGAAGCGATCGTGGACGGGCTCGACGACCTCCATCCCGTCGCGGACCGCGGCTCGCGCCAATCGTTGCGCCCGCGCGAGCCCGAGCGCCTCGTTTGCCTCCCCATCGGTGATGCCGGCTGCCTGGGCGGCCATCGCGATCGGCAAGGGGCGCGCGGCGACGGCGACCACCTCGGCGAGGCGGCGGGCGGGGGTTGGCAGGCGTTCGAGCCGCTCGCTCATGATCTCGTTCACGGAGAGCACCTTCAACGCCTGCCCCACGGCGTACCGCTTGGAGATGCTCTGGTGGCTGCGTACGAGCTCCTCGATCAAGAACGGACTTCCCTTCGACTCTCGAGCGACGGCCTGTGCGGTTTCTTGGGACGATGGGTCGGACGAGTCGAGCAACGTCAGGGCCAGGCGGCGCGCGTTCCCCACGTCGAGCGGCCCCACCGTCACGATTCGCGACTCGGCTTGCGCCGGCCAGCGATGGCGCAGCTCGTTGAGGAACGGGCTGTCCGCGACGCCCTCCTCGCGGTGCGTCAGGACGAAGAGGACCGGCGGCGCCTGGGGGGGCCGTATGAGCTCGACGAGGAGCGCCGCGCTGTCGGCGTCGCCCCATTGGGCGTCGTCGATGCAGACCACCACCGGAAGGCGGCGCGTCAGCGCGGTCAAGACCTGGCGCAGGGCCATGAAGGCGCGCTGCCGGACGACCCGCTGGCCCAAGACCGCGGGAGGCTCCTGGGCCTCGATGCCCCCGACGCGAAGCAGGACGGGGAAGACGCGCGCGAGCAAGGCGACGTCGCTCGGGAGGTCAACGGCTTCACCCTCGCGCTCGGCGTGCACGAGATAGCGACTCAGCGCGTCGACGACGCCGTCGATGGCCTTGAACGGCACCGACTCTCGTTCGTACACGCGTCCCCGCAGGACGAGGGCCTCCCCGGCGTCGACGACGCCGTCGAGGAAGACCTGCGCCACGGCGGATTTGCCCATGCCGGAAGCGCCCGTGAGACGCACCGTCGTCGACGTTCCGCCGCGTGCGTGCTCGAAGGCGTCGCGCAGCGCCCGCAGCTGAGGTTCGCGGCCCACGAGGGCGGTCGTCGACGCTCTCTCGAGGAGGGTCGGGGTCGGAGGGGAAGGGCGGACGCTCTGGGCGACCCCCATGCGTCGCAAAATGTCTGGGCCAGTCGGCCGGCGGCGCGGGTCGCACGCCAGGAGCTCGCGGCACAGCGCGTCGAGGTCCGAGGGCACGCCGGCCGCATACGTGCTCGGGGGCGGGGCCTCGGCCGTCGTCTTTCTCGCGAGGACGTCGATCGCCGTTCCTACGAACGGCGGCCTTCCGGTCAGGGCTTCGTAGAGAATCGCCCCTACCCCGTACCAATCGGAGGCCTCGGTCGCCTCCTCCGCGAGCGCCTGCTCGGGCGCCATGTAGTGCGCGGTCCCGACGATCTCCTGTTCCTCCGGAGCGCGCGGGTCGACCCGACCTGGCAGCTCGGTCGCCAACCCGAAGTCCAGTACGACGACGCGTCCCTCCGGCGTCACGAGCACATTGGTGGGCTTGATGTCCCGGTGCAGCTTGCCGGCCGCGTGGAGCGCGTGCACCGCTCGGATGATTTGCGGCAGGGCCCTCCGCAATTTGTCGAGGTCCGCCGGGGAGCGTTCGGGCTCCTGCGGACCGGTCTGGCCGTCCGTGTCGGCCTTCGACTTGGTGACGTAGGACAGAAAATCCGTACCAAGCACCAGCTCCATCGCGATGAAGGCACCGTCGCCCTCGGTCACCGAGAGCTCGTGCAGGAGCACCAGGTTCGGATGAAGGACGTCGGCGAGCGTCCGAAACTCCTGCTTGAAGCGGTAGAGGGCCCCGGGGGTCAGCTCGTGGAGCCTCTTGATCGCGACCGCCGCGCCGCGCTGCCGGTCGAAGGCCTCGTACACGATGCCGGTGGCGCCCTCTCCAATCCGACGCAAGACCTTGTAGCGCGCGGTGCCCCTCCAGCCGTCGGTTTCCCGCTCCGTGCGCGATACGCTCGCGGGCTTGCTGCGAGGCTCGGCCGGCCCGGCGTGGGGCGGCACGGACGCTCCAGGCATGCCCCCAGGATACGGCGCTCGTCCCCGATGGGAATGCACGCCTTCCACTCGTGTCGCGGGTTATCGCCGAAGGAAAGTACCTGTGGTCAGAAAGCCGCCGGCGCTTTGCGGGTCACTTGCACACGACGCTGTCGAGCAGGGTGCACGTGCCTTCGGCGCCCGGCGTCCCGGCGGGGCTCGTCGGGTCGAAGCATTCGGCGAACGTGTCGCACGCGTCGCCGCACGGCTGGCCGTCGCCCGCGATGGTCGGGCACGTGGACGTCGCCTGACCGCCGTCGGCAGGCGGAACGAGCGCCGGCCCTATTCTCGCGCGGCGCTGCCCGCAC
>DATGJA010000589.1:0-4125 GCA_035295445.1 Polyangiaceae bacterium | reverse complement strand
CGCGGACGCGCACGGACCTCAATCGCTCGATCGCGATGGCGCCCGATTTCGCCGAGCTCGTGCGCGAGCTTGGCGCGCAGTCGAGCGATCTGCGCATCACGAAGCGGCAGCCCAACGCGTTCTACGGGACCGAGCTCGATTTGCAGCTCCGCCGCCGCCGCGTCACGGGAATCGTGCTCTCGGGCGTGTCGACGAGCGTCGGGGTCGACGGCACAGCGCGGGCCGCCCAGGAACACGGTTACAACGTCACGTTCGCCGCGGACGCGATGACCGACAGGGATCCTGTCGCGCACGAGTTCATTTTGTCGAAGGTCCTCCCGCGCCTCGGCGAGGTGGACTCGACGGAGGCGATCCTGGCGCTCCTTGGGCAGCTCCCCCAATCATAGCGCATCACGCCCGGTCTTCGCCGCGCAGCTTACGGTCCTTGCGCGCGACGAGGTCCTTGATCTCTCGCATCAAGAGCTCGCTGAAGGAAATCCGTTCCGGCTCGACCGGGTCGCCCGCGTCGTGACGCCATCGCACGATCTGGCCATTTCGGTCGAAGCACCATCGGTCTCGGTCGTCGACGATCTGGAGAAACGGGACCAGGTCGGACGCGCTCGCGGGGTCGGCCTCGGCGCGAAAGGCCGCGAGCTGCGCGCGGATGTCGAGCCACTCCGGGATACCGGCGGCGATGCCGAAGACCTTCAGCCCAAAGAGGAACGACCAGAACGGCCCTACGTCGTGCTGCTTGGGGCGCGGCCACAGCTCTTCGCGCACCTCCATGTAGAGGCCGCCGAGGGGCGACATGGTGAACTCGCGGAACTCCTCCGGAAGACCGAAGCCCGCGACGCCCTCGAACGCCGCGAGGTCCTCCTCCGAGGGCTCGTTGCCCCGGCAAGCGAAGACGGCGAAGGAGGCCTTGTCGTAGTCGCGGAAGTACTCGTACACGTCGTCGAGTGCCATGGGGCGGACCCGTAGCGCGCCCGTCGTCGCGTGACCAGGCCCCGCAAGCTATCCCGTCGATGCCTGCCGTCCCCGCCGGCGCGAGAGGGCGAGCGCCAACGCGGCGACCACGGCGAACGCGCCGACCTCCCCCGCGCGGGCGGGTGCAGCCGCGCACCCCCCCGACTTCGAGTCGGTCTGGCCGTAGATCGCGCACACGCCCGCGACGTCGTCGGCCGTGAGGTCAATCATGCGGACTGGTATAGCCAGTACATAATGGAGCTCTTGTCCGCGGCGTGTGCGAGGCCGAAAAAGTGCCCCGCCTCGTGCGTGAGAATGGCCCGAAGGGCGATTGTCCCCGGCGGCGGGGGCTCCTGGGTGGTGAGCGTGTTCCCGAAGGTGTTCACCTCGATGTCGGCGTCGAATATCGCCCCCGTGTCGACGCCGTAGGTCACGGTCGTCAGCGCCACTGTGTTCGTGTAATCGTTGTAGGGCCACTCGTCGTCACGAAAGACGATCACGTGCAGGCCGTCGTGAACCGACGCGTCACACGGGTGGAGCCCGCAATCGGTCGCCGCGAGGGCCGCATCAACTGGCCCGTCGTCGTAGGCCTGCACGCTGGGCGCCCCCGACCTGCACGGCGCGTCGTTCCACGCGGCGAACGCCTGGTGGGCGATCGCCGTCGCGTCGGCCAAGTCGATCTGCCGGCTCGCGTTCGAAGCGAGCAAATAGGGCACCCTCTGTCCGGCCGGCCAGGCGATCGGCGTCCCTTCCTTCCAGCAGCCCGCGTCCGAGGGGTCGTAGCCGGAGGGAACGTGGACCGTGGTGGTCCGGCAATACCCCCGCGCGTCCACGGATCCCAGCGTCACGACGAGGGCCCCCGCGACGAGGATCGGAGAGTGCATCGGACGAAGCGTAGCCCGCGCGAAGCCGCACGCACGAACCGCGATCAGCGTTGCCGCGTTCGATCATCGCGGCGTTCGCGTCGACGCCCACAGCGCTTCCGGCTCACCCGGCCCAGGAGGGGCCGACGGCCAGCAGCCGGCGCAGTCTCCGCAGCCCTGCCCTGCACACGAGGCGGAACATGAGGGGCGCCAGCCAACGCCTCCACCACGAGGTCGACAGCCGGGCCCGTACGGTCCACCGCACGACCGTCCCCCCTCCGGAGGGCGTGCAGGTCAGCTCCGCGGCGTGGCACGTGCACAGCCCCCGCAACGACTCATCGGTTGCGCCGTAGGCAATGCGGTGGGGGGGCGCGAACGCGGTGACCACTTCGACGCCCGGCGGTCCGAGACCCATGCGCAGCGTCCGGCGCGTGCCGGCGCCGCCCGGGGAGTCCGCGCGCGATTCGTCGACCTCTACCGCGCGCAGACCGGGGATCCAACGAGCCAGCGCACGGTGATCGCCGATGACCGCGAAGACATCCTCGGGCGCTGCGGGAAGCTCGCAGGTCATGTCGACCAGCAGCGTGATGGGCTCGTCGGTCATGGCTCGGGGGGGGCTCACGGACGCATTCCGAAGCGCGCGGGCCCCGGCCGGCGCAACGGCGCCGCGAGGTTGGCGAACTCGCACAGGAGAGGCCGCGTGTCGCGCGGGTCGATGATGTCCTCGACGAGGAACGCTTCGGCCGTGCGAAACGGCGAACGCACGGACTGGAGACGTCGTTCGATCTCCGCGAGGCGCGCGGCGCGATCCTCGGCGCGGTCGAGCTCCGCCTTGTAGGCTGCCTCGAGCCCCCCCGCGATCGGCAGCGAGCCCCAGTCGCCGGAGGGCCACGCGTATCGGTAATGAAAGCGGCTTGCATCGCAGTGCGCGGCGCCTGCCACGCCGTAGCACTTGCGCACGATCACCGAGCACCACGGGATGGTCGCCTGGTAGACGCCGGCCAATGCGTGCGCACCGTGTCGGATCGTCGCGGCGCGCTCGGCTCGTACGCCGACGAGGAAGCCCGGGTTGTCGACCAGGTGCACCATCGGCACGTGGAACGTCTCGGCGAGGTCGACGAAGCGCGTCACCTTCAGCGAAGTGTCGGCTCCCCACCCGCCCCCGTAGAAGTACGGGTCGCCCGCCATGACGGCGACCGGCCACCCGTCGAGCCGCGCCAGCCCGGTGACGATCGATCGTCCCCACTGGCGCCCGATCTCGAGGAACGATCCCCGATCGACGATCGCTTCCACGATCGGGCGCATCTTGTAGACCTTTCGCTCGTCGCGCGGGACGGCGCCGACGAGCCAGTCGTCGCGCCGCGAGGCGTCGTCCTCCCGCGGGCCGCGCGGGGGGACCTCGTCGACCGACGAGGGGAGATATCCGAGGAAGCGACGCGCGCGGTCAAAGGCCTCGTCCTCGCTCGTCGCCTCGTCGTCCACCGAGCCGTTGCGCGCGTGGATGTGACTGCCCCCGAGCTCCTCCTTGTCGAGGCGCTCGCCCGTCCGTGCGACGACCCGCGGACCCGCCACGAAGAGCTGGGACATGCCCTTGACCATGATCGAATAGTGGCTCGTGACGACGCGCGCTGCGCCGAGCCCCGCCACCGACCCGAGGGCGAGGCCCACCGTGGGAACCGTCGCGAGGTTGCGCACGACCCATTCCCACGCGGGGTTTCGCGGGACATACGTGCGCCCCGTGGGGCTGTCCAGCGTCTTGACCGAGCCGCCTCCTCCGCTCCCGTCGACGAGGCGTACGACCGGGAGGCGGAGCTCGTTCGCCATCTGTTCGGCGGCGACCTGCTTCAACCAGAGGCCCGCGTCCGCGGCGCCTCCCCGAACTGTGAAGTCGTCCCCTTCGACGACCACCGTCCGGCCCTCGACACGCCCACGACCGAAGAGAAAGTTCGCGGGCGAAAGGCGCGCGAGGCTGCCGTCCGGGGCGTACTCGGCGAAGCCGCTCGTCGCGCCGATCTCGACGAACGACCCGGGGTCGACCAGGCGCGCGATGCGCTCGCGGACGGTTAGCTTTCCGGCGGCGGTGTGGCGGGCGACCTTCTCGGGTCCGCCCATTTCGCGGGCCATCGCCTCGCGCGCCCGAAGCTCGTCCACCTCGCGTTGCCAGGTCACGCGTTCCATCTAGTCAGAATGAAGCGACCGGCTCAAGTCGCGAGGTCGTAGGTTACGCGGCTTGAGGGCAGCGCAGAGCTACACGCGAGAGGAGCCGGTCGATGAAGAAGCCTACACGATGGGTGGGACTGGACGTGCACGCCGAGAC
>DATGJA010000588.1:0-3270 GCA_035295445.1 Polyangiaceae bacterium | reverse complement strand
CGCCTCCCTGTCGCCGCGTACGCGACCGCGCGAGGGCGATCGCCGCCAGCGCGACGATCCACTCGCTCGCCGGCGGGCGCGTCGGCTTGAGAACGCCCTTGCGCACACCCAACGTCCGTCGGTTCTTCCTGCCAGTCAAATATGTACTCGGTACACCAAATGCATTACGGAGCTCGCTCAGCCGCTACAGCAGGCACGGAGGAACATGCGCCGCACGGTACGAATTGTCCGGGATGTCCTGAACGCCTCAACAATCGCCGTGGCGCTCTCGGGCTGCGCCTCCGGGAACGGCGACGGCCAGGGCGATGCCGGTGCGTCTGGCTCCGACGCGAGCGTGCATCCGCAGGGGGATGCAGATGGTGACGGGGCTGCGGACGCGACGCGCGCCGACGCGAGCTCCGCGTTCGACGCGGGCGGGCCGATGGGCGACGACGGCACGGTTCCATCCGACGCGGACGCCGGCGCGCCGATCGACGCAACCTCCGTCGGCGACGTCGCGGCGGAGGCGGCGGACGCGGGCACACCCGACGCGGGCGACGACTCGTCCGGCGGCGGGTCGGAGGCGGGCGACGCAGGCGAAGCGCGCGACGACGCGGGGTGCGCGCCCAACTTGACGGCGCAGACGAGCTTCGTGAACCTGGCGGTGACCGCGGGGCTGCCGCTCGATCACAACCAGAGCGACCCGCTTCCGGGCGACGCCGGAGCCCCGCCGGCGGGCTGGAACTTCTACTTGATCAACGGCGCCGTGTGCCGCGACGGTTCGCCCCTCGGCATCTACGCGCACTACACGTCGTCGACGAAGCTCTACATCTATCTCGAAGGCGGCGGCGCGTGCAACGAGTCGCACTTCTGCGATCACAACCCGGCGAACATGAACCAGGTGTTCCCCGGCGGAGAGGCGACGCAGGGACAGACGGTAACCGGGTCGCTCGCGACCGTCGCAGGCATTCAGGAGCCGTACACCACGGGCATCTTCGACACGACGAACAGCGCCAATCCCTTCCAGAACTGGAACGGCGTTTACATTCCCTACTGAACGGGCGACGTGCATTTCGGCACCGCCGACAACGTGACGATCAACGACGACCCGCTCGACGTGAAGAACAACCAGCACTTCGTCGGGTATCGCAACATGAGGCTCTTCCTCGAGCGCCTCGTCCCCACGTTCACGGGGCTCGATCAGATCGTCCTCGCCGGGGCGAGCGCGGGGGGCATCGGCGCGGCCCTGAACCTCGGGGTCGTCCAGGACTCCTTCGGCGCGGGCATTCCCATCACCGTCCTGGACGACTCGGGGCCTCCGTCGGACGAGACGTCCCCTTGGCCGCCGTGCTTGCAGAAGGCCTGGCGGACGACCTGGGGCTTCGACGGCTCGATTCCGAGCGACTGCGCGGAGTGCAGCGCCGCCGACGGCAGCGGTCTGAACAAGATCGTCGACTACTGGCACCACAAGTATCCGAAGGATCGCGTCGGCCTCTTGTCGACCACGCAGGATCAGGTGATTCGGCTCTTTTACGGCGCCGGCGACAACAACTGCCAGACGAACGACGCCAACACGCTGGTGCTCTCGGGCGGCGGGGTGAGCACGAGCGCGTATGAGGCGAACCTCGACGCCGTCATCGCGAAATACGCGTGCACGGGCGACGTCGCCACATACCTCATCGGGCCGAGCTCGAACTACCCGGACGCGACCCTGCACCAGCACATCTTCCGGGGGGCGGAGTTCTTCAAAGCGCTGACGAGCGACGGGCAGATGACCCTCGCGCAATGGACGACGGATCTCGTCGCCGGCAAGATGGATCGAGAAGGCCCTTAAATCACGGTTCGTGATCCTCGATCAAAATCGGGACTCGCTCGTCCTTCCCTACACTCCCCTCCATCGAGCGCGGCCTTCCCTGCGACGTGGGACTTGGCGGCGGGGTCCCCGGCGTGCCAAGAATGTGCTTTCGGGGACAGGTGACGGGGTTGATGACGTCGCAAAGCAATCGCGAGCGCGCGCTGCATACCGTACCCGCGTCCCTTGCGCTCCAGCTCATCGAGCTCGTCGGGCGATGGCACCTCCCCGCCGAGGAGCTCCTCGCCGGGGTCGGCCTCGAGAAACCCCCGGACGATCCGATGGATCGGGTTCCCGTGCCGACCATGTGCGCGCTCCTCGAGCGCGCGCGCCTGCTGACCGGCGAGCCGGGGCTCGGCTACTACATGGGCCTCCAAAAGCGGGTGTCCGTGTACGGATACCTCGGGTTCGCGGCGACGAGCGCGTCGTCGGTCCGCGAGGCGCTCGAGCTCGCGCTCAAGTTCGCGCCGATGTTCTCGCGCGCGTTGACGATCGAGCTTCGCACCAACGACGGCCTCGCCTCTCTTTACGTCCACGAGCACGCCGATCTCGGATCCGCTCGTGACATCGTGCTCATCAGCCTCATGTTCGGCTTGCATACGATCGCCGCGGCCCTCACGGGGCGCGCGCAGGTGGGCTCGTACGAGTTCACGTTCCCGGAGCCGGACTACTATCCGCGCTTCGAGCACCTTGCGCCCAGGACGCGCTTCGGACAGCCGGCGAACCGCATCCTGATCGACGCGGCGGTCCTCGACTCGCCCATCGTCACCGCCGACCCGACGGCGCTGCGCCTCGCCCGGACCCTCTGCGAAAGGCAGCTCGAGGAGCTCGGCTTCGACACCGAGCTCGTGGACCGGGTGAGACGGCTCATCGCGCGTGACGAGAGCGGATTCAGCTCGCTCGAGCAGGTGGCGGCGCGCATTCACCTCTCGCCCCGCACGCTCAAGCGACGCCTCGCGGCGCAGGGCATCTCGTACTCGTCCCTGCTCGATCGCGAGCGGCGCGAA
Source organism: Polyangiaceae bacterium (assembly GCA_035295445.1). GTDB lineage: Bacteria > Myxococcota_A > Polyangia > Polyangiales > Polyangiaceae > Palsa-1150. Next base: position 432 of record DATGJA010000588.1, on the reverse strand, counting down.
CGGGCGCTCGCGCTGCTCCGGTCCTCACGCCTCTCTATCGACGAGGTAGCGGAGCGACTCGACTACTCGACGGCGTCGACGTTCGTCCGGGCGTTTCACCGCTGGACCGGCACTACGCCGGCGGCCTACCGGCGGGCGAAGGTGCGCGCGCCGGGCGCGACGACGCGGGAGTAGTCGCACCCGGCGGTGTCATGACGGCAGCTTGAAGCACATCGAGACCGTCGCCGTCAGTCGTGCGGGTGGTTTTTCGCGTACTCCATGCCGCGGACCGTCTCGGCGATCGCCTCGTCGGTGTGCTTGAGCGCGAGTACGCGCCATCCGCCCTTGTGCTCCGCGGCGGCTTCGAGCGAGTGACGAGCGCCGCGGAGGTCGTTGAGCTCGCGCTCCATGTGCGGTTGCTCCGCGCCCCAGTCGTAGGAGACGCTGCCCGGC
>DATGJA010000587.1:0-20236 GCA_035295445.1 Polyangiaceae bacterium | reverse complement strand
GCACCCAAGCAGGCTCACCGTTTGTGCAGTCCGTATTCGACGTGAACGGACAGGCGAACAGTCAAGGCGTGCAGGCCTACATGCCGTACGGCGGCGCATACATCGAGGCGATGAAAGCGCACGGTGGTTGGGTGACGTCCCCCGTGGACCTCTTGAGGTTCCAGGTGAACCTCGATGGTCGCAACAATCCCGGGAGCGCGTTGCTGAACACCACGCTCCCGTGGTTGTCCGGGTTGGACGCTGGAAATGCGGTATCCAGCGCCCAGATGTTCGATTCGGGAGCGGGAGGCAATATCCTGACGACCTTTCCATTCGGCACGGGCAACATCAACGCAAATAATTATTACGGGGATGGGTGGTTTATACAGAATGGGGGTCCAGTGCCGGGCCAAAACTGGACGCACACGGGCGCACTGCCAGGAATCTATACCGAGCAGTGGCATCTGGCCAACGGCATGGGATGGGCCGCATTCTTCAATATCGACGGCGGCGCGACAAATGGAAGCGGCCAAACGTTCGCGCAACAGATTCAGCTGGCACTTCAAAACGCGTTCGCCGCGTCAAACGGCGCCTGGTTCACGCAATTCAATGGCGGTGATCTGTTCGACCAATACGGCGTGTACAGCTCATGGATGAGCGACAGTCAGTATCAGGCGACGGTGGCAACGCAACAGGCGAACGGCAAGTACCCTGCACGCGTAGAGGCCAGGAACATCGCGGGGACGCCCATGTTCCGGGCTTATTTCGCCCCCATCGAAGGGCGGGTTTGGCAGAGCTTTGAGAATCTAGATTGCTTCAGTTTTGCGCTTGCGACGGCCGAGCTGGCCCCCCAGGGTTATCAGATTACGTCGGCCGACTCGTATCTCGGTATCGACGGCTTGAGAAAATATCAGGTAACATTCGTGCAAGAAATGTGAAGACGTCTGGGAGAAGAGCGGGCCGGGGACGACCGCGATCGCCTTGCGACGTCGCGGCCGTCCCCTTCCCTGGTTGTCGACCTAGGCGGTGTGCGGTGAGGTCGTGCCGGCCGTCGGACCCGTGCCGGAAGCAGGGGTCGTCGGGCTGGCCGGTTCCGACGCGGTGGGCTGCGGAGCCGTGATGGGGGTCAGGACGACGCCTGTGACGACGCCTTTGACTCCCTTCTTTTGCTTCGTGCCCATCGTGTGCCGCGCGGCGCGTGTTGCCTTGCGCTTGGCGGCGGCCGCAGCCTTGGCCTCGACCGTCAGCGGTGCGCGCACCTTCGGGTGGATCCCGAAGTCTGCGAGCACGTCCGGCGCGCTTCCGAATGCGCCCTTCACGTACGACACGAACGCACCGATGAAGGTGCGCAGTGCCGGCATGTCGGTCTTTTCGGTAGCGAGCCGTGCCTTGGTCGCTGCCTTGGCCTGGTCCACGTCGGTGCGCAACTTCACGAGCGATTGAAGCTTCGCCGCGATTTGCTCCGGCGTGTACGTGCCCCCGCCGAGAATCACTTGCGTGACGCCCGTCAGGTGCTTGTCGGTCCCCGCGATCAACTGCTCCGCGAGGTGGACGACATCGGCCTTGGACTTGGTTGTGGTTGCCATGGACCTGTCTCTCCTTTCCGAGGGCGAGGGTCGGCCGCGGCGCGCACCATGCCCGCCGGGCTCCCCTCGTTCGGTTTTCGTGCCCTCATATGGACAGTCTCGCGTCGACTCGCTTTTCCGCGCGCGGCCGAACCTTTTTTTTGGGATACGAGGGATTTCGAGCGTTTACGGGGCAAAAAAGATCGGCGTGCGCGCGCCGTTCCCGTACGCGGATCAAGGAAGAAAGCATTCCCGCGTGCGTACCCGCGGGATGCGGCCGCGCGTCAGGTGGTCACGCGCATCTTCCTCGCTGACACGCGCATCCTTCTCGCTGACGCGCGCATCCTCCTCGGGAACGCGGGCACGCGCCCTCGGGTCCGGCGCTTCGGTCCGCGTGGAGCGCGAGCCTTCCCGTGGGACGGGCGTGTCGGACCGCCAGACCCGCGCACGTACCTCGCGCGTACGCTCGCGTGCTCGCCGGACCGCCTCACGCGTCTACAGGGGAGGTGCGCGTTTCCGCGGGATGCGGGCGCGCACGTTCTGGGCGCGTGCGGGTATCGCGTAGGTACGCGCGTCTTCCTCGATGACGCGGTGCTCTTCGAGCGGGATGCGCTCGTCCGGCCGGGTCATCTACTTGGGCGAGAGCTTCATGATGCTGTCCCCCGACGCGCTGCCCGAGATCCAGAGCTTCTCAGCGGGGGACCGCGCTGACGCCCGGGCTGCTGTAGCCGTGGTCGGCAATCTGACGCGCCCGATCGCCGAAAGCTTCGGCCGAAGGGGGTGTCGTCGTCCGCAGTCCATCCACCATGCGGTTATACATCGAGAAGCCTGCAGCAATGAGGATGGCCAGCTGGATGTCCCCGTCCGAGGCCCCGGCGGCCTTGGCCTGCGCCACATCCGCCGAAGTGAGGTCGAGCGCGCGCCGTTGAACGGTTCGCGCAAGAGACACCAGGGCCGCCAGCCTGGCGCTCAGCCCTTCGACCCCGCCCGTCTTCATGGCGTCAATCACGGGATCTTGCCGAGCGCCCGTCGCGCGCAGCAGGAGCTCCGCCGCGAACGACCCGTGCGAGTCCATGCAGTAGAAGCAGTCGTTCGCTGCCGAGACGGCCGTGGCAAGAAGCTCCCGATCGCTCCGGCTGAGCGTCGCGCCGGGGAAGTCCTTCACCAGGAGCACGTCGGCGAGCCCCCGCAGATGCAGCGCCAGCGCGGGAGCGAGCTGCATGACCGCCAAGATGCCGGGCAGCTCCGGAAGCCCTCCCACGATGGGCGTCTCGGAGGCTCGTGCTCGTCTTTCGTCGTCTCGCGCCATAGCCGTCTCCCTACAAGGCTTGGGCCGGTATCGCGGTCCCATCGAAGTACCTCGACGCGAGCGCGACCGCCTGGAGACCTACCAAGCGCCCCAGCCTGCGACCCGTGAAGTCGTCGGGGGGGACATGGATGCCTCCCCACAAGCGCGACTGGCCCGCCTCGTCCGAAGCATCGTAGTACGACGCCCACTGGAGGCGAATCTCGGTCGTCGGACCCTTCTCGAACGTCAGGAAGACGTCCTTCGGCGCCACGTACTCACCCAGGCCGCCGGGAAAGTACGGGCTGCCGGTCAGACTCGCGAGGACCTCGGCGCCCGCACGGCTGAATGTGCTGTGGCCGGAAATGAATCCCGGGAATGCGGGCGTCACGAACGTCCGCCGCTGGTAGGTGATCCAGTCGACGGCGCGAACCCATCCGACGCCGGAGACCTGGCGCGCTCGATCTCCAGGCTCGCCCAGCCAATCGCGCACCGCGACCTGCCCGACGAAGAAGGCGAGATGCGCGTGCCGCTCTCCGGGGGCGCTGCTCTCCTTGGTGATGACTTCGATGAGACCTGGAACGAGCGGCAGCCCGTCGGGATCGTACGAGGGGCCGGTCGGGTCGGACGACTGCCCCTTTGCTCCCATCCAGCGGATGAGCGAGATGGGCCGTACGGTCTCGGTGCGCCGCTTGATGTCCCACGCGGTGACCGCCGCATCGTGCTCGGCGCCGTTGAGCGCCAGGTACATGTGCACGTCCCACGCGAGTGCGTCGAGCGCCGGCCCCTTGCCGAAGAGCCTTCGCTCGAAGCCCGCTGCGTCGGCCACCCTATTGGCGATCGTGTTCCAGTGCCCCGGAGGCGTCTCGGACTTCGGCCCATCCGCCCAGAACTCCGCCATCACGCGGGCGAAGTCGGCGCGCAGAACGACCTGCGCGGGATAGGGCTCCCCCGTCACCGGGTTTTTTGCCCAGCCTTTGCCGTCGTTCGCGCCGAGCGAATTGTGTCCGTACGCGCCCGGCGAAATGTCGATGGTGGTGGGATCGCTCCCATCCACGGCGGCGGTCTTCCGAACGACCTCGACGATCCAGTCTCTCATCGCTGCGTCGATCCGCGGCGCCGGACCAGGGTCGTGCCAGGGCACGGCGGTCGACGCGCGTTTCATGGCGAACGGAGTCACGCCACCCCACTGCGAGCCGATGTAGTCCTGCACGCCCGCCGGAAGGACGATGCCGTTCTGAGTCGCGGCAATCGACAGGTTGATCGGCTGCCACCGTTGGGGAACGCGCAGCGCGGCGCCCGGGCCGTCGAAGACGAGGGGCTGGTTCGCGGCTTGGTAGCCCTGCGGATCGGCGCAGTCGTTGGCCTCGTTCGCGCCGTCGCTGGCGGTGTTCGCGATGACCGTGCGGGCGACGCGGTTGCCGAAGGCGACCGGATCGTCGCCCGCGTCGTGCACGTCGGCGGCGTCGTAGCCGAGATCCGCCATCATGGCGCGCAAGCAAGCGAGCGTCGTCTTGCCTCCGACCGCGTGCTCGTACCGATGCGCGAGCACGTCGTAGGCCGCGTAGCTGATGGCGGTGCGGCGTGCCTGTTCCGTGTCCGGCGCGACGTGCCGCTCGCGCACGAAGACGCCCTTCGCGTTCGCGTCATAGGCAGCCCAGGCGTCCCACATGGCCGCGGAGAGATGGTACAGGTTGCGCGCGTGCACCGTGGGTCGGGGGAGATCGAGACGGATCGCGGCCAGCGCCTGCTCGTTCCACCGCCGCGCGATCGATTTCGTCTTTCCCGCGGCCACGACCTCCGCAGGACACGTGCCTGCAGCCCCCCCGTCGGGAGCCGGCTCCCCATCGTCGTAGGAGACGGTCGGCAGAGCGTCGCCGTAGTGCAGCACGAAGCCGCCATCGAGCGCGGGCGTGAGGACGTTGCCTCCGACCGACCAGACTCCGCCGGTCGGGTCCACGAAGATCGAGTGCAGCGACGACGCCGCCGGCACGGCCAGCCCATGGTCCACGAGGGCGAAGGCGTCCGTGCCCTTCCGCGTGTAGACGAAGCCTCTCTCCCCGCTCGCCCAGTCGCCGTACCGCTCGCTCGCGAACACCCCCTGGATGAGGGGGGCCGCGGGCGGCGACCCGTCTCGGACGTGCGGGGTCGCCGCGCCGTCGAGCTGGAGAAGCACGCCGTTGCTCGAGCCGCCGACGGCGACCAGGCGATCGCCCGCACCGTGGACCGTGAAGAGCGTGTCATGCGTTCCGGTCGGGACGACGACGAAAGGCCCGGACCCTCTACGGTGAAGAATCGAGCCCGCGGCCCCGACGACCCAGACGTCCTCGCCGCTGCCCCATACTTTGAAGAATCCCGGAACCTCGCCGTCGGCGGTGCGCGGCAAGTCGAGGGGCAGTGTCTCCCTCTCGAACGCGCCTTGGTGGAAGTGCCAAATGAACCCCTCGCGGCCGGCGGCGCTCCCGACCGCGTAGAAGTCCCCCGTGTCGGCCTTGGCCCACACACCGTAGACCGTCTGCTTGCCGAGCCCGGGGGTGGGGACGCGAGTGAAGCTTTGGCCGTCGTAGCTCAGCACCGTCGCCCCGGCACCCGCCATCAGGACGTGGCCGTCGGACAGAGCCTGCACCCACCACAGGTCACCGCGCTGGCCCGTTCGCAGTCGCTGCCATCTCTTGCCGTCGAAGTGCAGGACGAGCGGCCCGCTCCCCTTGTCCGAGCCGACGGCGTACAGATCGGACGCAGAACGGCCGCTCACAGAGGTCAGCGCCGAAGGGAGCTCGCTCGCCAGGAGCTGCCACTGGGGTCTCCTGGTGGCTGGCGAAGGCGCATGGCAGCCGACCAGCGCCGTCGCCCCGGTCGCGGCGAGAGCCCAGAGGGCAACGGCGAGAGTTGGGAGCGCGGAGAGGTCGGAGGTCTTCATCATGGATTGACCAGCGTGGGGGCGATTTGGACGTGCGCCGTGCCCTTGGCGCTCACCCCCGCAGTGTCGGTGACGGTCACGATCACGTCGAGCGGCTTCCCCAAAAACTGCTTGTAGTCGATTCCGAGGTTGTCGAGCTGGTAACGCAGGCCATAGAGCTTGCAGAAGTTGCCTTGGTCCGGAGCATACGTGAAGACGAACGAACTGGGCGGAATCGTGACGTGCGTTTCAGGCTGAACCGCTTCGATACGTGTCACGGTCAGCCGCTGTTTCATGTTCCGCATTCGCGTGGCGATCCAGATGTGGTGTCCGCCCTGTGGGCCGGCCTCCGCCTGCAAGGTCTGCCCGGCGGTGAGCGGCAAGTAGGCCGACTGCCCCGTTCCCACCTGAAGAACTGGCGGTCCGGCATGGAGGGGTTTGCAACCGTCGGGAGCGTTGGTCGGCCAGTTGGGAGCGTACGGCTCGAGAGCTGTGGGCGGGACGACATCCGACTGGCAGACCCCCATGATGCAGGTCAGCGGCGCCGTACACGTCGGACCGCTGAGGGGGCCCGGCACGGTGCTGCCGCCGGGGAGCGGCGGATATACGACGCACGGCAACTCGAGTTGCAGCCGCAGGAGCCCGGTGCGGCCTGCGACGAAGTGCGTCGCCGCGAGCCGGGTGACGAGAGGCGGCCCGCCGGACGCGCCCATCGCCTGGACGGTCACGTCGACCTCCGCGAGTGCGTTCGCCCCCACGGCGTCGATCGCCTTCTCCCAGGGCTGCGGAAACCCGACGCGGTCGCCCCTCGACGGCGTCTTCGTCTCGTCCAAGACGACACCGCCCGCCACCCGGATCACGACGTGGAGCGCCGACACCACGCCACCCATCGGATCGCTCTGCACTCCGACGACCAGCCGGGTCGGATTCGGTGCCCGGCAGGGCGACATCGTCCCGTACGCAAGGACGAGGAGCAGGGCCCGAGAGCCGGTCAGCCAGGGTTGGGTCTCCGGCACGCGCTGGCTTCAATCTACCAAAAGCTTCGAGCGCGACCGAGTTCCGGTCACGCTCTCAGCGCTGGCCGCGTCGGTGAGCAGAAGACCCGCAGCGCCAGGCGTCGCGAGCCGCCGGCGCCGACGACTTCGCGCACCAACACGGGATGCTCCTCCGGGGCGACTTGGCCAACGGACATCGAAGCCCTCCGCGATCACCCCCCAAACCCGCGCGGCCACACGTCGAGCGCGCCACGCAAGATCCCGCGGCTCTCCTCGACAGGTCTCCCGCCGTCGAGAACGACGTGCTCCGGGGGGGCGAGGTCGACGACCGGCTCGAACCGAGCGCAGAACTCGTCGAAGATCGCCGTCCGGCCGTCGGACACGCCCGGACGTCCCTCCCGGTCCAAGAGGCGCCTCCTGCACACGTCCGCCGCGGTGCGGCATTCGACGAAGCGAAACGGCACGCCGTGACGGTTCGCGAGCTCCCGCGCGGCGGCCCTCATGGCGCCGGATCGAAACGACGCGTCAATGACGACGGGCCGCCCGGAGGCGAGGACGACGTCCGCCCGGCGCAGAACCTCCGCGTAGACGCGCTCGGTGAACGCGGGATCATAGGCCCCCGACCATGCGCGATCCGGAAGCCTTTGCGTGAGGTCCACCCCCATCATCGCCTTGCGCGTGCGGTCGGAGTCGACGACCGGCGCGCCCAGGTCGGGACCGATGCGATCGGCGATGGTGCTCTTGCCGGATGCGATGACGCCTCCTACGGCGACGACCGCGGGAAGGAGCAGCGAGCGACGGGTGCACGACAGCGCGAGCAGGAAGTAGCGACGCGCCTCCTCGTTCGCGCGGCGACGTGCATCAGCGCCGACGCTCGGGTCATGCGCGAGCATCGCCGAGACCTTGCCCCGGACGAACGCGCGGTAGCTCTCGTAGAAGTCGACGACCGCGTAGAGGTCGAAGTCCTGAGCCGCTCGGGCGTACGCGGCGAGAAATCGCTCGGCAAGGTCGACGCGCCCGTGAGCGGCGAGGTCCATCGACAGAAAGGCGAGGTCGGCGCAGACGTCCGCATAACGAAAGCGTTCGTTGAACTCGATGCAATCCAAGATCGTGACGCGCTCGTTTGGACCGGCGAAGTAGACGTGCTCGAGGCGAAGATCGCCGTGTCCGTCGCGCACGCGCCCATCCGCGATACGTCGGGCGAAGGTGGCCGCATGTCCTCGCAGGAACGCGCGCTGCCAGCGTCGAAGGTCCTCGGCCTCGTCGACCCGCATGTACTCCTCGATGCTGTCGGCTGTCTGCGCGAAGTTCTCCTCGAGGTTGCGGTCGATCATCACGGGGCTGCCGTAGCGCGCGATCGTCGCGTCGGTCCCGCATGCCGCGTGGAACGCGGCGAGCGTATGCGCGATCCGGTCGAGCCGCTCTGGATCGAGCCTCCCGGCGGCGAGCAAGCGATCGGCGCGGGGCTCGTCCGGCAGGCGGCGCATGCGGACGGCCCAGTCGACGACCGGACCCGGTCCGAACGTCCGAGCGCGCCCGCCCACGTCCCGGACGATGGGAACGACGCCGAGATAGACGTCGGGGGCGAGGCGCCGATTCAGGTTCACCTCCGCCTCGCAGGCGATTCGGCGCTGTTCGCTCGTTCGAAAATCAAGGAAGCCCAGGTTGACGGGCCGCTTGACCTTGAAGACCTCGTCGCGCCGAAGAAAGACCCACGAAGCGTGAGTCTCGACGAGATCCGCCCCCTCGGAGGGATCTCGCTCGTAGGCGCCGCCCCAACGAAGAGCATCGCGTAGCCATGTCGATGCGGGGTTCGCGGTCGAGCTCGAGACGTTCATGGGTGTATCCGGAGTCGAACGGCCACCCGAAGGCCGTTGCTCCAAAGGTGAGCAACCGCGGTGCCAACGCCCGACCCTCGGTCACGTGTGCCACACGAAGAGCTTCGGCGCGCACCGCGTCCTGGCAGGCGGCGAAGGTTCTGCGAGCAGGCGCAGCTTTTGCGCCCATCATCGCCTCGCCACGGACCGTCAATCGACGTCGATGAGCTCCGCCAGCGTGCGGAGCTGTTGCGCCAAGCAGCTCACCTCTGAACAGCAGGACGGTGCCGTTCGGGAGGTGCGCGGCGCTAGCAAGTCCTCCGTCATGTCGGCGTTTCCCGAAGATACGGTTCAAGGCCGGCGTACGTTAATGTGAGCGGCCGGCCCCTCCCGAAGGGGGCCGTCCGAAGCGTCAGGCGCACCCCTACGCCGCCTTCGTCGCCGCCGCCGCCTGGGCCGACGGAGCATACGGCGCCTTGGGGACGATCGTGCCGCGCGCGAGAACCTCGGCGAGATCCTCGGCCATCCGGGGCCTCTCGAAGTAGTACCCCTGGATCTCGTGGCATCCCCACTCCTTGAGGAGCTCGAACTGTGCGGCGGTCTCGACCCCTTCGGCCACGACGCGCAGACCAAGCTCCCGCGCCAGGCCGAGCGTCGCCCTGACGATCGCCGCGTTCCGCGGGTCCGTCAGGAGCGCCGCGACGAAACTCTGAGCAATTTTGATCCGGTCTACGGGAAACCGGGCCAGGTACTGCAGCGACGAGAAGCCGGTTCCAAAGTCGTCGATGGCGATCTTGATCCCCGACGCCCTCAGCTTGGAGAGGACATCGCGCTGCTCCGACCAGGCTTCCATGAGAACGCTCTCGGTGAGCTCGAGCTCCAGGCACTCCCTGGGTAGCCGCGTCTCGGCCAGGATGGGCGCAAGAGTATTTTCGAGCTCGGCCGGCGTGCGAAATTGGGATCCGGAGACGTTCACCGCCACGACGGTGGGTCCGACGCCGGCATCGATCCAGCGCTTGGCCTGCCGGCACGCCAGCTGGAGGACTCGTTGGCCGACCGGCACGATGAGGCCGCTCTTTTCCGCCACGGGAATGAACTCTCCGGGGCTGACGAGTCCGCGGCGCGGATGGCGCCACCGCGCGAGCGCCTCCATGCCGATGACGCGCCCCGTCGCGGCCTCGAGTTGCGGCTGGTACATGACGAAGATCTCGTCGGCGTCGAGCCCGGCGCGCAGATCGTTTGCGAGCGCCATGCGGGTGCGCACCTCGGCGTCCATCCCCTCGGCGAAGAACCGATACGTCCCGCGTCCGTCGGCCTTGGCTCGGTAGAGGGCCAGGTCGGTACGCGACAGCAGCTCCTCGGGACCGTCCGACGGAGCGCGGTGCACGGTTATGCCGATGCTCACGCCGATCCGCACGTCGTTCCCGGCGACGCCGAAGGGCTCGCGCATCGCAGACTGGACGCGCTCGGCGAGCGTGACCACGTCGGCAGGGTCGCCCACGGACGATTGGATGATGGCGAACTCGTCGCCCCCGAACCGCGCAACGAGATCCGTCTCGCGAATGCACGAGCGCAAGCGATCGGCCACACCCTTCAGCAGAAGGTCACCCGCCGGATGCCCCAGCGTGTCATTTATGTCCTTGAAGTGGTCTAGATCCAGGCAAAGAAGAGCGAAGGAGTTCCCTTCGCGGCGCGTTCGCGCAATGGCCGCCTTCACGGTTTCCACGAATACTGCGCGATTCGCCAGGCCGGTGAGCCCGTCCTGCCGCGCCATGCGAGCGATGTGCTCCTCCGCCTTTCGACGTGCCGTGATGTCGCGGAAGAAGAAGATGCGCCCGGGGGGCTGGCCATGACCGATCGGGAGGGGGCCGGTGTACCGCTCGAATACGCGACCGTCGGTAAGTTCGAGCTCCTCGAGGGACCTCTCTTCCGGACGGGTGTAAAGCTCCTCGAGCCGCGTCAAGAACGCGCGGGGGTTCTTCAGACTGTGGAGGACGGAGGCCACGGCCTGCTCGTCGCTTCGCGACCGCACCACCTTGCTCGGTATCTTCCAGAGCTCCACGAACTTGCGGTTGTAGCTGACGATCTTGCGGTCGCGAACGACGAGGATGCCGTCGGGGGAGCTCTCGATCTGCGCCGTGGACAGTGCGCTGGCGAACTCGAGCGCCGCTTCCCTCGACCGCTGCTCCGTGATGTCGTGAGACGTCCCCGTCATTCGCACCGCTTGGCCGGCGGCGTCGAATTCGACTTCGGCCTGCGCGTGGACGATGCGCTCGACGCCGTCGGGCCGTACAACCCGGAACTCCACGTCGTAGGGAGCCAGCCCCGCCAGGCTTGCGTCGATCGCGGCTTCGACGCGCTGCCGGTCGCCAGGGTGTACGGCCCCCAGAAACGCGCCGACCGTGGCCGGCTGTCGCGGGTCGAAGCCGAAGATACGGTAAATCTCCTCGGACCACGCCAGCGCGTCGCCTTCGACCTCCCACCGCCATCCTCCGATGTGCGCCATCCGTTCCGTGGTCGCCAGCAAGGCGTGCGACGCGCGCAGGGCGCCTTCGGATCGCCGTTGCGCCGTCACGTCCCGAAAGAACCAGATCCTGCCGAAGAGCTCCCCGCCGGCCCCACGAATGGCTCCCGAATGGACCTCGACGACCCGACCGTCGAGCAGCTCGAGCGCCGCTCCCTGCGTCTCGGTCTGGGGAGAAAAGAGCGGGAGCGCCATCGACCGGTGCGCCGGCTCTCGGGTGCTGTCGAGCAGGAGGCAAAAGACGTCGTCGACCCTCGCTCGGTCCAGCGCCTCGGGCGGAGCCGCCCAAATCTCGGCGAATCGACGGTTGTACGTGACGACCCGCCCGTCGCGGTCGGCCAAGAGGACCCCGTCCGGGGTGTTCTCCGTCTCGGCGGCGAGGAGCGCGTCTGCGAAGCGCAGTTTCTCCTCGGCGGTCATGTCGTGAATCGGTGCTCGTGTCGCCAGCGCGCCCCCTTGATCCATGGGCAGGGGCAATTGCACTCCGCAGGCCAGCTCGGCGGTACTCGAAAAACACGCGCCACGTCGGCCCCCTCGTTCCACGGACCGATCGACGCCACGCGGTGCTATGCGCAAGGCTTGCGCCGTCCGGCAAATGGGGCGCCGCCCGGTCGCACGACGCGCCTGTCGCATCAGTTGTCCAGGGCTCCGCCCGCGACCCATGCCTCGAGATCCCGCGTGGCACGATCGTTCGGCGTCCCGCGGGGAGGCATGTTGCCACCGAACCACCGGAGGCAGGAGTTCGTACGGCTCACGAGCGCCGATTGCGTGCCGGTGATGTACCCACGTCGAGAGAGCCACTCGTAGGTGGACCCGGCGTCTCTCACCTCCTCGGCATGGCATGCGCTCGACCTCCCGCAGCCACCCTCGGTGCCCGGGCCGAAGTACGTCGAGAAGATGTCCGTCCACGTCCGCGACGGGCCCGGGACCTCGGACGGCGCGATCGGATCGGCGGTCGCGCCGGTCTCCACGTGCAGCTCGGGGGGCCGGTCGTGGACCGCGATGCGACTCGGCGGTCGGGGCAGGGGCCCATCGAACGCCGGCGCGCACCCCGCGACGAGCGCCACCGCGAAGGCGACTGCCGGCCAGGGGTTGTGGACCATTGCCCTGCTCAACCTTCCGGCGCGTCGCCCCCGATCGCCGCATCGCACGACACCGGCGAGGGGCACGACCACGTCCCCTTCTGGCACACGCAGCTCGTCTCGAGGCCGCCGTCGACCGTGGTCCCATCGCAGGCCGGGCTCGGCGTCTCGAGCGTGTATGGGCACTCGAGGTTGTCGCCGCTGCACGACGCTCCCGGCTGGATGGCCGAGGCGGACGGACAGTCGCCCACGTCATTGCAGGCGGCGAGAGGAGCCGCGCCGACCGCGGCCCAGAGGAGAAGAAACGTGACGTGCTTCATCGATATCGCTCGTGCTCACAGCGTGACCGTGAGCACCCCTTTCATCATCATGTAGTGGCCCGGGAAGGTGCAGACGTACGGGTACGCTCCCGGTTGGACGGGCGCAGTGAAGGTCACGTCCGTCGACTCGCCCGGCTTGGCCAGCGGCGTGAACGCGATCACGTCGTGGTCACTCACGTCGAGATATCCGGCGCGGTCTCCGAGCTTGAGGCCCGCGGCGGCGACGCTCGCCTCGGTGCCCGGCTTCACGAGCACCCAGTTGTGCGCGAGGACGCCCGGAGGGGCGTTGTTCTTGAACGTCAGGTGCACCTCGGCGCCCGCGGGCACGCTCAGGGCCTTCTTGTCGAAGGTCATCGTGTTGCCCACGCTCGCGATCTCGATCTCTACGTGCTCCTTCGGCTTTAGAGCGGCAGGCGGCGCGACGGGCTCGGGAGCGGCGGGCGGCGTGGCCGCCTGCGCGGTCGGGATGATGTTGGTCCCGCCCTTCTTGGGGTCGTCCTTGCCGCAGCCAGTGGCGAGGGCGAGAGCGAGGCCGAACGCGACGATTTCGATGGTACGCATGACAATGGTTCTCCTTCAGCGGTGTAGATCGAAGTTCACGGTGACGTCGCCGTCGGCGACGGTGACGGACTCGGTGACGGGCGCCTGCCGCGGCGCCCATGCGGTGATTTGATAGGTGCCGCTCGGCACGTGCTTCATCGTGAAGTGGCCCTTCGCGTCGGCGCGAGCGAACCAGGTCGACGGCGTGACCAGCAGGTAGCCGAGCATCCCCGGGTGCAGGTTGCAGAGCAGCGAGAACGCCCCGGGATTCTTGAACACGCGGACGTGCGCGCCGTTCTGCGGAATGTTGCCCATGTTGAACTTGTCGCCGTCCGGCGAGAACACGTTGTGAGGGAAGGGGTCCTCGTTCGTGAAGACCACCTTCGCGCCCACCGCCGCGACGGAGACGTAGGGGATGAAGTTCATCTGACGGTTCGCGATGGTCACCGCCTGCAGATGCGACGGCTGGTCCTCCTTGGGACCGTCCTCGAGGTACACGACCGCCTGTCCCACCAGGGTGGGGGGCTTCGTCGTGACCGCGCCGACGACGTTGCCGCGCGGAATCGACGGCGGAGGCACCGGGAGGGCGGCGGCGCTGTCGGCGGGCGCGCTCGTGGCGGGAGACGTCGAAGCGGAGGCGAGCGAAGTCGCGACGGGCGCGCACGGCGGGGGAGGGCATGCCGTCGGCGTGAGCGCGGCGCTCGTGGTCGCGGCCGGCTCTTGCGAAGCGGCGGGCGGCGCCGTGAGGGAAACCGAGGCGGTGCCCGCGGCGTTCTCCGGCGCGTTGACCGGCGGCTCACCTTCGCACGCGGTGAGCGATGCGGCGGGGCCGACGGCGGCGAGGGCGCCGATGATCAGGACTCGTTTGGAAAAGTGGCTGACGTACATGGTCTTCTCCGCTCAGAACGCCACGCCGACGGTGGCGTTGATGGTTTCGGCCTCGAACTTGGCGCCTTGGCCCGACGTGGACACGATCGTCCCGCCGGCGGGCGCCCACGATCCGGCGACGGGGAGGTTCTTGCCCCACTCGAGGTCGGCGGTCAGGAGCACCCGGATGTTCGGTCGCGCCAGCATCGCGACGCCCGGCGTAATACGCAGCAGCCGCGCGTCGTTTCCACCCTCGACCTGGGCGTCGGTGAACTCGGCTCGCACCCCGGGCACGAACCAGGGCCAGACGACGTAGTTGATCTCGTCGTACTGCACGAGCGCCGTGGCGTTCGTGAGGTCGGGCTGGCCCGGGACCGTGCTGCCGGAGGCGAGAGCCGTCGCAGCCGTGCCCGGATAGGGGCGGTCGTGTCGCTCGATCTGCGCGCCCGCCATGAGGATCAGCGAGTCCCACTGCCCGTGGGCGACGACGCCGAGGGCGTTGAAGCGATCGTCCTGCTGCGTCGGGACGGCCGTGCCGCCCGCGACGGTCCCCGTCCCGTTGTCCAGGCGCGTGAGGCCGTGGTAGCCGAACGCGTCGACGGTGATCGACCTCTCCGCCCAGGGCTTGCGCGGATCGGGGACGCTGGGCCCGTACTTGCCCTCGCCGTCGAGGGCGACGCCGCCCGACTTGATCCCGATGTGCGCGTAGACGTCCTCCGCGTTCGGAACCGACAGCCCCGACGCGGCGGAAGACGCCACCCAGCCGAGCGAGTAGTCGAACCTGTGGCCGACGATGCCGTTGATCTCGGCGCCGTCGTAGTGCCCCAGCCCGAGCGTGAAGCCGCCGCTCGCGTTGTAGAGTCCGGAGGCGGAGACGCCGGGCATGACCGTGTCGCTCAGGTAGTCGCTATGGAGGCCGAAGCTCGTGAGCTGCGGCGCCCAGAGGCGACCCACCCAGAGGTTGACCATGTGCCGGGGACCGACGATGTCGTTCCAGAGGAGGTAGGCGGACTCGATGTCGAACGTGGCCGGCGGAGATCCGAAGTCGGATTCCAGCGTCAGCTGCGTCATGTACGTCAGCGAGTCGTTGAACGAGCCCGCGGCGAAGATGTGCATCTCGGATTCGATCCCGCCCCATGTGAAGGTGTTTCCGGCCGCGTCTTTCGCCGCCGATCCGGGGAGGTTCACGGGCACCGATCCGTTGAGCCAGATCGAGAGCGGGATCGCGTCGGCGATTTTGTCGGGCCAGACGGAGTCGGGGAACGTCTTCTCGTACTCCTCCTGGCCGAGCGGGATCATCGCCGTCTTGACCGCGTCGCTGTCGACGCTCCCGTTCTGGCTCGGGAAGCGATAGCCGTTGCGTCGGAACGCTTCGCCGAAGGGGTTGAGGACGGGGTAGACCGTGTGACAGGTCTGGCAGCTCGTCTGGTACTTGCGCGCGAAGCTGGGGACGGCGTGCGCCTCTCTCGCGAGCGAGAAGTACAAGATGCCGGCGACCAGGGTTGCGATGAAGAACTGGAGACCTCGACGGGATCGCATGACCTGAGCCATTGCGGCTGCCGTGCCAGCGGTGAAAGGCTTGCGCTTTCGCGCGAAACAGCGGGGCCTCGCCGCGTCCGCGTGCAAGCTTTGCGTCGCGATGCAAACCTCGCGTCGGGCCTCGAACGCGACTCCGCCCCGTCGCATCTACGAGGACCGCGCTTCGCGCTCCGCGCTCGATTTCCGGTGGGGTACGGGACGTGCAGCGAGCACGGGAGAGGGGCATCGCCGTGACGACGCACGCTCTCTACATGCTGTCGGTGACCATCCATGTTGTCGCCGCCAGCACCTGGGTCGGGGGGGTTCCGGCATGACGACCGCGGGAGGTGTGCCGGACGACGAAGCCATCGACGCCGCGTTCGCGGTGCTGCTGGTGGCCCTGGAAATCTGGAACCGCGACGCGGTGGCATCCGCCTGGAAGGATCTCGAGAGCGGCCTCGTCGCCCACATGGCCGACGAGGAGCAGAGGCTCACGCCCCGAATCGCAGCGATCCAATTGCGAGAGGCGCTCGCGATCCTACAGGAGCATCGATTCTTGCGTGGCCGCCTGCGAGAGCTTCGCGAGGCGACCGAGCGCGGTGTGGCCCGGATCGAAGATGTACGCAGCTTCCGGGACGAGCTGCGCGCGCACGCGCGACACGAGGCGCAGATCGTGAAGGCGCTGCCGGAGGAGGTCGGCCCTGCGGGGAGCGGGGATTGATCAGGGCTCTTCCGACAGCAGCGCCTCCAGCGCGGTCACGAGCTCGTCGACCTTCACGGGCTTGGTCAGGTACCGATGAAAGCCGGCCTGAATGCCCCGTTGACGGTCACGCTCCGAGGCGGCCGCCGTGAGGGCGATGACCGGCACGCCCTTCGTGACCGGGTCCTCTCGAAGCCTGGACAAGGCCTCGACGCCGCTCATCCCCGGCAGGTTGATGTCCATGATGACGACGTCGGGCTGTCTGACGCGCGTGATCTCGATGCCCATCTCCGCCGTCGGGGCGGTCACGAGCTCGACGTTCTCGAAGTCGCCGAGGACGTCCTTCATGAAGACCACGTTGGCGGGATTGTCCTCGACGTACACGACGACGTGCCGTTTTGCGCCGAGTCGATCACCGGTCGCCGCCTTCGCGGTCGGCGCCCGCGACGGTTCCACGACGGAGGCCAGCGCGGCAAGCTCGACCCAGAACTCCGATCCGGTCCCAGGCGTGCTGCGGAAGCCGACCCTGCCGCCCATGAGCTCTGCGAGACGCTTCGTGATGACGAGACCGATGCCGGTCCCCTCGATGGGTCCGGTCTCCTGCCCGGCACGCTGAAAGGGTTGAAAGAGCTTGTCCTGCCGCTCCAGTGGAATGCCGTGGCCCGTGTCCGAGACCGTCACGCGAACGAAGCCTGGGGTCGGAACCCTGGCGGCCACGGTGACGTCGCCCCCTTCGCGGTTGTACTTGATCGCGTTCGAGCCGAAGTTCATGACGATCTGGGCGAGACGGGTCCGGTCGGCGCTGACGCGCGAGACGTCCGGCACGGCATCGACCGAGAGGCGTACCCCGGCCCGCGCGGCCATGGGCTCGAGGGTCGTCTTCGCCTCCTTCAGAACGTCGACGACGTCCACCGGCTCGAGCGAGATCGCCACCGCCCCCGCCTCGATTCGAGACAGGTCGAGGATGTCGTCGATGAGGCGCAGCAGGTGCTCGCCGCCCTGCAGGATCTGATCGACGCGCTCCTTGTGGCGAGAGGAGAGGGGTTCTTTCTTGTCGCGCTGCAGGAGCTGGGCAAACCCGAGGATCGCGTTGAGCGGCGTGCGCAGCTCGTGACTCATCGACGAGAGGAACTCGCTCTTGGCCGCGCTCGCGGCCTCCGCCGCGGCCCGCGCCTCACGGAGCTCGTCCGCCAGGCGGAAGTCCTCGGTGAGGTCCCAGATCGTCTTGACGAGCCCCCCTTCCGCGGTCCGCCGATCGATGATCCGCAGGCTGCGTCCGTCGCGGGTCCGAACGTCGAACGCGCTCGTGCGCTCGCTTCGCCTGGCGAGGCGCTCGGTGCGAAATCGAGCACGCTCCCCGTCGTCGGGGAAGGCGAGCTCCCCGAGCCACGCGTCCAAGATCTCCTCGTACGTGCGCCCCACCACCGGTCCGGGCACCGCGTCACCGAGGAGTCGCCGGTAGACGCTGTTGCAGAGGACCAGGCGATCGGTCGCGTCGAACAGCGCGAAGGCATCCTGGACGGTCTCCACGGCGCTCGCGAGTCGCTCCGCGGTCAACTTGGCCGCCGCCTCGCTGCGCTTGCGATCGGTGATGTCGCGGATGGCGGCAGAGACCGAGACCCGATCGCCCTGGCGCAGAGGGCTCAGACTCACCTCGATCGGAAAGTCGGTGCCGTCCTTTCGGTGGCCGTAGAGCTCGAGTCCGGAGCCCATCGGCCGCGCCAGCGGGTTGGCGAGGAACCGCCCGACGTGGTGCTTGTGCTGCCCGCGGAAGCGCTCGGGGACGAGCAGGTCCAAGGGTTGCCCGAGCAGCTCGGCGCGCCGGTAGCCGAAGATCCGCTCGGTCTGAAGGTTCACGAAAGTGATCGCGCCGTCGCCGCCGACCACGACCATCGCGTCCGGCGCCGTGTCGAGGAGCTCCCGGTATTGCCCGTCCATGCCGGCGTCACTCGAGGCGGTCATGGTCGAGCATCATGGGGCCTTGAGCGCGCCAGCTTAGCGCCCGGCGAGTCTTGGCGCCTGCGATTTGCGACGGGACACGCGCCCCACCGCTTCGAGCTCGGCCTCGGCGCGTGTCCTTTGCGCCGATGCGTAAGAAGTGCGCGGGTGAGGACGGCACCGCTCGGGGCGCATGCCGTCGACGACGCTGGCACATCCAATGCTAAATTCCGCGCGGTATCCTTCCGATCCTCTGGAGACCGTCCAATCATGAAGACCATCCTCGTGGGGCTCGACGGATCGCCGCGCGCGGCCGGCGTGCTCTCGACCGCCATCACCATCGCGCGGGCGCAGCAAGCCAAGGTGCACCTCTTGCGCTCGGTGGGCATCCCCCCCGAGGTCCCGCAAGAGTTCTGGAAGACGACCGACAAGCCGTTGATCGACGTCCTTCGCGAGCGCGCGAAGGTGGAGCTCGAGGAGCAGTACTCCCGCGTTCCTGCCGAGCTGCGCGCCGGAGTCGAGGTGGTCGTGGGCGTGCCCTGGCAGACGATTTGCGACCGCGCGGGCGTCGAGCGGGTGGACCTCGTCGTCATCGGTTCGCACGGCTACGGCGGGCTGGATCGCGTGCTCGGCACGACGGCGGCCAAGGTCGTCAATCACGCTCCGTGCTCGGTCGTCGTCGTCCGAGAGCCGCAGCGCCGCGCCTGATCGTCCGTCGTCGGTCGTCGGTGGATGGCTCATCGACGGTGGCCTGCGCAGCAGGCATGGGCGCCGCCGTGAGCGATCGCGGGCGACGCTTGCCATGCTTGCGCCGTCTGCGTCGCCCCGAGCGTCACGAGCGCCACCCCTGCCGCCACGCGGACCCAACGAATCCGCGCGGCGCGCGCGACCGCCGCTCCCGCGGTCCCCATCGCGACGAGCATCGGCAGCGTGCCCGCGCCGAACGACGCCATCGCCAGCGCACCGCTCGGCCCGGAGCCGCTCGCCACGGATGCGGCGAGCGCCGCATAGACGAGTCCGCAGGGCATCCACCCCCATAGCAGGCCGAGCGCCAGGGCCTGCACCGGCGATCGGACGGGCACGAGGCGGCGGGCCACCGGCGCGATGCGCCTCCACAGAGGCTCTCCCGCGCGCTCGAGCCATCGCAGCGCCCGCGCGAAGCCGCACACGTACAACCCGACGGCGAGCATGAGCGCGCCCGCGACGAGGCGCAGGCCGAGCTGCGCGCGCTCGACGAGGGCAAAGGAGGCGAGCGACGCGCCGAGGGCGCCGGCGATCCCCCCTGCGCACGCGTACGACGTCACCCGGCCGACGTTGTACGCGACGACGTGCCCTACCTGCGCGCGCCACCGCGCGTCGCGTTGAAGGGGGAGCGCGGAGCACGTCGTCGCGACGACCCCGCCGCACATGACGACGCAGTGGGTGCTCCCCACGAGGCCCATCAGAAGCGCGGGGACGACCAACCCGAAGGTCATCGGGGCCCCAGGAACGTGCCCGTCACGGCGCGGGCGTCCCGCTCGTCCGCCGTCCGAACGACGCGGACACGCACAGGGAATTCAGCCCGGAACGTGTCTCTCGGCACCGACAGAAAGAGCGGCACCCGCGCATCGGCCATGGGTGCGATCGCGACGGAGGGCATCGGCAACACCACGGTCACGCCGTCGACGGGCAGGACCTGCAGGCGGTACGTCTCGGGCGTCGCTCGCTTGTTGACGAGGTGCAGCTGAAGCGCGTTGCGGACCTCCCCGCCCTCGATCGAGTACGGCTCTCCGGCGAGGCGCAGAAGGGTCACTTCGAAGTCGGCGCGCTGACGGGTCGCGAAGAACGCGACCGCCGCGCCCAGGACCAGGAGCCCCGTGTAGAGGACGACGCGAGGCCGCAAGAGCCGGCGCGGTCTGCCGAGCAGTCCGTCCGGTGAGTCGAATCGGATGAGACCCCGCGCGCGGCCCAACCGGTTCATGATGTCGTCGCAGGCGTCGATGCACTGCGTGCATGCGAGGCACTCCATCTGCAAGCCGTTGCGGATGTCGATGCCCGTCGGACAGACGACGACGCACCGCTTGCAGTCGACGCAATCGCCGGCGCCGGCCGTGCCCTTCTTGCCTCGCGGTTCGCCCCGTGTCGCGTCGTAGCCGACTACCAGCGAGTGCTCGTCGAGCAGCGACGACTGCAGGCGTCCGTACGGGCACAGGACGACGCAGAGCTGC
>DATGJA010000586.1:0-7523 GCA_035295445.1 Polyangiaceae bacterium | reverse complement strand
CGGACCTTCGGCTCGGCAGCCGCGTGGTCGGTGTTCGATCTCGGCGTCAAGGAGGCGGGGGCCGCGGCCTATTCCGGGGGGATCTTCGACGGGACGCGCGTGTACCTCGTCCCGCGCCTCGCGCATCCTGCCGCGGTCCGCTCGCCCGCCGACGCCGCGGCGTTCGTGGACGCCGCCGCGTGGAACACCTTCGCCCTCGAGACGCTCCTCGTGCCCGGGACTTGGTTTTACATGGGCGGCGCGTTCGACGGCCGATACATCTATTTCGTGCCGAGGACGACGGGCGTCGTCCTTCGGTTCGACACGGCGGATCCGGCGGGGTGGGCGCCGCCGAACGGGAGCCTCGGCGGGTGGTCGGCCTTCGACTTGACCCAGGTGCTGCCGCCGGGGGCGGGGGTTGCCGCGGGCGACGCCGGCGTCAACTGGCCCTACGCCACCGCCGGGTTCGACGGTCGCTTCCTCTACCTCGTTCCGCGCGGGAGCTCGTTCCTCGTTCGCTACGACACGTTCAGTACGTTCGCGGCCCCCTGCGCCTGGACGGCGTTCGACCTCACGGCCGTCGGGGTGCCCGCCGGCGCGCCGGACTACTACCAGGGCGCCGTCTTCGACGGGCGATACCTTTACCTCGTGCCCAACGGGCGGCAGGTGCCTGCCCTTCGTTTCGACGCCAAGACGCCGTCGTCGATGCCGGCCATCCCCGCGTTCCGCGGCTCCTTCTTCTGATGGCCATGCGCCTTTGCCTCCCCGCCGCTCTGCTGTCGCTCACCGCGCTCGGTTGCGAGCCGCAGACCGTGCCCAACCCGACCGGGCCGGACGCCGGCGCGGACAAGGCCTGCGCCGACAACGCCTACGCGCGATGCAGCCGCCTCTCGGCGTGCAGTCCCGTCGGGATCCAGTTTCGTTACGGCGACGAGGCCACGTGCGAGGCGCTCTTCAAGGGGTTCTGCCTGTCGAATCTCGCGTCCCCTTCGACGGGGGCGACGCCCGCCACGGCGGAGGCCTGCGCGCAGGCGATCCCGAGCTGGGACTGCAACGATTTCGTCTTCAACCAGAACGTCCCGCCCGAGTGCGGGACGCAGCCCGGGCAGCAGCCGATGGGCGGGGCGTGCGCGTTCCCGAGCCAGTGCCAGAGCGCCTTCTGCGCCATCGCCCCCGGCGCCGCGTGCGGGGCGTGCGCGCCGCAGCCGAAGCCGGGCGATTCGTGCGCCAACCTGACGACCTGCGGGCTGACGCTGAACTGCGAGTCGGCCACGAACACGTGCGCGGCGTTCGGGGTCATGGGGGCGCCGTGCGGCCCGTCGCTTCCGTGCGGCGGGGGGCTCGGATGCTCCGGCGCGAACGCCATGCAAAACGGGACGTGCCAGCCCACGGCGACGACGGTGGGCGCTCCGTGCACGCCCGGGAGCGCCGGGTGCGACTTTTACAGCGGCCTCGTGTGCAACGCGCTGAGCGGGCAGTGCGCGCGCATGCAGCTTGCCAAGGGCGGACAGTCCTGCGGAAGCGTGAACTACCAGAACGCGGTCTGCGAGGGGCAGGGGGATTGCCTCGGCGAGACCACGACGCCCGGGGTGTGCCGCGCGAGCGCCGCGCTCGGAGAGGCGTGCGATCTCGTCCAGGGCCCGCATTGCGTGGGTCCCGCGCGGTGCATCTCGTCGGACGGCGGGACCGGCGGCATTTGCGCGGTCCACAACGCGGCGGCGTGTCGCTAGGGACTCTAGCGGAGCCAGGTCCGAAATTTGCGGATTCTTCCGACTCTCGCTTGGCGCCCTGGCGGTTCGTTTCTCGTTTTTTAGCTTGTGCTCGCGATCGGAGAAGCGGACGAGCGTGCTCGTGTCGCGGTCGGTCGCAGTCGAGAAGCCGACGAGCGTGCTCATGTCGCGGTCGATCGCGGTCGAGGAGCCGACGAGCGGCCTCGTGTCGCGGTCGATCGCGGTCGAGAAGCGGACGAGCGTGCTCATGTCGCGGTCGATCGCGGTCGAGAAGCGGACGGGCGAGCTCATGTCGCGGTCGATCGCGGTCGAGAAGCGGACGAGCGCCTTCGTTTCGCTCTCGGTCGCGATCGAGTGGCTCCCGGCCCGCGTAGGATCGCCGTCGTTCGCGACCGTCGGGCGAAGGACCGCGCCCGCATCGGTCTGGACCGCGGTCGACGACCTTCAAGTCTCCTCGGACAGGGGCAGGGCCCCGGTCCATGCGGCGACGCGCGCCTGTCGCGGGCCACCCGCCGACGTCCGAGGACGGGCCCTCGGTGCTGCAAGGCCGCGATGGGAGCCCGATCGCCGTGGGCACGCGGATCGCAGAGCGGATCCGTGAGGCGACGGCATGCGGTTCACGTTGTTCGGGAGGCGGTCGCGGCGCGCGCTGGTGCTCGCGGGGTGCTCCGTCGCCCCCGCCGCCTGCAACGATGCAGCGTCCTCGGATCCGGCGTCGGGCCCCCGTGTGGACGTGGCGGAGCCGGTCGCAGGCGTCGCGGATCGCGGGGGCGATCCGGCGGTCGTGGCGATCGACGTCGCGGGACGGGCGATCTGCACGGGCGCGCTCCTCGCGCCCGACGTCGTGGTGACGGCGCGGCACTGCGTCTCGCCCGACCTCGCGGGGTCGTGCCCGGATGTGGCGGGGGATCTCGCGCCCAGCTCGCTCCGGGTCCTCGTCGGCGAAGACACGGGATCCGCCGTGGAAGGTGCGCGGGGACGGGCGCTCTTCGTCCCGGACGGTGACGCGGTCTGCGGGGCCGACGTCGCGCTCCTCGCGCTCGACCGACCGATTGACGGCATCCGAACGCTCGCCGTTCGGCCCACGGGCGCTGCGCAAGGGGCGCGCTTGCGCACCGTCGGCTACGAGCCGTACGGCGGCGTCGGCCTCGGCGCCGTCAAGATCGTGCGCGATCACGTGCGCGTCGTGGACACCACCGATCGAGAGCTCAGGATCGCCGAGCGCGCCGTGGAGGTGGGTGGCGGCGGTCCGGCCCTCGACGAGACGAGCGGAGAGATCGTCGGCGTAGTCTCGCGTGCGGCGGGCGCCGACGGCACGAACGTCTATACGCGCACGGACGCGTTTCTGTCGCTCGTCGCGCAGGCCCTCGCGCAGGGGTCCCCGGCCCCGTCCGCCGGCCAGAAGGCCCGCAAGGGCCCCGCCGACATGGGGGCGCGGTGCGCGCTCGGCGCCGACTGCGCGGCGGGAGTCTGCGTGACCGTCGGCGACAAGGAGTACTGCTCGCGGCCCTGCGCCGCGGCCGACCGATGCCCCGCGCATTTCCGGTGCGAACGCGGTGTCGCCGAGGGCGCGGGACGCAACGACTCGACGGGCAGCTCGTCCGTGTGGGCGTGCGTCGAGCAGTAGGGTGTCCGGGTGTGTCCCTAGTCTCTCGCTTCGCTCGAGCTTGCCGCTCCTCGCCTTGCGCCGTTGCACGCGTACGTGTTCATCTTGGACGAAGGCCGGCGCGGCGATGAACTTCGACTTCGATGAGCCGCATGAGCTGCTTCGTCAGAGCGTGCGAGAGTTCGCCCGAGCCGAGATCGCGCCGTACGCCGAGCGCTGGGATCGCGAAGAGCGCTTCCCGACCGAGCTCGTGCCAAAGCTGGCCAAGATGGGGCTGCTGGGGATCCGCGTTCCGACCGACTACGGGGGCGCTGGCCTGGACACCGAGGCCTACGCGATCTGCATCGAGGAGATAGCCCGCGTCGATGGTTCGGTGGCGCTGACGGTGGCCTCGCACAACGGTCTCGGGACCGGGCACCTCATCGCCTTCGGGACCGACGATCAGAAGGCCAAGTACCTCCCCAAGGCGGCGAGCGGCGAATGGCTCGCGGCCTGGGCGCTGACCGAACCGGGGAGCGGCAGCGACGCCGCGGCCCTCCGTACGACGGCGCGCCGCGAGGGGACCGACTGGGTGCTCGACGGCACGAAGACGTTCATCACCCAGGGGTCGGTCGGCGGGTTCTGCGTCGTCCTCGCGAGGACCGCCGCGTCCGCCCACAAACAGCAGGAGATTACGGCCTTCGTCGTGGATCGCGGCACGCCCGGCTTCGAGGCGTCGCGTCACCTCCTCAAGCTCGGCTGCCGCGCGAGCGACACGGCCGAGCTCACCCTCGACGGCGTCCGCGTCCCGGACAGCCAACGCATCGGCGAGGTCGGTCGCGGGTTCTCGGACACGATGCGCATCCTCGATAGGGGGCGCGTCTCGATCGCGGCGATGGCGCTCGGCCTCGGGTACGGAGCGCTCGAGCGGGCCGTCTCGTACGCCAAGCAGCGGAGCGCGTTCGGCAAGCCCATCGCCGAGTTTCAGGCCATCCAGTGGATGCTGGCGGACGCCAAGACGGAGCTCGATGCGGCCGCGCTGCTGACCTACCGCGCAGCCTGGCTGGCCGACCGCGGGGAGCCGTACGCCCAGTCCGCCGCGATGGCCAAGCTCGTCGCGAGCGAGACCGCCACGAAGGTCTGCAACGCAGCCGTTCAGGTTCACGGAGGCTACGGGTACGTCCGCGAGTTCCAGGTCGAGCGCTACCTGCGCGATGCCAAGCTCTGCGAGCTGGGCGAGGGGACGAGCGAAGTCCAACGCATGGTCGTGTCCAAGCACGTGCTCGGCCGCTGACATACGCCGAACCATTCTGTTGGCCCCCATGGAGTACCTGAGCGAAGGTACAGCGGCTCATGCACGCGTAGCTAGCGAGAAATATTGACAATCATGCCCTAGATTCATACCGTCAGCCGTGGACGTGGGAAATCGTGGCAATAAATCCCAGGCCACGACGACGACGGTCGAGAGGTAGGGCGCGTCGATGTTCCGCGGGCGGTACGAGCACACCATCGACGCGAAGGGGCGGACGAGCGTGCCCGCCCGCTATCGCGACGTGCTCGACGCCTCCGGCGACCGGCGGATCGTCCTGACGAGCGCCCTCGATCCGTGCCTCGTCGCGTACACGTCCGCCGAGTGGGGCGCCTTCGAGGCAGAGCTGGCGAAGCGGCCGCAGTTCGATCGGGCCGTCCAGAAGCTCAAGCGCTTGTACGTCTCGGGCGCCGTCGAGTGCGAGATCGACGACGTCGGCAGGATCCTCGTTCCCCCGACGCTTCGCGACCACGCGCAGCTCAAGAAGGACGTCGTGTGGGCCGGTGCCGGAAGGTACGCGGAGCTCTGGGACCGGGACCTCTGGCGCGAGTATTCGAAGACCACGGACGACGAGCGGCGTGAAATGGCGGCGCGGCTCGCGGAGCTCGGGCTATGAGCAGCCTCCAGCTCGCGCTCCCCGGGGTGCTCCCGGAGCCCGTCGAGTGGGTCTGGCGCGACGACTTCGACGAGGTGAGCGACGTGAAGCGCTTCGAGCACGCGACCGTGATGCGCGACGAGGTCGTTCGGGCCGTCGCGCCGCGTCCCGGGGGCGTCTACGTGGACGTGACGCTCGGCGCGGGCGGCCACACGGTGGCCCTCCTCGAGGCCGAGCCCCGGGCTCGCATCGTCGCGCTCGACAGGGACCGATCGGCCATCGCCGCGGGAGAGGCGCGGCTCGGGCCGGTCGCGGATCGCGTCACCTTCGTGAAGTCGCCCTTCTCGCAGCTGCGCGTGCAGCTCGACGCCCTCGGCCTCGAGCGCGCGGACGGGCTCGTGGCCGACCTGGGCGTCAGCTCGCCGCAGCTCGACGACTCGGAGCGAGGGATGAGCTTCCGGCGCGAAGGCCCCCTCGACATGCGCATGGATCCCGAGGAGGGTGAGACGGCGGTCGAGCTCCTGGCGCGCCTCTCCGACGACGAGCTGGCGAACGTCATCTACGAGTATGGGGACGAGCGCCGCTCCCGGCGCATCGCGCGAAGCATCAAGAAGGCCCTCGCGGCGGGAGAGCTCGGCACCACCCTCGATCTGCGTCGAGCCATCGTACGAGCCGTTGGGCCGGCCCGCGTTGGTGGCATCGATCCCGCGACGCGAACGTTTCAGGCCCTGCGGATCGCGGTGAACGGCGAGCTGGACGAGCTCGGGTCGCTCCTCGGCGCGCTGCCGGACGTCATCGCGCCGGGCGGGATCGCGGCGATTCTGTCTTTTCACTCTCTCGAGGATCGCCTCGTCAAGCGCGCGTTCGCCGGGCCGCAATGGACCCCGCTCTCCAAGAAGCCGCTCACGCCGACGGACGACGAGTGCGCCGCCAACGCCCGCGCGAGGAGCGCGAAGCTTCGCGCGGCACGGCTCGATGCGGGGCAGGAGCGTCCGTGAGCCGCGTCGACCGCGCGTTCTTGCCCGTGTGGACGCTGGCCATCACCGCGACGGTCAGCGCGTTCGTCTTGCACCTCGCGCTGCGGGGCCGGACGGTGCAGCTCGGGTACGAGCTCGGGCGGGCGCGCCAGGAGCAAGCCCGCCTGCGCGAGGTCAAGCGCGTCCTCGAGGTCGAGTCGGCCACGTACAAGACGCCCGAACGAGTCGAAATCGTCGCGCGGGCGTTCCTCGCGATGGAGCCGCCGCCCCCCGAGCGGATCCTCTCCGTCCCGCAGGGAGCGGTGGCCGACGGCCCGGATTCGCGGGACCGCGGGGCGACGGCCTCGAGCGACAGGTCGCCGTGAAGAACCTCGACCCCCGACGCGCACGGTGGATCCGAACGCGCATGGGGTTGCTCTGCGGGGTCATGGGCATCGCGCTCGGCGGGGTCGTCTCGAGCGCGTGGCGCGTCCAGATCGAGGACGGGCCCGAGTGGCGCGAGACGGCCGAGCGTCAGCGGCAGCGCCGACTTCACGTCGAGCCCAAGCGTGGCACCGTGTACGACAGGAACGGCGCGCCGCTGGCCGTCAGCGTCGACGTTCCCAGCGTCAGCGCCGACGTCGTCGAGATGTTGCGGGGGGTGGACAAGGCGCCCGATCAGGACGCCGCGCTGCGCGACGCTGCCGCGCGTCTCGCCCGGGCGCTCTCGCTCGACGCGAACGAGCTTTACGCGCGTCTCATCCCGCGCCATCGATTCGTCTGGGTCAAGCGGCGGATCACCGGCGAAGAAGCCGACGCCATTCGCGACCTCGGGGACGCGAAGAAGCAGGCGCGCTCGGTGCGAGGGCTGTCGATCGAGGGGGAGGGGCATCGCTACTACCCGGGCCGCGAGCTCGCGGGACCCGTGCTCGGCTTCGTGGCCCCCGACGGACAGGGCAAGGACGGCATCGAGCTCGCGCTGGACGAGGACCTCCGCGGCAAGGTCGAAGAGGTGCACGGTCTTCGCGATCGCAGCGGACGCCTCATCTTCGAAGGCGAGACCGACGGCCGCGCGCTCCAGGGGAACGACGTCGTCTTGACGCTGGACGAGGGGATCCAGCGCTCCGCCGAGCGAGAGCTCGACGCGGCGATGCGAACCTACGAGACCAAAGGCGGCTCGATCGTGGTGCTCGAGCCGACGTCGGGGGAGATCCTCGCCCTCGCGAGCGTGCCCGGCTACAACCCGAACGACTACACGGAGAGCGACGTCGACTCTCGACGCGACCGCGCCGTCACCGATCGATTCGAGCCGGGCTCGGTCATGAAGCCGTTCTTGATGGCCGGGGCGCTGGCCGCCGGCACGCTCAAG
>DATGJA010000585.1:0-2226 GCA_035295445.1 Polyangiaceae bacterium | reverse complement strand
GTGCCGGCCGCTCTCTCCCTTCGGTCGAGCGTGCGGACCGCGCGGATCGACGCGCCTCCGGCGGGCGAGCCTTGAACTGGCCGCGCCGGATCCACTGCGAGCACGTGCTCGTCTCGTAGAGCGGCGACGGCCACACCCCGAGCAGGCAGTCGCCCGAGCGCGTGACCTCACCCGTGGCCGCGATGGACTCGACGACGCGCACGAAACGCGCGCAGGTCCCGCAGCGCCCATCGAGCGCATCCGCCATCGGTCCGATCCTATCAGCTCCCAGGCTCGGGCCCGAAAAGGTGGGCGAAGGACGCGAGCGCGGCGTGCGCCGACCGACGCTCGCGCCGATCGGCCAGGACAGCGTGGGCGAGCTCATCGACCACCAGCCTCAGAGGCGTGGGCTCCAGGGCGACGCCGTCGAGGTCGCGCAGCGGTCCGACCTCGCTCGCGTGGCGCAGCGGATCGTGCTGCACCCGCGAGAAGCCCCCCGACGGAGTGTAGTTACACGACAGGATCTGCACGAACTCCAGGTAGACGGGCGCCACGATGACGCAGGCGTGCGTTCCGTCGCGCGCGACGCCGCGGAATGCCGCCGCGTCTGCGGGCCGCGTCTCGACGCCCTCGAGGGCGCGAGCGATGCGTGCGCGGCGGTCCGGATCCGACTCGACCGCGAGGACCGGGGCGTAGAGCGCGAGGACCGGGACCTCGAGCGTCGCCGCGTCCGCGTCGAGCGTGTCCAGCCACGCGTCGCGCGCGTCCGCCGGGAGCGACTCGTACGCCAGCGCCGCCGCCAGCGCCGCCTCCGAGTCGGTGGCCAGCGCCGAGAGCCAGCTGCGCCACGCGGCGGTCGCACGCCGCAACGACGAAGAGTCCGTCGGACCGTCCTCGGTGGGCTCGGCTTCGCGTCGGGTGTCGTCGTGAGGCTCGGGTCCCATCCGAGCGGAGCAACCTACCAACGCCCAAGGCCGATCGGAAGGGGCGCGGCGTTCGCCGACGCCCCAGCGCCTGCCGTCTTGACTCGGAGGCGTTTCGCCGTCGATCGTCCCCGCCACCAACGTGCCGGATCGTTCCCCTGCCCCGCCTCACGTCGACCCGCCCGAGGTCATGACGCGCTTTCGGTCCGAGCTCGACCTCGTCGACGTCAACGCCCGCCAGCTCGCGCGACGCATCGGGCCAAGCTCGCTCACGCTGGACGATCTGAGGTCGTTCGGTCAAGAGGGACTCCTTCAAGCCTCGCGCACGTTTGACCCGGCGCACGGCGTCCCCTTCCGACGGTGGGCCAACCTTCGCGTCCGCGGCGCCATTATCGACGGCGTGCGTCAGTGGGGCAGCTTGCCGCGGCGCGTCTACCGGGAGCTTCGCGCCATCGACGCGGCCGACCGCGTCCAGGCCGTGTACGACGAGGAGGACGCTGCCCATCCGGCGACGACGGCGGAGGCCGCGGACGCGCGCATCACCACGTATCTGGCCGGAATCGCCACGGCCCTCGCGATCGGGACGCTCTCCGCGGCCCGCGGCGATGGCGACGCGGAGGGTCGTGAAGCGACACCGGAGGCTCTCGTCGGGGACGCCGAGCTCATCGCGCGCGTGCGGGAAGTGCTGGCGACGCTCCCGGACGCCGAGCGGACGTTGGTCGAGCGCCACTACTTCGCGGACGAGACGCTCGATCAGGCGGCCGCGTCGCTTGGCCTCTCGAAGTCCTGGGGCAGCCGCCTGCACGCGCGCGCCATCGATGCCATCGCCAAGGCGATGCGCAAAGGATAGGCAGGGGGCCTCCTCGGACGTTACCCCTGGAGCACGGTCTTGAGGCCGCTCGTCGCGCGATCGACGAGCTTGGACGCGAGGTCGACCGCCTCGCCGTACCGATAGACGCCGGCCTGGAGCGCGATGAGCTC
This sequence comes from Polyangiaceae bacterium, assembly GCA_035295445.1. Classification (GTDB taxonomy): domain Bacteria; phylum Myxococcota_A; class Polyangia; order Polyangiales; family Polyangiaceae; genus Palsa-1150. Next base: position 343 of record DATGJA010000585.1, on the reverse strand, counting down.
GGCCGGCGCGAACGAGTGGCCCCCACGCGCCGCGGCGAGGGCTTGTCCCACGAGCGCTTCGCCTCGTTGAATCTCGCGGCCCATGCCTTCGAGCACCCGGGCGAAGTCCGCCCCCGGCCGATTCGGGCGCGACTCGCCGGACGAAGGCGCGTCTTCGCGCGGATGCATCGGGGGCGGCACCGGAGCCGCCCGCGACTCGGGGTTGTATCGGAGGATCACGTGCGAGCCGACGGCGACCTTTCGTCAGCCCAGTCGGCCCGGCGCGCGGCGAGGTTTCGCCGAAAGTGGTAGAGGGCGAAGCCATGGCGCACACGGGGCAACGCGAGCGTATCGTCGTGGCCAT
>DATGJA010000584.1:0-10477 GCA_035295445.1 Polyangiaceae bacterium | reverse complement strand
CGTCGGGTTCGATGCGGGTCGCGTCGCAGCCGGGACGTATCAAAGGCACGGCGATCCGCGCGGGCCTGGCCTGGTATGCCGAGGTCCAGGGCGAGGACGCCCTCGTGCGCGCATACGAGCTCGCGTCGCCCGAGCTTCGGTCCATCCTGCGGGTCGGGGACCCGGCGTTCGGCGTCATGGCGGCGAGCTGGTACGACACGACGCTCATCGGCGAGCTTCTCGAGGTGCTCGAGAGCGTGGCGGGCTCTCCGGACACGGACGGCTACCTCGATCGGCTCGCCGAGGCCATCGCGCGCGACAACGTCGGCGGGGTCTATCGGGCGCTCTTTCGCCTCGTCGCGTCGCCGCCGCTGCTCGAGGCCAACGCGCAGCGCGTGTGGAGGACGTACTGCGACGAGGGCAGGCTCGAGGTGCAGGTCCTCGGTGCTGGCTTCTTCGAGGCGAACGTGTACGCATGGTCGCGCCACCACGATGCCGTGTGCCGCATCCTTCGCGCGCTCGTCGAGCAGGTGCTGCGCCTCATCGGGTACACCGCGATGACTGTGGAGCGCACGCGCTGCGTCGGGCTGGGGGACGAGCAGTGCACCTGGGAGGCGCGCTGGCTGCCGCCGTAGGGGCGGCGGGTCCGACTACTTCTTCGGCGGCTTGTAGAGGATGAGGCCCGCGAGGATGCACGTGACGTCGGTGCGCGAGTCGCCCTCGAGGCTCTTGCCCAGCCACACGCGGCCGGGCCCGAGCACGTCGACCGCCGCGGTCACCCCTTTCCCGTCGACCCGGTAGCCCGCGGGTCCGCCGCTCGAGAGGCCCCCCTCGCGATCGTTGATCGCCTTCACCTCGTACGTCGCGTCGCCCACCTTCATCGACCCGCCGTAGTCGCTCGTCGTCGACGCGGACATGACCACGCTCGCCGTCGGGCTCGCCGCGTTGCCGCAGGCGCATCCGAGCTTGGCCATCTTGTTGCTGATTGTGAGGCTGCCCAGGCTGGCTCCGCCCTCGCTCGACTCCGAGACGCACTCGCCGTGGAGGCTGTCGGCGCCGCGCACGAGGTCGAACGAGTACCCGGTCGACGAGTCGCTCTTGAACGCGCCGAAGGCCCCGAACTTCGACGTGCTTTTGCTGCCTCTGGACACGTGCGCCACGGCGAAGTCGCCGATCTTGAAGTCTTCGTTCACGAAGAGGCCACTCGACTGGGAATGGCCGTCGACGTGGACCTCGGTTGTCGCGGGGCCGACGTCGGGTGGCACTACCATGTGCGGCGACGCGCATCCCATGGGTGCGCCGAGCGAAAGTATCGAAGCGAGCAAGGTCTTCTTCATGGTCCCTCCGTGCCGGGTGTGTCGTCCGCCCGTTCGGACGACGAGCGGCTCCTGCGTATTCACTGTGGCGACCGCAAGGCCCCGGCTCGACTTAGGGGCATGGGTTGCTGACGGCGTCGTCGAACTGGATGTTTCGCGCCGGCGCGTTGGGGTCGTGGGTCACCAGATACAGCGTGCCCGTCGCGTTCGTGGGGAAATACGCGCACGACGACGTGGTCGAGTGCGCGTCGGGACAGAACGGAGTCTGTGAATTCGCGATGATCTGCCAAGGCGGCGGCGCCTTGACGACGAATCCGCCCCCCGAAACTTGCACCCCCACCCCGTAGACGAACCCGCCCGACGCGCACGCCGCCGAGCACGCCGGGTCCACCCCCGGGGCGGGCGGCGTGCGCACGTACGCGATGGGGGCGCCGGGCTCGGCGAGGGCCGTGACCATCTTGCCGCACGTGGATTGGGGACACCACGTGGAGGGTTTGTCCGCGCACGAACTGTCGCAGTTCATGAACGTCATGCTCGCGTAGCAGGGATCGGACGGACCCGCGTCCGTCGTGGGCGGGTGGTTCGCGGAGCCGTCCGGGGCGGAGGAGCCCCCATCGTCGCTCGCAGGAGGGGCACCCGTGTCTCCTCCGCCGACCGATCCGTCGGTCCCCACGCCCCCCATCGCGCCGGAAGCACTCTCGCCCGCGGCGCTGTCCGCGGAGCCGCTCGCCGAACCGGCGTCGCCGACCACGACGCACTGGCCGCCCACCACGGTCGTGCCCGGGCCGCACGTCGTCTGGAGGTTGGCGCTGTTTCCGGAGCAACCCACGAGACCCCCCGCCGCCGCCAGTGCCAAACCGATGTCCCACGCTCCTACGAGGAGATCCATGCAGCACCTCTCACGCTCGGGAACGCCGCGCATCCCCGGGCGGCACGTCTCGATGTACCTCCGGACTCGAAGCTTGCACACGCGCGTGGTATCCCGAAGTCGATGCGCGTCGCGATGCGTCCGTCGTCCGCGGTCCTCGCCGCTCTGGCCGCGTGCGTCGTCGCGTGCGGCGGCAAGGCAACCGCGGGCGCGCGCGAGTCGGTGGGGATCGCGGAGTGCGACGAGTACCTCTCCAAGGTGCAGGCGTGCGCAACGCGCGACCCGCGGCTGCAGGCCATGCAGCTCGGGTACAAGGCCCAGCGCGACGCCTGGAAGCAGATGGCGCGCGGCAACACGGCGGCCGTGAAGGCGAACTGCGCGGAGGCTCTGGATGCGTTCGTCAAGTCGGCGCCCGAGTGTCGGTGAGGGGGTCGCCCTGGCTAGGCCGGGGGGAAGAGCTGCTCACTTCGTGCTGCCAGATGCGGCCATGCTCGCTCGACGAGGTCGGCCACGCAGCGCGCCATCTCGTCGCAGTTGCGGTAACTGCCGCCGAGGCGCTTGAGACGCGCGTCCTCCTCGTCGTGTGGGATGCCCAGGTGATCGAGCACATGTTGGACGTGCATCTTTTGCCGTCTGCCTCCGTCGTCCGTGTACTCGGCGGGTACGACCCCGTCCGAGGAAGACCGAAAGACGAGCGCGTAGATGAAGAAATCAGCGAGCTCGACGAGAACCTCCAGACCGATTTCGCCATGGAAGTATGCAAGGTCGAAGTAGGTGTTGGCGCGCTTCAGCAACGGGCCGCGAAGCCCAAGGCCCAGAGCGACGTCGTCGAAATGACGGCGAACTCTTTCGATCACCTCGTCCGTGGACGCGTGGACACTCAATGGCCCGTCACCGTCGTCGTATTGCCCGACCGCTCGAACGCCTTCTGATAACCGGCGTAGTCCTTGGTCACCTTTCTTTCCATTTCGTAATTGTCGGATGGTTTACCTCGAATCGCTCGCTTCTCGAAGTCTGGGCCGATGTCGACGATCTTTCGCCCCTGCGCCTTGGCTTCCTCGATGAAGGCCCGGTTGTGCGCAAGCCCCTCTGCCTCCATGCCCTCCTCGAACCCCGGCATGCCTGGGTAGACGTCGGCGCCAACCTTGTTCGCATACGCTTGGACACGCGTCATCGTCTCTCCGATGACGAGCGGTTTCTTGGCCCCCGCGACGGCTTTGGCGGCCTCCCCGCACTCCGTGTTGTGCGCGACGACGGCCGCGTCGCCGACGAGGTAGCGGTGGACGTCGCCGACCTCGAGGTTGTAGACGGGCTGGCGGCCATGGGACGTCCGGTCGACGGAGTCGACCGCGATGCTCCCGCCGGGGGTGCTGAGCACCTCCCCGGTTTGGAGGTCACCGGCCGCTACCCACTGGCCGCGGCTCTCCGAGAGGAGCCTGTGGCCCCAGGTGGAGATGAGTTCATGGCCCTTCTGCAAGCGGACCGTGACGAGGTCCTCCGAGAGGCGACGGAACAGGCCCGTGACCGGGCAGCCGGGTGGTCCGCGCGGAGGGGCCACCTTCTCCAGGTTGAGCACGCGGGCCCATCCCTGCGTGTCCATTTCCGGGAGCTCGAGGAAGGTCCAGTCGCCGACCCGCAGCTCGTGGGCATCGACCCACGAGGGCGAGCGCAGAAGCGCCAGCTCGAGCGGATTTCCGTGGGCGTCGGACGACAACAGGTCGACCCGCACGGTGAGATCTGGATCCTGCGCGTGGCAATCCGGCGCGTCGGGGAGGACGGCGTCGCCGAGCGCAACGACCTCGATCGGTACGGCGCCGTCCGGGGTCGCCACCAGCGTCCCGGCGACGAAGCAGCCGATCTTTGGAATGCCGCAACCGCCCACGCAGGCCGCCTGGCCGCCCGCCTTCACGGCCTTGTACGCGCGCATGGCCGCGCCCGTGACCGCACCGAACGCGGCCCCGATGGCCACGTCCTTCCCCACCGCGCGCGGGTCGAAGCCCGCCTTGAGGGACTCCCTCATCGATTTGCCGGCAATCAAGTTCCCCCCGGCGCGCTGGACGATCCCCGTCGCGCCCCCCGCCGCGCCGCCGCCGACCGCAGACGCCGCGATGGCCGAGGCGGCCGTCCCGCTGCCCGCGACGCCCGCGCTGGCGATCGCCGCCTCGGCGAGGCCGCCCGTCGCGACGGACGCCGCCGCGACGGTCACCACGGCGGCCGTGTTCTGTATTTTTTGAAGCGTCTTGTCGTTCTGCAGGATGGAGCTGCCGGCGTAATCACCGTGCACGAGCGCCTGCGCGATCGGCGAGCTCGCCCCGAAGCTGCCCGTGGCCACCGATTCCTTGAGCGCCTGCCAGAGACCGAGGCCGATGGGATCGATCGCGCGCAGGAGCTGCCCGTGCACATAGGCGTACAAGTTCATGTCGGCGCTGCCGGGTTCGTGCAGGCTGGCCGGGTCGGGGCTCATCCAGCGGCCGAGCATCGGGTTGAGGAACCGCTTGCCGAAGTACTGGAGGCCGACCTCGATGTCCTCTTCCTTGCCCGTGAAGCGGTAGTCCTCGCGGAACCCGTTCCAGCGCGCTGGCCGGTAGTCGCTGTCGGCCTGCCCGTACGCCATGTACGTGTCGCGTTCGACGAGCTCGCTCGTCGCCGCGTCGATCGCCATGGAGCTCGAGCCCATGTAATCCTCGAGCTCGAGCAGCACGTGCACCGACGCGGACGAGGACGGCGCTACCGCCGGCGCCGCCGTGTCGTAGTGCAGGCGCGCGAGCCGAACGCCGTGGGCGAAGAGGTAGGCCACCTCGGTCATCGCCGTCCGCACGTAGTCGGTGCCCGTCCACTGCGTTCGACGGAGCTCGAGCGAATCGAAGACGTAGCCGTCGTAGACGGTGTTCTTGTTTGCGTCGATCGCCGTCTTGAGCGTTCGGTTGTCGTTGCCGTCGTACGCGTAGACCAAGTCGGCGCTCGCCGTCCCCGTCGGCAGCGCCGTCCCCGCCTGCCCGGGCGCCGCGAGATCCCACCGGCGCGCCTGAACGAGCCGCCCGAGCTCGTCCCAGTCGTAGGCGAAGCGCTGGGAGCAGTTGGCTCCCGACGGCAGGCACACTCCCGCGCGCGTCACCGAGAGGTCCACCAGGTTGCCCGCGTCGTCGTAGGTGCTGCTCAGGCTTCCCGTGCGTGCCCCTCCCGCGCCCGCGGCGGCGCGGATCTGGTACGGCTGGCCGCCGCCTGCCGCGCCGTTCGTGATCGTCCCGATCGAACGGTCGTAAAAGCCGTGCGAGTCATCGTCGGTCTGGAGGGTGTTGCCCAGCCAGTCGTACTGGAACGTCTGCTGCAAGACCCGCGTCGGGAAGCTGACGTGCGGCTCCGGAATGCCGCGTCGCGGGTCGGAGTTCAGGTTCCGGTCCTCGGCGTCGAACGGCGACACCCAACCGTCCGTCCCGCCCGCGTACTCGTAGGTCAGCTGCGTGGCCCGATAGAGGTCGTCGTACTGGATCTTGCGCGTGCCCGGCTTCGCGCCGGTGGGCCACTCCGCCGCGTTGCGCCAGTCGTCGATCTCGGTTGGGTTGTCCGCCACGTCGTAGCGGTAGTCCACGTCGGCGAGCAGGAGCTGGAAGCTCGTCGACGGCGACGCGTTCGGCGCAGGGGCCGGCGCGTACGTGGAGGGAGGGCTCGTCCAGATCGCGGGCGGTCCCCGGTACGTCTGGAGGCTCGAGAGCCGGCGGCGACCGTCGTAGCTGAACGCGGTCGTCGTCTTCGCCGCGTCGGCGTACGTGAGCTGCGCGAGAAGACCGTCGGCGTCGCGCGTGATGCCCTGGATGAGCGCACCGTACCCGGACGAGACGCTCGCGACGGCGTCACGGAGCGAATAGGTCGTCGACGTCACGCTCTGGCCGTTCGCGTCGAGCAGCTGGGTCACGTCCGGGTCGACACCCGTCGTCGCGCCCGCCTGCCGATCGGCGGCGTCGAACGAGATCGCATGGACGTACCAATGGGGCGCGTACCGGGTGGCTGGATCGTCGGTCGGCGTTCCGGGCGCCACGAGCCGCCGCGCCATCCCCGTCGCCCGCCCGCGCCCGTCGTAGCGTGTGACCGTCTTCGCGCCGCGGTCCGACATGGCGACGAGGCGCCCCTTGAGCATCGTCGGGTCAATCGAGAAGTTCGGGATGCTCGCGATGCTCGAATCGACCTGGTCGTACTGGTAGAAGACTTCGGTTCCAGCGCCCGTGGCCAGCGTCGGGGACGAGTAGAGGACCTGCGCCTTCAAGCAGGGCGAGTAGTCCTCGGCCACGATGCGGCCGGCCGTGTCGTAGAGGTAGTTCTCGCCGCACCCGCGCGCGTCGCTCGTGCCGACCAGGTCGCCGTTGTCGTCGTAGGCGTAGCGCAACGTCTTCATCGTGGACGGGTCGGTCGTCGGATCCGCGTTGAAGTTCTTCGTCGCGTTCGGCTCGACGTTGAGCACCATGCGTCCGAGCGTGTCGTACCGGAGCCATCGGACGACCTGCGGGCTCCCGCCGCCCACCCGGACGCGCGCGATCACCGCCGGCTCTCCCGTCGACAGGTACGCCGTCCGCACGTCGTGTGCCTCGATTCCGCCCCCGGTCGCGTGCAGGCGCTCGGTGACGATGACGGTGCGGCCGTGGCCGTCCAAAGTCTCGGTTGCCGGTGTGCCTTCGTGCGGGCCGCCCACCTCGAGGTCGGCGGCGTCCCAGTGGTCGGTCGCGAGGGCATGGCGCACGAGCAGGAGGGACACCGTCCCGTCGAGCCCGAACTTGCGCAGCTCGCGCCCGAATGCGTCGTACGACTGCCGGGTGAACGGCGCCGTGGGCGCTGCGGCAAGGGGGTAGGCGCGCGGGTCGCCCCCGTAGAAGGCCGCCAGGTACGAGCGCTCCGGCGCCTGCTTGGCGTCGTAGTTGGTCAGTCCGCCCGCGATCCAGGGCGCCGCGTCGCCCGCGTTCGGATCGGCCTGGGCGATCGTGACCACTCTTCGGCCCAGGCCGTCGATGTACGCGAACGTCTCACGATAAGTGTTGCTCGACTCGGTCGCGCCCACGATCGAACGGGTGTGCACGATCGAATATGGCCGCGCCGGCGTGGCCAGGTCGTAGTCGACCGCGATCGACGGGAGCGCGGAGAGGACGGCGGACGAGGCGCTCGGTTTCGTCATCGCGACGAGGCGCCCGAGGCCGTCGTAGGCGACGAGGGACGGCTCCTGGTGCAGGTCGATGAGGTTGGTGAGCGCGCCCAAGCCGCGGTCGTATGCGGCCGTCGCCGTGAGCGTCACCGGGCCGGCGGGACCGCCGCCGGCCGAGCAGGTGCCGCCGCCCCCCGCGAGCCCTGCGTGCACCGTCTCGCTGATGACGAAGTCGGCGTAGTCGCTCGCGTACACTGTCTCGTGGCAGCGCCCGTTCGGGGCCGCGTCGCCCGTCCGGTTCCCGAAGCCATCGTAGACGTCGACGGACACCGTGATGGCCGCGTCGACCGACGCGTTGGGGGCCGTGTTCCCGGCGGTCCCCGTGGTGGTCCCGCTGGACTCGTGGAACCGGTCGAGCGGCAGCGATCCCGAGAGCTGCTCGGTGGTCTTCGTCGGGTGACCGTTCACGTCGTACGTGAACGTGGTGTCGCGCCGCCGCACGCTGTCGCCGCCCTGGACGTACGACTCAGAGGTGCGCCAGAGCCAACCGCTCACGTCGCCGGGCACCACCTCGGGCGCCGTCACCTTGGCGATCACGTCGTCGGGGCTCGCGCACGCCGCCCCGTCGACGCACCCCCTGCTCGTATCCGCGGTCACGTTGCCGAAGACGTCGACGCTCGTCGCGTTCTGCGTGTGCGCCGTTCCGGAGGAGGCTCGCTCGGTCAACGGCGCCGGCGTCGAAGGCTCGGGCCCCGCGACCTGATCGAGGACCACGTCCGCGATCCCCGGGGAGGCCGCAGCGGGCTTGAACCCGGCGACGTCGTAGAGGTACCGGTCGCCCTGGCTCTCGAAAGCCGCGCGCACCTGGCGCCCGTCAAGGCCCGTGTAGAGCTTGCGCAGCGTGTACTGGTGGTGCTCCGTCGAAAGGTACGTGCCGCCGTCGTCGACCGACTCGCGGACGACGAGTAGCCCCTTGAGCGCCTCGCGTGGGTTGTCCGCCCAGCGGCCGGCCGGGACGCATCGCGATGCGAGACCTGGGGGTGGGGGCTCGTCGTCGGCGCAGTCGCCGAGGAGGAACTCGTTGGACGTCGTCGACGAGGGGCTGTTCGTGTCGCCGTCGTGGCGCTCGTCGACCGAGCGAAAGCCGCGGAACTCTCGCTGGCGGCCGTCGTAGACGGCGTCCCGATACGTGTACTCGGTGACATAGACACCGCCGGCGCTGCCGGCCATCGGCAGGTTGTCCTTCACCATGACGCGGCTCACCACGACGACCGGGGTCGGCGCCTTGCTGCTCCAAGGGTGCCCGGCCGCCTCGGCCGCCAACATCTGCGCGGTCGACGTCGAAAACGTGAGGTCCGTGGTCTTGCCGAGCCCGTTGTCGATGTGCGTCAGCACCGACGGCCTCTGCCCGCCGGCGAGGTCCATGTAGCGGTAGCTGCCGCCCTCGCCCCAGAGGATGTCGCGCGTGCCCGATCCGTTGACGTCGACCAGGCGGACCTTACCCGCCCAGAGCGGCCCCTGCGCCGGCTGGACGTTCTGGATGACGTGGCGCTGCGGCGTGAAGCCCGTGCCGTCCACGTTGAGCCAGACGTCGACCGCGTCGAACCGCACCTGGACGAGGTCGTCCAGCCCGTCCCCGTTGACGTCGTCGATCCGCAGGCCGGATCCGTTCGGATCCGAGTACTGCGGCGCGTCGTTCATCGTGATGAACGTGTCGGGCGCGAACCCGTTCGAGCACGCGCCGAGCGGTCCGGTGCCCCAGGAGCCGTCGCCCCGGCCCGGCCAGTAGCGGATGTCGCCCTGTTGGACGTACACGATGTCCTGCAGGCCGTCCCCGTTCATGTCGCCGAGGCGGATCGTCGAATCGCTGAAGCGCACGGGGACACCCGGGGCGACGAGCGGCACGCACGACGACACGAACTGCAGCGAGAGGCTCGCCGACGCCGGTCCCGTCCACGCTGCGGAGCCGAAGTTGCCGTCGCCCCCTGGGTACCGACCCAGCGAGAAGAACGTCTGCATCTCGGTTCCGGTCGCGCGCACCACGTCGATCAGGCCGTCGCCGTTGGCATCGAGGAGGTCGATGTCCGGCGTGTCCTCCCCGAGATCGAGGCGTGGGTCCTGCTGGGCGGCGGCGGCCACCGCGCGCCCTGCCATGAACCAGTCCGTGCCGACCAGCTGCGGCGTGTAGATGGCGTAGGACTTGGGCATCGGCTGGTGCAGCCAGTCGATCGTTCCGTCCCCGTCCATGTCCGAGACCTGCACGTTGTCGTTGGCGAGGTTGATGCCCGTGGCCGTCGCCCCGAGGACGCCGATGACGCCGAGGCGCAGCGCGCCGAAGGTGTCGCGCGCGCCGCCCGCGCCGCTCAAGTAGAAGGGAAACTTGTCGTCCTGTCCGGGCGTCGTCACGACGACGTCGGGGAGCCCGTCGGAGTTGACGTCGAAGAGATCCGTCATGTTCTCGTCGATCGAGTTCGGCGGGCTCTGCGCCATGAACGTCGGGCGCTCGTCGAAGCCCTCGTACCCCGGCAGGTCGGCCGTCCCCGCCGAGCCGTCGACGTGGAAGGGCATGACGTGCTGGTAGTCGAGCGTCATCGGCGGGAGCCCGGGACAGCTCGTCGTCGCAGGGAGGCTCTGCGACGACGGGTCCTCCGCCGGAGCGGCCGACTCGCCGCCCCCCGAGCTCGGATCGGTCCCGGCGCAGCGGCCCTCGAGCTGGATGCTCGTCAGGAGCGACGCGTGATACTTGGGATCGTAGGCGAGGTGATAGCGCCGAACCTGGTGGCGCGTCGTCGACCCACCGAGGAACGACACCGCGGCGACGTCGACGCCAACGAGGCGCAGGGTCTGGTCGACCCGCCAGCCCCGACGGAAGGACAGCGTCTGGTCCGGTCGCGTCTCGTAGACGAGGCGGGTGTGGTGCGCGAACTGGGCGAGCGCCGCGGTGGTGGGGCTGGCGGCCGGCGGCGTGTCGAAGACGTCCGTCAGGTAGGTCATGCCGCCGACGTTCTCGTAGCGGTACACGATGACGTTGACGGGCGATGGCGAAGCGGCGCCGGCGGGCGGCGGGGAGCCCTCGTCGTCGTACTGGCGCACGAGGCTCCACCGAAACACGTGCGCGGGGTTCCCCGGGTCGCTCTCGAGCGCCCCGGTGTACCCGCTCCCGTCGAGCGGCACGCCGAACTCCAT
>DATGJA010000583.1:0-3125 GCA_035295445.1 Polyangiaceae bacterium | reverse complement strand
CTGACGGTGAAGGTCGAACCGACGCGGCTGCGCCAGATCACGCTCGGCGGCGGCGTCGAGATCGACGAAATCAAGACGGACCTGCACCTCGTGGCCGGGTGGGAGGACCACAACTTCCTGGGCGGGTTGCGCGACTTCGCGGTCAAGTTCAAGCCCGGACTCGTCCTTTACCCGATACGCATCAACAATCTCACCGGGACGCTGCGGCCGCTGCCGGAGGAATGGCTCCGTACGGAGCTCAAGCAACCGAGCTTCCTCGAGGCGCGAACCACCGGGTTCGTCCGACCCGAGTTCAACGTCTTTCCCCTCCTCGTCGAGGTGAACCCGCCCGCGAACGCTCCCGTCGTCGGGTACCGCGAGGTCAAGGTGCCGATCGGCGCGGAGCGCAGGTTCCTGAGGAAGCTCTACCTGGCGCTCAACTACACGGTGCAGGTGGAGAGCCCGTTCGCCTACGTGCAGAACCTGGATCCCGCCCTCGAGACGGTGGTGCTTTCGTACCCCGAGTTGCTCGCCCACCTCGACTTTCGGGACAGCAAGACCAAGCCCCACGCCGGCGTCTACGTGGGCAACACGTTCCAGGTGGGCGGCGGGATCTTCGGCGGCAATGCGACCGACGTGCGCGAGCAGCCCGAAGTCCGCACTTACCTGCCGATCGCCCATGGCGTGACCTTTGCGACGCGCGCCTCCGTGGGTTTCCTTTGGGCCTCGACGTACGGCAAGGGCTGGCAGCGCCAGCTCGCGAACTCGCCGGCCACGTCGTCGCCCCTCGGTCCCACGGCGATCGCGTCGGACGTCGCGGCTCACTCGGCCGCGCGGGCGCAGCTCGAGCACGACGTACAGATCATGTACTTTCGCGGCTTCTTTTCGGGCGGGCCCTCGACCAACCGTGGCTATCCGATCCTCGGCGTGAGCCCGCACGGCGTCGTGCCCTTTCTGAACCCGGGTACGGCGGCGCAACAGGTCCAGTTCAGCTGCGACCCCGGCCAGCCCGGCTTCAACGCGACGAGCTGCTTTCTCTCGGTGGGCGGGTTCACGCTCTGGGAGCTGCAGAACGAGGTCCGCGTCGATGTCTCGGGCCCGCTCTCGGCCGCTGTCTTCTGCGACATGGGCGACGTCTCGCCGAACGAGAACGACCTTCGTCTGGCCCACCTTCACCTTTCGTGCGGAGTCGGTGCCGCCTACGACACCCCCGTCGGTCCCATTCGCGTCGACATCGGCTACCGGATCCAGCCGCTGCAGGTGCTCGGCTCCTCCAGCGAGGCGGCGGCCTTCGAAGCAGACCCGCTCAACGGCGAACAGCCGACGATCCTCGGACTGCCTCTCGCGGTCGCCATCGGGATCGGCGAGGCGTACTGATGCGCGCTGCTCCGCAGGAACCAGGGCCCGGCGGGCGAAAGGCCGGACGCGCCGTCCGTGTCCTCGGGGGCGTCGCGAAGGCCGTCGGCGCCTGCGTACTGCTCGCGGCGCTCGTCGCGGTGGCCGCACTCATCGCGCTCGACAGCGGGCCGGGCCGCCGCTTCGTCGTTCGCGAGGTCAACGGCCTTCTTGCGTCGACGTTTCAGGGCAAGGTCACGATCGAACGCGTCCGGCACTTGGGGCTCTGGGGCTTGAGCGGGCTGGACGCGACGGTGGAGGATCCGGCGGGCCGCCGGGTGGCTTCCCTCGAGGGCCTCCGCGTCGACGTGGGCACGATCGCCTTCGCGCGGTCGGCCCTGGTCCGCAGAAAGGAACCGCTGACGATCCCTCTCACGGCGCTCGAGATCGATTCGGCCGACGTCGTTCTCGACGAGGACCCCGCGGGCCACCTCGAGCTCGCCGAGGCGTTCGCGCCGACCCCGCTCAAAGGTCCGCCGAAGGGGGAGGCGCGGCCCGTGCGCTTGATCGTCGAGCGGATCGCCCTCGGGCACGGTCGAGCACACGGACGCTTGTCGCGAGACACCTCCGCGGAGCCCCTCGACGTGGAGCTCAGCGACTTGACCGGGGCGGCGACGTACGCGCCGGACGCCCTCGACACGCTCTTCGATGCGCGCCTCGACGGCGTCCGCGTTCTGGCGAAGCGCATCGCCGGGGACGCCGACGTCGCGGGCTCGCTTCGCGCGCGGCTGCACGGACGGGGCGGCGCGGACGCGCGTCCCGAAGGGACCCTCGTATGGGACGGGACGGCGGGCGTCGTCGCCCACTCCGTACGCGCCTCGTTCGATGGGCACGACGTCGACGCGGTCGTCGACGTCCCCGACGTCTCCCCGGAGCAGATCCGCTCGGTGTGGCCGGACTCGCCGCTCGATCGTCGCGCGCGCCTCCACGCCGAGGCGCACGGTCCGCTCGCGGGCGTCGACGTGAGCATGCGCGCCCGACTCGGGATGGGCGCTCTGGACGCGGATGGACGGCTCGTCCTCGAGGGCGAGAGCAGCGCTCGCCTGCACCTGTCCGCGCGCGACCTCGACGTCCAGGCTTTCGCGAAATCCGCCCCGCCGTCGCGGCTGGGCCTCACCGGCGACGTCTCCGCCGCGGTGCAACCCGGCGGCAGTCCGGAGGGGAGCGCGAGCCTGCGCTTTCTCGGCGGACCGCTCGGCGACGGGGACCTGCCGCCGGTCTCGATCCGCGCTCGCGTGTCCAGCCGGGCGGGGTCGCAGATCCTCTCGTTCCAGGTCGACTCGACGGCCGACGACCTCCGAAACGTTCCGGGCGTGGGCCGTGCGCTGGGGGGAAGCGCCTCGCTCTCGGCGGCCTGTCGGGTGGACGTGACCCGGCGCAGGGTCGAGGGCAGCCTTCGTGCGCGGGCGGCCGGGCTGCGGCGGGCGGCGGACCGCGTGGAGGCCCTGTCCGTCGAGGCGACCGTCGCCGGACCGCTCGCGGCCCCCGAGGTCGATGCGAGCCTTCGATCGACCGGTCTCGTCGCCGGCGGCCTGCACTTGACCTCGGCCGACGCGGTCGTCCGGGGGCCGGTCCTGCGTCCTCACGTCGCCGTTGACCTGCGCGGGCCGGACATACCGGATCTCGATGCGGAGGCGGACGTCGGCCTGAAACCGTCCCTCTCGGTGTCGAACCTGCGGGCCGATCTCTCCCAGGCGGGAGAGCGCGCGCACGTGGAAGCGCGATCGGTGACGCTTGGCCCCGAATCGGTC
>DATGJA010000582.1:0-12162 GCA_035295445.1 Polyangiaceae bacterium | reverse complement strand
CGTCGCGACGACGGACGCGTACGGGCATTTCCAGCTGACGGGCGTTCCGGCCACCACCCACGTGCCGCTCGTCGTTCAGACGGGCAAGTGGCGGCGCGAGGTCTTCCTCAACTCGGTCACGGCGTGCCAGGATAACCCCGTCGCTGCCCAGAACACCCGCCTTCCGCGCAATCGCAAGGAAGGGGACATGCCGCAGATGCTCCTCATGAACGGGGGCTGCGACGACCTCGGGTGCTTCCTCCGGAGCATCGGCGTCGACGCGAGCGAGTTCACGGCCCCGAAGGGCGGCGGTCGGGTCGACGTGTTCGCCGGCAGCGGAGGGGCCACCCTCTCGAACGGCACGGCCGGGACGTGGGGCACGCCCGTCTTCGCGAAGTCGGACTACGAGTACTACGACATCGCCCTCCTCGCGTGCGAGTGCGCGCCGCACATGGAGCCCACCGGCGGACCGCAAGCGCTGCACGACTGGCTCAACGAGGGCGGCAAGGTCTTCGCGAGCCACTTCAATTACACCTGGTTCCAGAACGGCCCCACCGACTTCCAGGGGGTGGCCACCTGGAAGGGGTCGTCCATCGCGATCGGGATGGGCAACTACAACCTCGACACGACGTTCCCCAAGGGAATGGTTTTGCGCGAGTGGCTCGACAACATCAAGGCCATCCCCGCAAACTCGAATACGATCGCGCTCAAGTTCGTCGCCGACAGCGTCGGCACCGTGAACATGACCAAGCCGCAGGCCACGGTCCGCTGGATCTACGACGGAACGGGGCAGGGCGGCGGCCTGCTCGGCGGGGGGGGAATGGGCGGCATGATGAGCACGGCGGGGGACGTGAAGTACCTGTCGTTCCTCACGCCCATCGGGGGCATCCCGGGCTCGACCACCGGCGAGAACGGCGGCCCCGGCTACTGCGGGAAGGCGGTCTTCACCGATCTGCACACGACGAGCAGCATCAACAAGCAGTACAACAACATTCCGGCGGACTGCCCCAACAACACCGCGCTCAACGCGCAGCAGGACGCCCTCGAGTTCCTGTTCTTCGATCTGTCGGCGTGCGTCTCGCCCGACAACCAGCCGCCTCCACCGCCACCGCAGTCGGTGCAGTAGCGGGGCCTTTTGCCGTCCTAGAATCCCAAGCGAACGCCCGCCTCGCCCACGGCATGCAGGGGCGGAATCGTCGCGACCAGCCGGTTCTGGAGGACGACGAAGGTCGAAAAGAACGTGTCCTCGAGGCCTGCGCCGACGATGACGTCGGCGATCGGGGCGATCCGCACATCCGCGTCGACGTACCCGTCCACCCCGAACCACCAGTCGTTCGCGGTCGCGGCGGTCGTGCCGTCGGCGGCGACGTGGGTCGCCGATTGATTCATGACGAGGAGGTCACCCCGAACGGCGATCGCGAACGGGAGCGAGCGCGTCGCGCGCCAGGGGTAGAACGCGGCGCCCGCGCTTGCGAACAAGTTCATCACGCTCGCGTTCGCGGTGTCGACTTCACCGGCGCGGATGCCAGCGCCCAACCGCAGAGCAACCTGCGGAACGGCGAACCAGCTACCGGCGACCCCACCCCCGCTGACGATGCCATCGTCCTTGCCGCCAATGCCCGTCGCGAGCTGGCCGAGGAGATCGAGCGCGGTGCGCGAAGAGAGCGACTCCGAGGAGACAGCCCGTGAGGTCGACTCCGAGGACGAAGGCGCGGTCGGGGGCGCATGCGCGGGCGCGGGCGCAGGCGCAGGCGCAGGCGCAGGCGCAGGCGCGGGCGCGGGCGCGGGCGCGGGCGCAGGCGCGGGCGCGGGCGCGGGCGCAGGCGCAGGCGCAGGCGCAGGCGCGAGCGCGGGCGCAGGCGCGGGCGCAGGCGCGGGCGTGGCGGGCGAGGGGGTGCCCGCCGCGGCTCCCGTGTCCGGCAGGTCTTCCGGCAACATGGACGCCACCGCGAAGCCGAGCGTCCTACCGCGCTCCGCGGGGGCGTCCGAGGCGCGAAAGTTGACGGTTCGCTCGATCCACCGGCCGATGCTCGCGACGTGAACGCGCAGGCTCGCTTGCCTTCGTTGCGCGCCCGCCCACGTAAGCTCGATGACGGCGGCGACGTGCGCCGCGCGCTCGACCGCCGGCACCTCAGCATCCGCCGGCAGCGTCTCGCGGAGCTCCACGCGCGCGTCCGCGCCGAGCGCGGCGCGGGTCGCGCGCGCCATCGAACGCGTCGTCGGGTCGCCCGCCTCGCCCGCGGCGACCATCACGAGCACCGTGAGAGGCCCGGCCATGATTCGACTCGAAAGGTAGCCTACGGCCCACTCGAACGACGCGGATGGGCTATCCTGCCCCCCCCCGCCCCGTGCACTTCCGTATCGCCCACGAGTTCGACATCCCGCTCGATGCGCTCGAGCTCGCGGTCATATCCCCGACCCTCGTCGACAAATTCGCCGCCAAGGTGCTTCGTCTCGCGGTCGGGATCGAGACGATCACCGAGCGGGCGCGGTCGCTGAAGGACGGGGTGCTCGAGCGCGAGTGGCACTACCAAGCCCACGTGCGCATCCCCCAGTTCGCGCGCGGGTACATCACCCAAGAGATGTGCGCGTGGGACGAGCGAAGCGTCTACGAGATGAGCAAGCACCGCGGGCGCTGGTCGATCGTGCCCAACGTCAAGCCCGAATGGCGGCGCTACTTCGCGTCCGCGGGGACCTACACCATCGAACCGCTCGGGGGCGGCCGGTCGCGCCGCGTGGTCGAGGGCAACCTCGACCTGCGCGTGCGGGTCGTTCGCCAAGTGGCCGAGCGGCTCATCGTGAACGAGGTGAAGAAGGCCTTCGAGGCCGAGGCGGCGACGCTTCGCGACATGGCGACGCTCATCTGAGGGCGAGGCAATCGGCAAATGCACACGAAGACTCGGGCGGGCGCCTTGGCGGCAGGACTCCTGGCGTGCTGGGGGAGCGCGGCGCGCGCGGACCCGCTGCCCACCAGCGCCGCGCACGTGCCCACCCCGGGCCGGGGCGTGGCCGCCGACGAGACCGCGGACGCGATCGTCACCAACCCCGCCAATCTCGCCTGGTTGCCGGCGACCGAGCTCCGGTGGACGTGGGCGCGCTGCCCCGACGACGCGGTCACGCTCGGCTGCGGCCACGCGTGGGAGGTCGCCGCGCCGCTCTTCTTCGGCCTGTCCACGGGCTTGCGGATCGATCTCGTGCAGCCGCCGTGGGGCGCGGCCGACTCCGACGGGGCGGGGTTTCCGTACCGCGGCGCAGACTACGTGTGGGCCACGTGGGGCCTGGCAGGACGGCTCGGGGACAGCCTGTCTTTCGGCCTCTCGCTCGAGCGCTCGTATTCCCAGAACGGGTACGTGGACGGGCTCTTCGGCATCACGGCGGCGCTCTCGTGGCGGCCGTACACGCACTTCGGATTCGCTGCGGTCGCGCGCGACTTCAACCGGCCGAGCCCGACCGTCCTCCCGGCGATCTCGCACTCGACCACCGATCCCCTGCCCGTCCTCGACGGCCGCTACGCCATCGCCGCCGCGTTTCGCCCGACGGGGCGGCGCAACGTCGAAATCGGCCTCGAGGCGGAATACTGGGAAGCGGGCGGGGGCCCGGGCGCCGAGTGGATCCCCCGCGGCACCGTCGGCGTCGACATCCCGGGGTTCGGGCGCGCGTTCGGATCGATAGAGGCGAGCCACCTTCCGAACGACACGAAGCGCGGCGTCCTCGGCACCGCGGGGCTCGAGCTGCACTACGAGGGTCTCTCCGTGGGCGGCGGCGCCCTCTTCGGAAGCGGCATCAGCGCGCCCGGCAGTTCGGACGCGGCCGCGCCCTACGTCAGCGTGGCGATTTCCGGGTACACGCAGCCCGGGCTCCCGAGGCCGTCGCGGGCGGTCTGGCTGCGCCTCGAGGACACGCCGACGACGCGCGAGCACGTGGCGCTTCTGCGCCGGCTGTGGTGGCTAGCTACCGAGGCGGACGTCGCGGCCGTCACGCTCGTGTTGAGGACGGAACCTGCTTCGTCGTACGCCCACGCCGAGGAGCTGGCCGACGCCATTCGTCTGCTGCGGGCTCGCGGCAAGAAGGTCCTCTGCTCGCTCGAGGACGCCGGCCCCAAGGCCGTCTACGTCTGCGCGAGCGCGGATCGCACGGTCGTCACGCCGTCCGGCGGCGTGCGATACGCCGGCCTACGCTCGCAGTACATCTACCTCAAGGGCCTGCTCGACAAGATCGGCGTCCGCGCCGAGTTCGTCCGCATCGGGCCGCACAAGACCGCGCCCGAGCAGTTCACCAACGAGCACGCCGGCCCCGTCGCCGCGGAAGATCACATCGACGTGCTCCGTCAGCAGGAGGCGGTCTTCGTCCGCAACCTGTCGCTCTATCGCCACATGACCGAGGAGCGTGTGATCGAGGTCACCAAGAACGGTCCGTTCGTCGCCACCGAGGCGCGCGACGCCGGGTTCGTCGACGCCTTCGCCTACGACGACGAGCTCGAGCACGCGACGCAGGAGCTCGTCGGCCGGAGCGTCGCGTACGTCAAGTACGCCGACGAAACGCGGGCGCCGAGCGCCTTCGCCGGCCCGCGCGGGAAGGTGGCCATCCTGTACATGGACGGGGACATCGTCGACGGCAGGTCGCAGCACATCCCGCTCGTCGACATGCGCCTCGTCGGCTCGTACTCGATGGCCGAGACGATCAAGCGCCTGCGCGAGGATCACGCGGTGCGCGCGGTCGTGCTGCGAATCGAGAGCCCCGGGGGCTCGTCGCTCGCGAGCGACGTCATGTGGAGGGAGCTCGTGCTCCTCGGGAAGGTCAAGCCGCTCATCGTCTCCATGGGAGCGGTCGCGGCGAGCGGCGGCTACTACGTCGCCAGCGCGAGCCGGAACATCTTCGCGTTGCCGCTCACCATCACGGGATCGATCGGCGTGTTCTACGGAAAGGCGGACGTGAGCGGGCTGCTCGACAAGATCGGCGTCACCGTCGACACCTACAAGACGGCGCCCCGCGCCGACGCCGAGTCGCTCTTCCGCGGCTTCACGCCGGACGAGGAGCGAGAACTCGAGCACAAGGTCGACCAGTTCTACGACACGTTCGTCGACCGCGTGAGCCAGGGACGGGGGATGACGAAGGCCGACGTGGACGCGGTCGGACGAGGCCGCGTGTGGACGGGCCAACAGGCGCTCGAGAAGCGCCTCGTCGACCACCTGGGCGGGTTGCGCGAGGCCCTCGACGCAGCCCGCGCCGAGGCGGGACTCCCCGACGACGCCCCCATCGTCGAGGCCCCGCACGAGAGCGAATCGCTCCTGCAGCAAGCGCTCAAGCTCGTGTCGGGGGACGATCGCACCGGCAGCCCGGCCCAGGCGCTGCCTCCCGCGGTCCGATCGCTCGCGCACGCGCTGGCGCCGCTCGTGGTCTACCGGAGCGACGAACCGCTCGCGCGGATGGAGTGGGTCGAGGCGGGCGACTTCGGCCAGTAGCGGCTAGCGCTCGGTGCCCTGCAGTCGGACGTGCAAAGCCTGCACGAGGCGCAGGCTCGCGAACGCGAAGGGCGGCGCACAAAGCACGTCGACCGTGTAGTGAACGTGCTGCCGGAGCACGCCGACGGCGACGCCGATCGTGCCCGCCGCGAGCAAGGCCTTGATCCGCCGACCGGGCACGCCAAGAAACAGCAGAAACAGGGTCGAAGTGTGGCCGGAAAAGAAGAGGTCGCGCGTCAGCTCCCGTCCGGTCCCGAGGATCTCGATGATGGGGTCGCGAAGGGCGATGGCGTCGAGCGGCGGGTCGAGCGGCGTGACGTACATGACGATCATGCGCGCCCAGATCATGACGACGTACGCTTGAATGCCCACGACGGCCGCCCTCGGGTGGAACGCAAGGACGCCGAGGCTGACAACCACCGACGCATACAGCACGCCGAAGACCAGCCACGTCGAATCGTGCGGCTTCACCGCGGACAAGACCGGGTCGGACAGGAGCACCCCGGGCCGATCCTCGATCCGCGCGAGGAACTTCGCCAAGACTCCCAGAGTGACGACGAGGGCCACCGGCGTGGCGACGAGCTGACCGCGCAGGCCGGCGTCGGCCCACGCCGCTCGCCAGGCCGTCGCCAGGCGGGAGGGTGGGGCGCTAGCGACCATCGCGCAGCATCGACGCGAGGAGCCGATCCAACTCGAGCTTGGCGAAGGGCTTGGAGATACGGCGGTTGCGCGACCTCCTGAGGAACTCGCGAGCCCGATCGGTGAACTCGCCCCCCGTGGTCAGCGCCACGCGCGCGGCCGATGCCGGGTGCGTGCGCTCGAGCTCCTCGACCAGGTCCATCCCGGTGACGTCGGGCATCATCAAGTCGCAGAGAATCACGTCGAAGACCTCGCCCGCCGAAATTCGATCCAGCGCTTTGCGCGCCTTGCTCTCGAAGACCACGTCGTGGGTGTCGCCGAGCATGCGCTCGACGGCCTTTCCGAACATCGACTCGTCGTCGACAACGAGGACCCGCGCCCTGCGCACCGGGTCCGGCGGGATCGACGAAGGGACGGCCCGCTGCGGCACTCCCAGCGTCGCCGGCAGGATCACGCGGAAGACGCTCCCTTTCCCGACGGCCGACTCCACCAGGATCTCGCCGCCGAGGCCCGTGACGATGCCGTGGCATATGGACAGCCCCAGACCGGTGCCCTGACCGACCGGCTTCGTCGTGAAGAACGGATCGAGGATCCGGGGCAAGACGTCCGAGGGGATGCCCGCGCCGGTGTCGCGGATCTCGACGACGGCACGGCCGGCGCCGTCGGTCCGGGCCACGACGGTCACCTCGTTCTTCTCGGCGGCACCTTCCGGGATCGACTGGGCCGCGTTCACCAGGAGGTTCAGAAAGACCTGCCCGAGGCGATCGCCGTGCCCGCGAATGGGGGGAACCGGTTCGAATCGGCGCACGACCCGCGCTCGGTGGCGGAGCTCGGTCTGCGCCATTCGGATCGACGTCTCGAGGACCTCGCGCAGGTCGACGGGGGCGCCGGAGTCGTCCACGCCCCGCGAGAACGTCCGGAGGTCGCGGACCACGTTGCGGACGCGCTCGGCCCCGGCGGCCGCGTCGCCGATCGCGTCGACGGCCTCGCGCAGACGTCCGGGGTGGCCGCGCCGGGCGCGCCGGAGGACACCTCGGCGAGCGCCGCACGCAGGGCCGTCGCCGTGAACTCGATGTTGCTCAGCACGAAGGCGAGCGGGTTGTTGATCTCGTGGGCGACGCCCGCCGCGAGTGTTCCGACCGACGCCATCCGCGCCGACAGGACGAGCGCGTCCCGCGCCTTGCGCTGCTCGGTGACGTCCTGGCCGATGCCGATGACCATCCCGTCGGACATGCGCACGTTCGCCCAGCTCGTGAAGAGCTGCCGGCCGCCCTTGGTCGTGATGGTGAAGTCCGCCCACGTCGACGCCCCCGCCGCGAAGTGCTTGCGCGCGAGGTCGAGCTGCACCGGATCCTGGAAGAGGTGCTCGCCCAGCTCGAGCGAGCGATGCTCTTCGAGCGACCAGCCGAGCAGGCGCTCGACCTCGCGGTTGATGAGCTCCACCTTCCCGTCAGCGTCGTAGAGAATGAGCATGATCGGGCTGTGATCGAAGATCTTCTGGAGGAACTCCTTCTGACGACGGAGGGCCTCCTCGGCCTGCCTCGCCTGCTCGAGCGTCGCCAAGAGCTCGATCGTCCGTTCGCTCACGCGGCGCTCGAGATCCGCGTTGCTCGAAGCCAGCCGCGTTCGCGTATCGCGAAGGTCGTCCACGAGCGCCGCGTTCCGGAATCGCAGTCGCGCCGAGGTCACGAGGCTGCGACCGCCCTCCCAGGCGATGCGCGACATGGCGAGGCCGAAGAGGGCGGCCATCGCGCCGAGGGCGAGGTGGACCTTGTCCCCCTCGGCGAGCAGGCGCACGGTGATGGGGACGATCGCCGGCGCCGTGAAGGCGAGGAACGCGGGGAAGAACGTGGCGGCGGAGGCCGCAGCCCCGGCGATCATGCCGCCCAGCACGAGCAGGATGACCGCCTGAAGGACCACCGCGCCCGCCGGGTAGAGGACCAGGGCCGAGGCCCCCCAGACGATCCCGTTCAGGCCCGAGCCCACCGTGAAGAGCCACCCCCAGCGGCGCGCCTGGTCGACCTGGAGCGAACGCTCTCCGAACGCGCGCAGGAGCACGACCCGAGCGGCGGTCACCGCGTAAATGCCGACGAGCCAGACGCTCGTCGGCGCCGCGGCGCGCGGATCCCACAGGACGTAGGCCAGGATCGACGAGTTGACGATGACGGTGAGAAAAGGCAGCGCCGCCTTCGTGTAGAGTCCCCTGACCTGCTCGGCGACGACCTTCGCGGCGAGCGCCGCGTCATCGGCCTTGTCGTCGTCGGGCGTCGCTGGCATCTCCCCAATAGGGAAGTATACGGGATATCGCGTTTTCCCTCACTGTTTGAGCAGCGGGGACTCCTCTCCGCGGAAATAGCGCCGCGGGTTCTCGACGAAGATCGTGCGGATGTCCGCGTCCGTAACGCCGCGCTCCTTGAGCCGGGGAACGATATGTTTGAAAATGTGCGTCGCGTTCCAGTTGGGGAGCGCGGCTTCGATCTGAGCCGGCGTCACGATCATGTGGCCGCCGAAGATCGGGCGACCCAGCCAGCTCGCGCAGACAGCGTCGTGCGACAGGCATATCGAGCGCACGTGTCCGGCGGAGACCATCTTGCACACGCTCTCGACGCGCTTGTCGTCCGGGATGAGCGACTCGATCCCGAAGCGGTCGAAGCCGACGTACGCGCCCTTACCGGCCAGCGAGACGTGGTACCCGTGGTCGTCCCGGCCGTCCGAGTGGCCCACCAGGATGCGATGCGCCGGCACGCCCTGCTCGGTCAAGATGGCGATCTGCTCGAGGCCGCACGACGCCTCGTCGGTGTGCGTCAGCACGGGACACCCTACGGCGGCAGCCGCGCGGCCGGCGGCGGTCAGGAGCTTCTTCTCGTAGTCGGTGACGGCGTGTGCGCCCGTGGCCACCTTGACGATGCCGGGCTTGATGCCCGACTCACCGATCCCCTCGGTCAGCTCCTTTCGGTAGATGGCCTCGATCTCCTCCACGGGGAGCGCGTTGAACGTGTACGTCACGCCTTCGTTCTGCTTGTAGGCCCCCGTCGCGCAGATGACGTGGACGCCCGAGCGCTGGGCGACCTCGGCCATGAAGTCGACGTCCCGCCCGAGGTCCATCGGACATGGGTCGACGAACGTCGCGACGCCGAGCGCGCGAAGCTCCTGCATGCGGTCGACGCCGCGCGAGAGCGCTTCGGCGCGCCGGAACCTCGGCGCCAGCGCGTCCATCTGCCAGCCCGGATAGCCGATGAGGAGGTGCTCGTGGACGAGCGTCGTCCCCAAATCCTCGGGGCGAACGCGGCCCGTGACGGTATTGACCCAGTCCATGCGCCGCAGCGTAGTGCTCATCGACGGGAGCGGGGAGATCTTCCGCGCGCACGAGCGAAGGGGATAGAGGCGAGATGGGCCGAGATGGGGGAGGGGGTCGTCGAAGCGAGCGGCACGGGACCGAACAGTCCAGCGCGAGCGAAGACATCCTGGCTCATTGGATGTCACGCGCTGCGAGGTTGACGACCGAGACAATCGCGTGTTTAAGGCTTCCCCGGCGCTGGTCGCCCCCTGTCCCCCTCGTGGAGGTCTCGTCATGAAGAGCGTTTCGCGTACGGTCATCGTCGGCTTCGCATCTCTGGTCATCGCGGCGGCAGTCGGCACTGCGAGCGCCAGCGCGGAGTCGCTGGGGTCGTCGGACGTGACGGCAGCCAAGGACGGCGGTGCCTTCGTCGCGCTGACGGCGAAGGATGCTGGCGGCGTGCTGGTCGCCAAGGACGCGGGTGCCGCCCCCGAGTTCGCCAAGGACGCCGGCTCGTCGGTCGAGGCTCTCGCGGTAGGCGCGAAGGACGCCGGCGGAGCGTTGGTCTCGGCGAAGGATGCCGGCGGAACCATGCTGCTGGCCAAGGACGGCGGCGCGGCGCCCGAGGGGCTGAGCGCCAAGGACGCGGGCGCCTTTGCTGCGCTCGCGAAAGACGGCGCAGCGTTCTGATTGAGTTCAGGCCGCGGCCGCGCGGGGTTCGAGCGCGGCCGCAGTCGCTCATCGACGTCACGCTCGACCCGGCGCAGCGCTCCGCGGTGGCGCTGCCCGAAGGGCGCGCGTTGCTCGTGCTCGGCGAGGCGGGCCACGGCAAGACGACCGTGGCCCTCCATCGTCTGGCGCACTTGTGGCGCGAACGGGGCGCGGAGCGAGCGCGGATGCGTACCGCGGTGGTGGTCCCTGCCGAGGGCCTCGCGCGGCTGATGCAACCCGTCCTGCGGCGCTTGGGCGTGGACGTGGAAGCTCGCACCTACGACGCCTGGGCGGCCGCTCAGGCACGCCGCGCGTTTCGCGACCTGCCGCGGCGAGAGAGCGAGCTCGCGCCCCACCTCGTGGCGCGGTTCAAGCGCGACCCAGCGCTGCGCGGCGCGTTGACCGCGGTCGCGAGGCGGCCCGCCGGGCGCGTGGACGACGATCGCGACGGACCCCGCGTACGTTCACGGGCCCTGGCGCGGCGAGCGGACCTGCAGCACCTCTTCGGCGATCGGCGGCTGGTCGAGGCGGTCGTCCGAGCGTCCGAGGATCTCCCGGCCCGCGCCGTAGGCGAAGTCCTCGAACACACCCGCCTGCAGTTCGCGCTGACCGCAGAGGAGGAGTGGGCCCACGTCACCGACAAGGCGCGGCTGAAGGCGGTGGATCGGCGCCAGCTCGACGAGGGGACGTCGTCCGCCGACGCATCCACGGTCGACGTCGAGGACTACGCGGTCCTGTTCGAGATCGACCGCATCCGCGCGTCGGCGCTGTCGAAGCGCGAGGTCCCGCCCAAGCGATACGACACGCTCCTCGTGGACGAGGCGCAGGAGTTCGCGCCGCTCGAGCTCAATCTGCTCGGTCGCAGCCTGGCCCCGGGCGGCACGCTCGTCGTGGCAGGAGACGCCGATCAGCAAACAGGCGCGACGACGCGATTCCGGGGCTGGGAGGTCGTGATGGGCGAACTCGGCTGCGCGGAGCACACGACCGCGCGGCTCGACATCAGCTACCGGTGTCCGCCCGAGGTCGTCGCGCTGGCGCGAGGCATCCTGCGCGAGGGGAAACGGCTCCCCACGAGCCCGCCGATCGCGACCTTCGCGAACGAGACCGAGCTCGCTCGAGAGCTCGGCCACGCCCTCCAAGCTCTCCGGCGTAGCGACCCCCGCGCGTCGATCGTCGTACTTTGCCACACCCCGCGGACGGCCCGCCGGCTCGCCGACCGGCTTCGGCTCACCGTCCCGACGCGCGTCGTGTTCGACGGACGCTTCCTCGCGCGCGGGCCGGTTCAAGTGACGACGGTCGAGGAGGCCAAGGGCCTCGAGTTCGACTTCGTGGTCGTCCCCGACGCCACCGCTACCGACTACCCCGACACTCCCGCGGCGCGCCGAGCGCTCTACGTGGCGGTCACGCGAGCCCGCCACCAGGTCGTGCTCTCGAACCCCGGAGAGAGGACGCCGCTCGTCTGACGAGGCACACTCGGGACTATGGTGCAGCCTCGCCGCAACTCCTTCCTCACGCATCGGGTCGACAACCAACCTCCGCCGCTCGTTCCCTTCGACGCGTGGGCGACCGACCTGCCGCTGCGGGAGGCCGTCTCGCGAGAAGGAGGCGGGTGGGCCGGGGCCGACCTCGCCGAGTACGGACGTCGGGTCGGCGGCGACCTCGCCGAGGCAGGCTTCGCGGCGAACGAGAACCGGCCGAAGCTCAGGGCGTTCGACCGCTACGGCCACCGGATCGACGAGGTCGAGTTCCATCCCGCCTATCACCGCCTGATGGCCGAGGCGATCGCCCGTGGGGTCCCGAGCTTCGGCTGGCGGCACGAGGGCCAGCCCGGAGCGCAAGTCGCCCGCATGGCCCTTGCGTATCTGCACAACCAGGCGGACCAGGGCACGGGCTGTCCCCTCACGATGACCTATGCCTGCGTGCCGACGCTTCGGCATCAGCCGGAGCTCGCCGCCGAGTGGCTGCCGCGCGTCTTGTCGACGACGTACGACCCGCGCTCGGCGCCGGCGGCCCTCAAGAGCGGCGTCACGGTGGGGATGGGGATGACGGAGAAGCAAGGCGGCTCGGACGTCCGAGCCAACACGACGCGCGCGT
>DATGJA010000581.1:0-16525 GCA_035295445.1 Polyangiaceae bacterium | reverse complement strand
CTCTCGCTTCGCTCGAGCTTGCGGACTACAGCCCGCGGATGATCCACCAGACGCAGTAGCCGATCGCGAACGCGACGACGCCGCCGATGCCGACGAGAGCGAGCACCGACGCCGCGAGCGCCCACCCGAAGCCCGCGTTGGCGCCGAGATGGCCGCCCCCCGTCGATGCGCTGCTCGTCTCTCGATCTCGGTACTTCGCGAGCGCCACGAGGCGGCAGGTTACCGGACGCCCCTCGCAAGCCCAGGCCGAAGAATCTTCCACTCGCGCTGCGCGCGCGGAGCATCGCGGGACGCCGCGTCAAAGTCACCCGCTCGCGAGATACTCCTCCTCTCTTCCCGCGCCTGCGCCCACGCTCACTCGTGCACGATCACCCGCGTGCCGGGGTTCGCCGCCGTTCCCCTCACCGCGTGCCAGCCGGGCGGCAGCGTCGGCCCGACCCAGCCGAAGAGCTCCTTGGCGTCGTGCGGCGTCATGTTCACGCAGCCGTGACTGTGCTCGCGCCCGAAGGCCGAATGCCAGAACGCGCCGTGGAGCGCGTACCCCTTCTCGAAGTACATCACCCAGGGAACGTCCTCGATGGAGTAGGGCCCGTCGGTTGCGCTGTCGTCGTCCATCGTCGTCGCCACGTGCTTCTCGCGAATGCGAAACGAGCCGACGGGGGTCGGGTGGTCCTTCGCCTCGTCCTGGGGGTTGCGCTTCCCCGTCGACACCCACGTCGCGAAGACCGGTTTGGTGCCCTCGAACGCGACGAGGCTCTGCGCCGAGACGTTCACGTCGATCCACTTTTCGCCGCTGCCGAGATCCGCCGGGGGCGGGCCCGGCTTGGTCATCGTGATGTCGAGATCGCGGAGCCAGTAACCCTCGGTCGACTCGTAGTAGTTGCGCTCCTCGAACACGACGTGCTTGCCGGTGAGCGCCACGATCGTGAAGCGCGGCACCCGGTCGGCCCCTCGCGCGGGCGCCTGCCCCTCGGTGGGAAACCGGTACTCGCGCGCGCCGATCGGTCGCAGGACGAACGCCAGGGGGAGCTTGCGCGGCTCGTCGTCGTGGCCCACCCAGACGCCCTCGAACTCGGTCGTCGATTTGTGGACGAGGATGTGATCGAACGGAATGAAGCTGCCGCGCGTCGTCCGCCAGAACTTGCCCGCGAACGCGTGCACCTCCTGGTCGAGGGCGACGTAGAACCCGCGCACCATCCGCTGCTCGACGAGCGCCGATTCGCCCTTGAGATCGTCGAGCGTCACGTTGGCGCGCTGCGATTTTTCCGACAGGTACCAGGGGGTCTCGCCCTTCTCGGCGGTGATCTCCTTCGCCGCCTCCGCGCGGTCCTCCTCGGTCTTGCCCTTCACGAGCAGGCCCTTCTCGTAGACGGCGCGCTCGCGTCGCAGCGGCGCTCGGCGGTACATGGGCGTCCCGTTGGTGAGGTTCAACCCGTAGTCGTACGGCAGCGGCCGGTCCTCGTACGGCGGGTGCGGCGCGCTCTGCAGCTCCTTCAGCGTGAAGTCTGCCGTCAGGAAGCGATTGCACACGAAGCCGCCGCCCGCGAGCTCGACCCACCCCTCGGAGCAGCCTCCGCCCTTGCCGGCGTCCCCCTTGACGGAGACGCGCTGCCCCTTGCGCAGCGAGCCGAGGCGGATCGCCTGCGCCTTCTCGTCGGCGGTGCGTGTCGGGTCCTTGGGAGGAAACTCCGGCCGGTTGAAGATGGGCGTGTCGTACTTGAGCGCGGCCGCCATCCGGGGGGCCGCGGCGTCGGCCGACGCGGTCGATGCTGCGAGGACCTCGTCGGTCTCCGACGCCTCGTCGGCCGCGTCGGACGTGGCAGTGACCGCGCGCGCCTTGCAGGCTGGACACGAGAGCCACGAGACGAGCGCGAGGAGCCAGGCGACGGACTCGCGGGCGCGCACGGCTTCAGATCACCACTTTCCAGGTGGTCGTGGCCCCACCGGCGACGTCCTGCAGCTCCACCCCCAGCCGCGCGAGCTCCGCGCGCAGGGCGTCCGAACGCGCGAAGTCGCGGGCGGCGCGGGCCTCGTTGCGCTCCGCGACCTTCGCCTCGATGGTCGAGGCGTCGAGCCCCCGCGCGAGAAGGCGCCGAGTCCGAGACCGCGCGAAGAACGTCGCCGGGCTGGCCTGCATGAGGCCCATCGGCGCGCAGCAGCTGTCGAGGGCGGCGACGGCGGCGGCGGCGAGGCCCCGCGCCGAGGCGGTCGCGCGCGGGTCCTTCTTGGCCTTGGCGGCCTGAGAGACGATCTCGTTGCCGGCGCGCGCGAGCTCGGCGACGACGCTCAGGGCGACGGACGTGTTCAGGTCGTTCTCGAGGGCGGCCATCACCCGATCGCGCGCGTCGCGGACCGTCTTGGCCAGCGACCCTTCGCCCGCCGGGTCGGGGCTCGCCCCCGAGGCGACCCCCGCGAGCGCTTCGCGCGTGGAGTAGAGGTACTCGACGCGCCTCTCGGCCTCGTCGAGGCCGGGGAAGATGACGCGTCCGCCGGTCAGCCTCTCGACGTCGAAATTCACCTGCATGCGGTAGTGCACCCCGAGCAGGAAGTACCGTAGGGCCTCCGCGTCGTTGCGCTCGAGGATCTGGGCGATCGTGACGAAGTTGCCGAGCGATTTGCTCATCTTCTCGGCGTCGACGTTCAAGAAGCCCGCGTGCATCCAGATTCGGGCAAAGGGCTCTCCCCACGCTGCCTCGCTCTGGGCGATCTCGTTCTCGTGGTGGGGGAACTTGAGATCCATCCCGCCGCAGTGGACGTCGAAATGCGGCGAGAGCGTCTTCGCGGCCATGGCCGAGCATTCGATGTGCCAGCCGGGGCGTCCCTTGCCCCAGCGGCTGTCCCACCCCCATTCGCCCTCGCCGGCCGCCTTCCATAGCGCGAAATCGAGCGGATCCCGCTTGGCGTCACCGGGCTCGACGCGCGCGCCGCTCAAGAGCTCGTCCACATTGCGGTGGGAGAGCTTGCCGTAACCCGGAAAAGCGCGGACGGAGAAATAGACGTCGGTCCCCTTGTCCGTCTTGGCGGCGTAGGCCACCCCCTTCGCCACGAGGTCGTCGATCAGCGAGAGGATTTCGGGGATCGTCTCGCTCACCTTCGGCTCGAAGTCCGGGTCCGCGCATCCGACGGCGCGAAGCTCGTCGTCGTTCAGGCGCGACATGTCCGCCGAGAACTCGAGCGGCGCCTTGCCCCTCTCGAGGGCCCTTTTGAGGATCTTGTCATCGACGTCCGTCACGTTGCGGACGTACGTGACGCGCAGGCCCGTCGCGCGCAAAAACCGGACGAGGACGTCGAACGCCACGTACGTGCGCGCGTGCCCGGCGTGGGCGTGGTCGTAGGTCGTGAGGCCGCAGACGTAGACGTCGACCTGGCCGGGCACCCTCGGCGCCAGCGGCTCGAGCCGCTGCGTCATGGTGTCGTACAAACGGATGTCACTCATGGGGCAGGGGAAGACCGCTCAGCGACCCCTTCATACCCTCGTCGGACGGATTTGACACGACGCATGGTATGGAAAGTCGTTCCCATGCGCCGTCTGCGCTTCGTGGCCCTCTTGCCCTTCGCCCTGGCGTGTGCGCACGGCGAGTCGTTCGACGAAGGCGTGTTTCGCAAGGGCGACGTGCGCGTCGAGATCGGGCCCGTGCCGGCGGATTGGAGGCGCGTCGCGGTGGACGGCGCAGACCTCGCGTTTCGGGACGACGCTCACGACGGGTCCGCGCTCTTCGACGTGCGGTGCAACGTGCGAGACGACGACGCGCCGCTCTCGGTGCTGACCGACCACCTCATCATGGGCACGACGGAGCGCGAGGTGGAAAGTCAGGACGTGCTGCCCTTCGACCGGCGCGAGGCCCTCCACACCCGGATGCACGCGAAGCTCGACGGCGTGCCGATGCAGTACGACATCTACGTGATGAAGAAGGACGGCTGCGTCTACGACCTCGTCTACGTCGCCGACCCGTCCCGCTTCGCCGACGGCGCCGCCCGATTCGAGCGCTTCGCCCTCGGCTTGCGCGCGAGCGAGGGCACGGGCGGGGCGCGCGCCGTCTCGAGGGACCCTTGATCCCCGAGCCGCCGCCGTCCGTTCCGCCGGCGACGGGAACCCCCTCGTACCTGCCGCCGCCCCCGGTGGCCGTCCCTCTGCTCAAGCAGTGGGTCGTGCGGTTCGAGACCTTCGTCGAGCACATGGGCGACGTCGGCTCGCTGGCCGTGCGCGCGCTCCGATTTCTGCCGCGCCGGCCGCTCGAGATCACTTCGACCATCTATCAGATAGAGTCCCTCGGCGTTCGCTCGCTGGGGATCGTCGCCGTCACGTCCGTCTTCATCGGGATGGTCATGACGATCCAGTTCGCGTTCGGACTGCAGCGCTTCGGGGGCGTCGAGTACATCCCCCGCGTCATCGTCCTCGCGTTCCTTCGGGAGCTCGGTCCGACGCTCACCGCCGTCATCGTCGGGGGGCGGATCGGCAGCGGGATGGCCGCCGAGGTCGGCGCGATGAACGTCACCGAGCAGGTCGACGCCATCCGTGCGCTGGGCGGAGACCCGGCAAAGAAGCTCGTGCTGCCCCGGCTCGTCGCGGCGATGATCGTGATGCCCTTCCTGAGCGTCTTTGCGGACACGCTCGGGACCCTCGGGGCGCTCTTCGTCTGCGATATGGAATACGACATCCGGCCCCGTCTCTTCTTCCAGACCTCGCTCGAGACGGTGCTCTTGACCGACCTCTTCTCGGGTCTGGCGAAGACGCCGATCTTCGGTTTCATCATCGCCATCGTCGGTTGTCACTTCGGGCTGACGACGAAGGGCGGGACGGAGGGCGTCGGGCAGAGCACGACGAGGACGGTGGTGGTCGTCTCGATTGCCATCCTCGTGGCCGACTACTTTCTCACGCGGCTCTTCATCAACTTCTTGCCGGCGTGAGCCGGCGTCACGGTACACGGTCGAGTCGTCCTGGCCGTTGACGCGGCGGGTCGTCAATTCCATCATAAACGGATGTCCCCGGCGCCGGAGGTCCTCACGCTCGAGGCGGCGAATGCGCTCTTGCCGCGCCTCAAGACGTTGATATCCACGCAGATGGATCGCCGGTGCGAGATCGAAGAGCGACTCGAGCGCCTCGGCACGATGCTCGGTGCGGTGCCCGATACGATTCAGCTCGACGACGAGGACACGCGGCCGGTCCGCGACCTCAAGCGCGAGCTCCTCGAGCGCGTGCGCCGATACCAGGACGCGTGGAACGAGCTCGCCGAGATGGGTGCGGTGCTCAAGGACCCACGCCTCGGGCTGGTCGACTTCTACGGCCGCGTGGACGGTAAGCTCGTGTGGCTTTGTTGGAAGTACGGGGAGGACACGATCGCCCACTACCACAGCCTCGACGAGGGCTTCTCGGGACGGAGACCCATCGAGCCAACGATGCGTCATCGCCACCTCAATTGAAAGCGCACTCCGTGGATCGCGACGCCGCCGCTCGGTCCATCGACGCCTTCTTGCGCGCGCTCGGGCGCGATCCGGATCGCGAGCCAGAGCTCGCGGGGACGGGCGCGAGGGTCGCCGCGGCGTTCGCCGACGAGCTCTTGGCCGGATACGACGTCGACGTCGACGCCCTCCTGTCCAAGAACGTGTTCGCCGCCCGGACCGAGCTCGTGGTCGTCCGCGACGTGGCGCTGGCGACGACGTGTCCTCACCACCTCATGCCTTCCGTCGGGACCGCCACGGTCGCGTTCGCGCCCGAGGAGCACGTGGTAGGCGTGGGCATCGTCCCGCGCGTCCTGCACGCGTTCTCCCGGCGCCTCGCGTTGCAAGAGGAGATCGGCGAACGCGTCGTCTCGGCGCTGCAGAAGCATCTCTCGCCGCGGTGGACGGCTTGCAGGATCGTCCTTTCCCACGCGTGCATGACCGCGCGGGGGGATCGCTCCCACGGCTCGCGAGTGGAGACGGTGGCCCTCGCGGGCGGGGACGTGGACGAAGCCGTGATTTACGCCGCGCTCGGCGTGGCCCGCTAGTCTAGCGTCTTGGTCCGCTCTCTCGCTTCGCTCGAGCATCCGGACCAGGGAGGTGCCTTGAAGCTCATCGGCAGCGTTCCGCGCGAAGCGCTCGACCGTGGAGCCCTGGTCCGGATCGACCATCCGCCGTTCCACGTGCTGGTGGCCATCGTCGACGGCGCCCCGTGTGCGATCGAAGACGCCTGCAACCATGCCGGGGCCAGCCTGAGCGAGGGAGACCGCGAGGGCGCCTGCGTGAGCTGCCCGATGCACGGGTACGTCTTCGACCTGCGGACCGGTCGCCTCGTCCTGCCGCTCGGGCTTTGCGACGACCAGCGCTGCTACGTCGCCCGCTTCGATGGGGACCGGGTCCTCGTCTTCGATCCGGGGCCGCCGGTGGTCCTCTTGGACCCTTGAGACGTCACGTCGGCCGATGGAGCCGCTGTGTTCGGGAGTCTCGCCGCTCTCTACGCCTCGCGAGAAGCGGCTGGCCCGACGACGAAAAAATAGTGCCCGCGCAGAGGGGCCGGGGGGGCAGCCTCACTCCACACGGGCACACGAATACATTGCAGTCTGTATGCCATGCATGTTGCTCGAGAAACCCCGCTTCGCGAGGCCCTCGCCGTGCAAGTTTGAAAGGCGCCGGCACTCGCGTCTGCACGACGACGGGTCGTGCAGCGCCTTGATCGACGCCCCGGCTACCGCCTCCAACAGCGCAGGAGAGTCCGGGTGCGGGCGGCTAGCAGACTCACCTCGACGCTGCGCGCGCCGAGGGGCGGATTGCTTCGCAGCGCACCTCCGGGGGAGCTCGGCTCCGTGGTCGCGAAGGCATCGGCGGACCCGAGGAGTCGCTCGACGCAAGCGTGGTCCGACGAGATCCGCATGCGCGCCATCGTCGATTGCAATCCGGCGCTCCAGCCATTGCTCGTTCGAAGCTTGACCGCCGACGGGTAGGGCAGATCGACCTCCCATCCTCCGTCGTCGCCCGAGCAAATCGAGACTGCCCGGTCGGACAAGTCCGCAGGCGCGAGCGGCTCCGCGTCCCCGATGGCGCCGGTCTCCAGATCCACTCCGACGACCCAGAGCATCGGGCCGCGACGGTCGGCCTGACCTTCGAAGACCAGACCGAGGGCTGCGCCGTCGCCGCGCCGTGCCAGGTGCACGGGGGGTCGCGTCTCGAACCCCGCGCGCGGAACGCGCCCGAGCTCGCGGGCCGCCGTCCCGTCCAGCGTCCACAGCACCGTGGCGCCACGCTCGCCGGGGGATTGTGTCGTCGCGACGTACCAGCGGCCGGCGAGCCGAGCCGCCGCCTCGACCTCCGGGAACGGGTCGCCGCCCGGTCGCTGCACCTCGACAGGAGGCCGATCGCTCTCGAGGACGAGGACGTCCGCGCCGGCCGCCGCTTGCGAGCGCTTCGCGAAGAGCAGCGCGTGGTCCGCGTCGTCGCCCGGCGCCATGCTCCCCCACGCGCCGAGGGTTCGCCGGGCCGCATCGAAGTCCGACCACGGCGGGCGCGCCGCAGTGGACGAGCGGGTCTCGCCCGCGCTCCCCCATGGCCATTGCCACCGAATCTGCCAGCGACCGAGCTGGTCCCACTCACCGCTCCGCGGCCCCCACGCGTAGAGATGGGCGAGCGCGATCGGCCGGAGCGGCTTGTCCGGTCCCCCGCCGACCTCGCGCCAAACGCCCACGGCGTCGGGAGGCACGGCCGGAGCGCTGCGCCCGAAGAACGGCGGAAACGACGAGACCGGCCCGGACACAGGTCCCAGCGTCACGGTCATGGACCACGAGCGGCCGGCTGCTCGAACGACCCCGACGGGCACGTCCCCCCTCGGGTCGGATCGCGCCGCCACCGGCTCGCAGTCGAGCGGAAGGGCCGCAGACGTTCGGTTCGCCCCGAGCGACATCGTGGGCGGGGGCTCGGGAGTCGACGTGAGCTCGACCTCGCCCCATCCCACGCGGAGCCAGCCGGCGACGAGGCAGCCGATGGGTCCGCAGGCGCGCTCCGGCCCCGCACCCGCCGCGCTCATGGGGTCGGGCAGCTCGATCTGCTTCGCCCATGTCATGCCGCCGTCGGTCGTCTCGAACCCCCGCCGGGACGCCGTCCACCCGAACCCCCACCGCCCCGAGACGATCGGGGCGCCCGCGTCCCGAATGAACTCTCCGACGCGCACCGCGCCGTCGAGCCCGATCTCCAGACCGACGACGGAGCCGCCGGCGTCCACCCACCCGCCGAGGACGCCCGGCCGTCGCTCTTCGAAGCCGTCCATCCAGAGCCCGAGGCGAAGCGCCCGCGCCGCGTCCCCGGCGAGCGGCGGGATCGACAGCGGATAGGTCACGGCCTGGACCCCGTTGGTGAGGGTCAGGCCCGCCGACGAAAGCTCTCCGTCCCGGGGCGGCCGGACCAGCGCCACTCGACCGTCCGAAAGGACCACGAGGCGCGCGCGGTCGACGTCCTCGCCGCGAAGGTGCATCTCGCTCCAGGCGCCCCCCGAGGGGAGCAAGCAGAACGCCTGGTCGTCTCCCCTCGTGGCGCCGCTCGCGTCCGCGGAACACCCACCCCGCACGGCGAGCGCGCCGTTGCCCGAAGCGAGGACCTGGCGGGGATCGTCGAAACGACGGAGCTCCACCATGCGCGCCCGCGCCGGGTCCCAGCGATAGACGGCAGTGGTGGCTCGCGGCTCGCCGCACACGAATCCGAACGCGGTCGGATCCCCCGGGTGTCCCATCGGGATCGCGCGGCAGCGGGCCGGCCGAAGGCCGAACGCGCCGGGGACCGCCTCGACGAGCGTGCCGTCCGAGATGCGCACCCGGCCGAGCGCGCCGTCTCGCGCGACCAGCGCGGTGCCGTCGGCGAGCGGCCATCCGTCGGCGACGGCGGTCGCGAGCGGTCGCGGTCCGAATGCGCGGGCGAGAGGATCGGACGTGGGGGGAGCGGTCGGCGCCGGCTCTCCCGCGGTCGGCGGCGCGGCCAGCCACCCCGTTTGCCCGTCGGAGCGAACCTCCCACCATTGCATCGTGCGCGTCGGGTCCAGGCCGCCGATGGCGAAGCGATCTTCGAGCGCGACGACGTGGGTCGGGTCGATCGGCAACGCGATCCGGCGCCACGTCGAGCCGGCGTCCAGCGTGGCCACGACGCCCTGCAGGTCCGCGATCGCCACGGCGCGCCACCCATCGATCGCCGCGATCCGTCCGAGGTGCGGCGATCGTGGCACCGGGCCGAGATCGAGCGGCGCGCCCGTCCTCGGGTCGAACGCGATGGGCGTTCCCTGCGCCGAGCGCACGTAGGCGCGATCGAGGCCGAGCATCGCCTGCGCGATCGAGAAGGGCGCCGTCAGGATGGGCTTCACGGGCCCGAGCCAGGACTCGGACCGCCAGAGGTGCTCCTGGACCGGGAAGAGGAATCCGCCGCCGAGGCGCTCGGGGAGCTCGACGACGTCCGACGGGTTGCCGGGTAGACGCACCGGGGCGCCGACGATCGACCCGTTGGCGAACGAGACGACGCGAACGCCCGAGACGATGGCCCGCACTCCGCCGCCCGGCTCGACGCCCCAGACCCGTGCCTCGTCCAGGCGGTCCGGCAAGAGCCGCGCTCCGCGGACCGTGGGGTCCTCCGGCGCGCGCAGGCCGGCTTCTCGAAGCGCGCCGCGCTGTACGACGGGCGTCGGCCACGCCGGCGTCCGCGCGCAGGCGCCCAAGAAGACGACGACGAGCCACCCCTTCACTCATCGATACTAGCAGGGCGTTGCCGTCGCAGTGGATCGACGGGCCGAGATGAGCCAATGTCTGCCCCATGTCTCCTCAAGTCGTCGCCGTCGTAGGCGCGACCGGCGCCGTCGGTCGCGAGATGCTCCGTGTGCTCGAGCAGCGTCGGTTCCCGGTGAAGCGCGTCGTCGCGCTGGCCAGCCAACGGAGCGCCGGGACGAAGCTGCCGTTCGCGGGCGGCGACGTGGCGGTGGCCGAGGTGTCCGCGCAGGCTTTTGCGGGCGTGGACGTGGCGCTCTTCAGCGCGGGCGCATCGGTGTCGCGCGAGTACGGTCCGGTGGCCGCCGCCGCCGGCGCCGTGGTGATCGACAACTCGAGCGCATGGCGGATGGACCCCCAGGTCCCGCTCGTCGTCCCCGAGGTGAACATGACCGCGGCGGCCGAACGGCCGAAGGGGATCATCGCCAACCCCAACTGCGCCACGATTCAGATGGTGGTCGCGCTCAAGCCCCTGCACGACGCGGCCCGCATCAAGCACATCGTCGTCTCGACGTACCAAGCGACGAGCGGTAAGGGGCACGCCGCGGTGGAGGAGCTCCTCGCGCAGACGCGCGCCGCGCTCGAGGGCAGAGAGCCCGAGAGCCGGGTGTTCCCGGGGACCATCGCGTTCAACGTCCTCTGCGATTGGAAGGCGGGGGACGACGATTACTCCGAGGAGGAGACGAAGATCGTCCACGAGACGCGGAAGATCCTGGGGGACGCCTCGATCGGCGTCTCGCCCACCACCGTGCGCGTGCCTGTCCTCAACGGGCATTCCGAGGCGATACACGTGCAATTCCACCGCCCTATGCGCGCGGACGAAGCCAAGCGACTCCTGCGCGACGCGCCCGGGGTGGTCCTCGTCGGCGGCTCCTACACGCCCGGCAAGAACCCGCAGCCGGTGCACGCGTCGGGGACGGACGCCGTCTACGTCGGGCGCATTCGCAACGACCTCGCCGTGGAGGGCGCGATCAATCTCTTCGTCGTCAGCGACAACCTGCGCAAGGGAGCGGCCCTCAACGCCGTCCAGATCGCCGAGCGGCTTGCCTGGTAGGTCGTCCGCACGCTCGACCGAAGGGAGAGTTCGGACGACGCACCCCGACGAAGGCGGTCAGCGCGGCTTCGGCGGGGTCGGCGGGGGCGGAGGTTTCGACCGGGTGGCGTGCGCGCCGAGGCGCTTGGCGATGCGGAAGCCCATCTCGAGTGTTTGCCGGTAGTTGAGGCGAGGATCGCAAGCCGTCGCGTAGTTTTTGTCCAGGTCGCCGACCGTGATCCCGGCCGCGCCGCCGATGCACTCGGTCACGTCCTCGCCGGTCATCTCGAAGTGGACCCCGCCGAGGCACGTCCCGCAGGCCTCGTGGACGTCGAACGTGAGCTCGACCTCCCGCAGGATGTCGTCGAAATCCCGCGTCTTGAGCCCCGATGGCGCGACCTGGGTGTTGCCGTGCATCGGATCGCACACCCAAAGGACCACCTTTCCGGACCGCCGAACCGCCTCGACGAGCGCCGGCAGAACGTCGCCGACCCGGCTCGCCCCCATTCGGGTGATAAGGGCGATCTTGCCTGGCTCGTTCTGCGGGTTGAGCACATCGATGAGCTTGAGCGCGTCGTCGGTCGAGACGCTCGGCCCGAGCTTGACGCCGAGCGGGTTCGCGACGCCGCGGAAGAACTCGATGTGAGCGCCGTCGAGCGCACGCGTCCGCTCGCCGATCCAGGGAAAATGGGTGGTGAGGTCGTAGGAGCCGGGGCGGCGCGGCACCTGCCTCGTCTGGCAGGACTCGTAATGGAGGTTCAGCCCCTCGTGGCTCGAGTAAAAGTCGACCCGCGTGAGCTCTTCGATGCTCATTTCGCCGAGCGCTTCCATGAAGCGCAGGGCCTCGGCGAGCTGCGCGGTGGTCCGCTCGTATTCCTGACGGAGCGCGTCGTGGACGTTGGCGCCGCGGAAGAAGGAGAGCTCCCAGTACTCCGGGTGGTGCACGTCGGCGAACCCGCCGGCCGATAGGGAGCGAACGAAGTTCAGGGTCATCGCCGCGTGGCTGTACGCCACGAGGAGGTTCTCCGGATCGGGCCGCCGGCCCCTGTCGTTGAAGTCGGCGCGGTTGATCATGTCGCCGAAGTAGCTCGGCAGCACCACGCCTTCCTTGGCCTCGGTAGCCTTGCTCCGCGGCTTCGCGTACTGCCCCGCGAAGCGACCTACGCGGATCACCGGGCGTTTGCCCTCGTGCACCATCACGAGCGACATCTGAAGCAGGATCTTCAGCTTGTTCGCGATGACGGGGGAACGGCAGTCCGCGAGCGTCTCGGCGCAGTCGCCCCCTTGCACGAGAAAGCGCCTGCCCTGCTGCGCCTCGGCGAGGAGCGCTTTCAAGCGCTCGATTTCCCAGGAGGTTACAAGGGGGGGCAGCTGGCGCAGACGGGCGCAAACGCTCTCGACCGCGGCGGCGTCCGGATACGGAACAGCCTGCGCGTCGACCTTCGACCTCCAAGAATCGGGCGTCCAATCGGGCATTTTCACGGCCCGCTGGGTGTA
The DNA here is from genome assembly GCA_035295445.1 of Polyangiaceae bacterium. Classification (GTDB taxonomy): domain Bacteria; phylum Myxococcota_A; class Polyangia; order Polyangiales; family Polyangiaceae; genus Palsa-1150. The sequence goes on along the minus strand of DATGJA010000581.1, from coordinate 4,285 downwards.
GCACGGCGAAAACCGCCTTCCGCTTCCAGAGAAAGCTGAACAAATGTACCATCTGTCGCCGTTCAGCTACACCTGGTTCTTGACCCCCGTTGCCCAGACGGCTATCGGTGGGCTCGAAGGCAGCGCACGGCCTGGTCGGGTAGGCGCCCGGGGCCGCGGGGGATCGAGGAAAAAAACCGAATGGGTAGTCGACTGACGTGGCCACAGATCTGTAGGACTGACGAGTTCCGCGGCCGCTGGGTGGCCCTCGACGACTGCCGATACGACCCCCGGACGGCCCAGCCGACAGAGGGGACGGTGGTGGATGCGGACGAAGACCTGGTGGCCCTCTGCGCCCGAATGCAGGCCAGCGATAGCAAGCACTGCTCGATCCTCTTCTGCGAGGACCGCCCCGGCGAAGAGCTCGTCCCGACCTCGACGCGCTCCTCCGTCCCGCCGCCGTCGCCGCCGCGCGCGTACCACTGAGAGCGTGACCGGAAATCGGACACGCTCGAAGCTTTTCGGGGGAGGGGCCCCGAAAAACAACAGGACACGGGAAAGGGCTGGCCCATTCTCGGCCGGCCCTGGAGAGCGTCACCCGAGAGGCCGTGCCGGGGCCTATTTGTCCTTGAGGACAGGCTTCAGGATGGTCTTGCCGTCCTTGACCGAGACCTCGAAATCCACGGAGCGACCGTGTTTTTCGCGCAGCTTGGCGCTCGACTCGCGCAGGTTCCTCGCGACCGCCTCATACGTGACGGCGGCGGTGGGCTCGTTTCGATTCCTTCGCGCCTGCACGTATTCCGAATAGAGCTGCCGCACCCGAGCGTCGCTCAGGTCGCCGGGCGTGGGGGGGGCCTGCGCGGCGACGATCGGCTTCACCGCCGGGGCGACGGGCTTGGCCGCATGGGGCGGCTTGGCCGCTCCCGCCGTGGGTCCCGGCGGGGCTCCTTGCGGCCGCGGGCTGCCCGGAGCGATCGGTCCACGCGCTGCCGGTGAGGCTGCGAGGGCAGGCGGTCGCGACGACCCGGGTGCCGGCGCTCGCGGCGGAATCGGCGCGATCAACGGGGGTGGCGCATGCGGGAGCGTCGGGGCGGACGCCGCCGGCGGGCGTACGAGCGGCGGCGGTCGCGGTGGGCTGCCGGGGCGCGGCGGAGGGGGCGGTCGCGCGACACCGGGCGCTCGGGACGAGGGGGGCGCGGCGAAATCCGCGTCGAGGGCGGCCAGCTCGGCGGCGACGTGGGGCGAGAGCGGAGCGCCCGCCTGCGGGCGGCCGGTCGTCTGCTGCGCCAGTGCGCGCAGCGACGGTCGGCTCGAGGGCGGTGGATGGCTCGAGGGGGGGGGTGGCCGCCGCGTCGTCGGGCGCTGGCCGCGCCCGTCCGCGAAGCGCTGGTTGGCCTTCAAGAGATGCCGCTTGTACGTCCCGTTCTCGATCTCGCGGCAGATCCTTTGCCAGTGCGTCTGGTACGTGTTGTACCGCTGGAGGACCATCTGAAAGCGAAAGCGCTGCGCGGTGTTGCGGATCTGTTCCTTGCGCAGCGTGTGGATGCGGCGGTCCACGTCCTTGCGGGGCACCGTCGGCTCCAGCTTCTCGATGCCCATGAAGTACTGCTCGTAAAGGGACCGCAGCCGGTCCACGGCGATCTCGAGCTCGCCGACCAGCTTCTCGACCTCGGTTGTTTCCACCGCCACTGGGCGCACCTCCCCGTCAGGGCAGCGGTGTCACACGCACGTTGTCGAAGCAGACCTTCACGTCCCAGTCGTTGAACCCGAAGTGATCGTGGCCGACGCCCGTGAGGGGCGCAGGGTCAGCGAACGTGAGCATCTCGTTGCCGTCGATCCACCATCGGAGCGTCTTGCCGTCGGTGCGCTCCACCTTGAAGTGGTAGATCTGGCCCGGCACCACCGGCTTTTCGCGAGGGTCGTCGGACTTGGGGTCGACGGTGATCTCCTTGCGATCGGTGCCGTGCTCGTTGATGCGAGCGAGCACGTGGAACTTGTTGTGCCAGCCGCCGAAGATGGTCAGGTAGCTGGTCGCGTTCGTGTAGGAGAGCGCCGTCGCGTAGGAACGGCCGTCGCCCCAGAGCTCCGCCTTGAGGTCTCCGTCGGGCGATTGACTCGCCGCGTCGAACTCGATTCGCGCGTTGGTGGGCAGGGTGCGCTTCAGCCAGATGCCGTGGTTTTTGGCGTGCTCACCGCAGAGCTGCCCCCCTTCGATGTGCCAGATGCCGGGGGCGGTGGGGATCCATTCGGAGGACGGCTCGACCGGGCCGTCGCCTGGGGTCGCTGCCGCGGTTGGTCCAAAGTCGTCCTCGAACGGGGATTTCATCACGTCGGGCGAGGGCATGGCCACGGTAGGCAGTGGGCGGGCGACCGTCGGCGAGGCCGGGGGTCCCGCGTCCGAGGGGGGGGCGCTCCCGCTCGGAACGCAGCCCGCGCAGGCCCACACCGCTGCGACCCAGGCGCACCCGAGACGTTCCATCGACCCCACCGATAGCACAGCCGAGCGAGTGTGGCCGCGGGTGCACGAGGGCGCGTTTTCCTGGTAAACGAAGGGCGCGACGCCATGCACCCGATCCTCTTTCGTCTCCCGCTGCCGCACATGCCGCTCCGCCTATGGTGGGCCCTCGCGGCGGTCGCCGGGATCGCCCTCGTCTACGCGGTGCTCGGCGCGGTCAAACGCGATCGAAGCTCGACTCTCACGTCGCTGGGGGTCGCCGCCCTGGCGGGACTTGCGGGATGGAAGTGGCATGCGGTGACGTACGAGGCGCCGAACCTGCCCATCTACGCGTATGGCGTGATGCTCGGCCTGTCTCTCGTCGTCGGCTGGTATCTCACGCTGCCGCTCGCCGAGAGGGACGGGCTGCCGAAGGAGACGATGGCCAACTGCTACGTCGTCACCGCCCTCGCGGCGCTGGCGGGGGCGCGCATCCTCTACGTGCTCACGAACACAGAGGAGTTTCGGTCGCCGTGGGATTTGTTCGCGCTCCGGAACGGCGGGCTGGTGGCGTACGGAGGGTTCATCGGCGGCCTTCTCGGGAGCTGGGGGTTCCTCGCGCCGAAGAAGATTCGCCTCCTCGCCTGGGCGGACGACGCGGTGCCGAGCCTGGCCTCCGGCCTCCTCATCACGCGTCTCGGCTGCTACCTCTTCGGGTGCGACTTCGGCAAGCGACTCCCGGACGGAGCGCCGCACTGGGTCAAGACGCTCGGTACCTTCCCGCACTGGGCCGCGGGAACGCTCGCCGCCGGCGACGGGAGCCCCGCTTTCGTCCGCCACATGGAGCTCTATCGCGGCACGCCCCTCGAGGCGGAGCTCCTCAAGACGAACGCGAGCCTGCCGGTCCATCCCACGCAGATCTACGAGTCGCTCGTCGGGTTGGCCCTTTTGGGCCTCCTCCTGTGGCAGCGCAAGTCCACGCGCTTTCGGGGTCAGGTGTTCTTTCTCTTCGTCTTCGCGTACGGCGCCCTCCGTTTCTTGCTCGAGCTGTGGCGCGACGACGTGGAGCGGGGGAGCTACGGGCCGACGCTCGACGAGCACGTGTACATTCCGCTTTGCTTGTTGCTCTTGGCCCTCGGCTTCGTCTTCGGGATCTCCCTCGGCATCACCAACAAGCAGGTGCGCGCGGTTTCGCGGGCGCTCGCCTTCTTGCCGCCGCTCGTCGCCTACTTGCTCCTCAGGCCCGCGAGCTTCGCGCAGACCGTGCCGTACCAGCTCTCGACGAGCCAGATCATCGGGCTCCTCAGCGGGCTCGCGGTGGCCTATTTCTACGCCCGGCTTTGGGAGCAGGCGCGAAAGCAGCCGAGGCTCGCCATGAGCCTCGGCGACCCGGCGGCGCTTCGCGAGCTACGCGGCGAGTCGGTCGAGCCGGAGCCGAGCCGCGCGGACGAGCCGGGGGCCGACGACGCGGACGCGGAATCGGACGAGGACCCGGCCGAGCGGCCGGCTTGACGAGCGTCTGACGACGGCGCTCGGGCCGCGCATGAGCGATCTGCGCCCCCTTCCGACGCGCCGCGACACCCGGCGGTTGGGACGGGCGATTGCGAGCGCCGTCCTCCCGGGCGATCTCGTGGTCTTGTCGGGGCCCGTCGGCGCGGGCAAGACCTTCCTGCTCCGGGCGATGGCCCGGGCGCTGGGCGTCGCCGGTCCGGTGACGAGTCCTACATTCACGCTGATTCAGGAGTACGAAACGCCGCGCGGCCCGCTCGTGCACGCGGACCTCTACCGGCTCCTGGGCGATCCGTCCAAGCTGCCCCTGGAGATCGCACGGCTCGGGCTGCGCGAGCGCCGGATCGAGGGCGCGCTCGTCGT
>DATGJA010000580.1:0-2072 GCA_035295445.1 Polyangiaceae bacterium | reverse complement strand
CAATACCGGCGATGCGTCTCGCTGGGCAACGCGAACACCGCGGCTCCGCCGTCGGTCGCCAGGAAGCGCCCCACTCTGAACCTTGCCCGCGCCCGGTTGGGCAGCGACGCGAGCAGCCCGTCGCCCCACACCTGGACGAGCTCGTCGCGCGTCGGACCGCCCGCCACCGAGGTCGAGACCGACGAGACCGGTGACGCTCCGGTCTCGGGCGCCGGCGGTGTCGTCGGGGCGACGCCGCTGGTCGACGCGCTGGGGGGTGGCGTCGGGGGCGCGCTCGCGGCACTCGATGTGCGGGCGGGCGCGGCCGTGGCCCGGCGGATCGCCCCGAGCGTTTGCCGAGCGAGCCCCGGGCCGCCGGCACCGGTCGTTGCTTCGGTTGCTTCGGGCGCTTCGGGCTCGTCGGCGGGCTGCCCGACGTCGCTCGCTTGGGCGCGGGCCGAACGCATCGAGGACGTCGTGTCCTCAGCCGGGGCGCGTGCGGTGCTGTCTGGCTTCATGCGGGTTCCACGACCCGTGGAGTCCTGTGCGTCGCTCGCGCTCCCGGCACCAGGTGCTCTCGATGCCCGTGTCGGAGGAACGCCTCCGGTGGGCGCTGCCGGCACGTCCACGGTCCGCGGCGACGACGGCGCGCCGGGATCGGTCCCGCGCTCCGCGAGAGCACGCTCGACACGATCCAGCCGTTCGAGGATGGCCGCCGGGGAGTCGTCAGCCTCGGGGTGCGACAGCCGGATCAACGTGACCTCGAAATGGACGCGCGGGTCGGGGATGTCGCGCATGTCGACTTGGGCCCGGCCCAGCTCCTCGAGACAACGCACGAGCGCGGGCAAGCCCATCCGGCGCGCCACGTCCTCGACGTGTTCCCGCTCGGCCCCGGACACGCTCACCAGTTCGGCGGCCACCGCGGCGAGGAAGCCCTGGCGCAGGTAGTCCGCGAGCTCCGCGGCAACGCGGGTGGCGTCACGGCCTCCTTCACACGCGCGGGCGACCGCGGTCATGGCGCGGCCGGCGTCACGATCTGCGAGGGCGTCGGAGAGCTCGGCGAGCACTTCGAAGTCGTCGCCCACCACCCCGCCCGCCGACAGCTGGTCCAAGGCGGAGAGCGCGTCGCGCGCCGACCCTCGCCCGCGTCGCACCGCGGCGTCCAGCGCGTCGTCCTCCACTCCGAGATCCGCCGACTCGCGCACGTGGCGAAGCAGCCCCGACAAGATCTCCGAGCTGAGCAGCCGGAACTCGAAGTGCTGGGTCCGGCTCCGGATGGTCGGGAGGACCTTCTGCGCCTCGGTCGTAGCGAGGACGAACACGACGTGTCCCGGAGGCTCCTCGAGCGTCTTCAGCAGGGCGTTCGACGCTGCGGCGGACAACATGTGCACCTCGTCGACGATGTAGACCTTCCAGCGCCCCGGTGTGCCCAGCGCGGCGCGCGAGACCAGGTCGCGCATGGCGTCGACGCCATTGTTGGATGCCGCGTCGAGCTCGTGGACGTCGAGGGAGGAACCGTTGGCGATCTCGATGCACGACTCGCACCGCCCGCACGGCTCGCCTTCCTCGGGAGCGGCACAGTTGAGCGCCTTGGCGAGGATGCGAGCGGTCGAGGTCTTGCCCGTGCCCCGGGGCCCGCTGAACAGGTAGGCATGGCCGACCCGTCCTTCGCGCACCACGTTGCGCAGAGCCAGACTGACCTGGGGCTGCCCGAGGACTTCGTCGAAACGTTGAGGGCGGAACCGCCTGTACAGCGACTGGTATGCGACCCGATCCGTGTCGTTCTGTGTCGTCTGTGCTGTGTCGGCGCCCACGGCGGCAGCCTACCGGCGCGCCCTGACAGCACCGGGCGGGCCGAAAAGCTCGGGAGGCCACGGCGGCGAGGTCTGTTCCGGCGCGGCGGTGACCGCTGCTCAGGGGCCGGAGCCGCGAGAACCTGCGTCCGGTGCTCAGTGCGACGGCCAGGTTGGCTACGGCACACGACCGGACCCGCTGAGAGCTGCTGCCTTCCGGCCCTGACTCGATTCACGGGGGGCCGTTGCGCAGGACCCGGCCGCCGCACGGAGCACCGGACGTTGCCGGCGAAGACGATA
>DATGJA010000579.1:0-11702 GCA_035295445.1 Polyangiaceae bacterium | reverse complement strand
TCGCTCCCTCGGGCGCAAAAATATTGGTCGTGACCCATTGTTCGTACGGCTGGCCGGTCAGCGTCTCGATGATGGCGCCAAGCACGCAGTAACCGAAATTGGAGTACTCGAACACCGTTCCAGGGGTCCAGTGAAGGCCGCTTGGAAAGGCGGTCTGGGGCGTCTCCATGTACTGAATGATTTGGTTGCAGCTGGGCGGTCCCGACAAACCCAACGCCTTCTCGATGGCAAGCGTGTCGCCATCAACGGAGCCCTGACCGCTTCCCATGGGATCGGCCTGCGTGGAACACGTTCCGTTCCCGCAGGTTTGTCTCGACCACCCGCCTGTATGATAGAGAAGATCTTGAATCGTAATCGTCGAAAGCAGCGGATTGAGGGGGCCAGGCGGAGTGGGCGGCAGTACCGGAGACAAGATCGAAAAGGCCGTGTCGTTGAGGGATAGGGGATGCGTCGTCGCGGGATTGATTATGCCGTCCTGTACGAGCATGAGGATGGCCGCGGACGTGATCTGCTTGGTGAGGCTCGCTATGCGGAACATGCTGTCGGCGTTCACGAGCTTGAACGACGTCAGATCAGAAAATCCGTAGCCGCGCGCGAGAACGAGTTTGCCGTTCTTTACGACGGCGATCGCGCCGCCGGGCGCGCCGAAGCTTTGCAGCACCTGAACGATGGCGGCATCGTAAAATGTCTCCGTTGCCACGGATCCCTGGCCAAATCGAGTGTAGCCGCTGACCCACCCGTTGAAGGTCGACGTGTCGCACGTCGCCTCGGTGGCCGCGCCTCCCGTGAAGGCGGTATTCTGGGCCGCGATCGCAACGTACAGACGATTGTTGGTGGGGCCCCAGCTCTTGAGGTCGACGACGCGCCACGGAGAAGTCGACGAACCGGGCAACGTCAAAAGACCGAGGCCGACGGCGCTCTGCCCGTACCACGTAATCCAGTTCAGCGAAGGCGCGGGGGCCTGCGGGTTTTGAGTCATGATGACGTTGAAGGTATTGCCGTTCGGATCGGCCGGTTGCACGCTGCTCAAAAAATAGTTACCCGCCTGAAGTTTCGCGTTGATCGTCGACACGTTGAGGCCCGGGAAGTAGGCCCAGCCCGGCTGCATGGGTCCATAGTTGGCCACGGCGACGGCTGCGTTCGTGGTGACACCGTTCTTCGTGTATTGGCGCCAATCAACGAGACGCAGACAATTGCTCGGGCAACCGCCCCAAGCTTGGTTGAAAACAGCCGAGCTCAGATCGGGACCGCTGATGTCCACCCAAGTGTGGGTCTCCAGGGCGTCCGAGCCGACGTTGGGGATGAGGATCGCCGCCACCTCCGTCGTCCCATTGACTACGTACGCGTCCATATTCGTGACGCGTGCGTTCAAGACTTCAGCGTAGAGATCCAGTGTCGCCTTCGTGATTCCAGTAAACCACCAACCTCCGGTTGTTCCCTGTCGTCCCATATTTCCGAATGGCTTCTGGTAGGGTCCGGAATTGGCGACGGCGGTCACGGTGAGCAGCAAGGGGTTCACTTGCGTTACCTGCACCGAGGTCAGTCTCGCGTTGAAGGTCTGGAGATTTTGGTTGATTTGACTCACGGGGATGTCTGTCCACCACCAGCCCGTGGTGGGTGCCATGGACGGCGGCTCGGCCAGCCATGGTTGGGTCTGGGTGGCAGTCTTTTCGCCGCCGGGGTTCTTGTCGCGGCTGCTGCATGCGCTGAATCCGAGAAGGGTCGCGCACACGACCACCAGGGCGGCAAAGAGGAGCTTGGATCGCATGATTCACCCATAGGGTGCCGCGCCGGAAGGCAGCCGATTGCGTCCGGGCTGCGTGTCCCGAGTTGTCACCATGAACATCCATCATGTGCGCCAGGATGATTGTCAACTAAAAAACGGGCCGATTGGAGGCTAGAAAGGCGTAACACTTTTGGCCATTACGCGGTGTGACGGTGTTACAGGCGCGCAATAGGTGCACGGTATTGTGTGAGGTTACGGTGTTACACCTTGGAGGTTGCGCCTTGCCGCTCCGTCGAGGGCAAAATGGCCGTGTCGAGGAGGTTCGCGACCCCCGCGGCCACGGGTCGACTCGTCAACGGGTAGAAGACGGACGCCTGGCCTTCGACACTCGCGCTCCCGCGCTCTTGGCGACGCTCTTGGGGACCGCGAGCCGCTTGGTGGTCCCCGCTGCGGCGGCACCGTGGAGCCGCCCCAGAGGCACGAGGTCCGGGCTCTCTTCGAGATAGTGTGGCGTCACGAAGTGCGGCAGGCTGTCTCCCGCCTCGAACAACGGAGAGGCATCCTTCTTCAACGCCCGACCCGAAGGGGCCCTCGGGATGACCGGTAGCGTTTGACCGGTGAGCTCCTCGAAGCGCCTCCGCAGCGTGGCCTGGGCGTCGCCCCAAGCAACCGGAGCACCGGGCTCGACGCCAAGGCCCTTTCCTAGGGATGCTCCCTTCTTGACCGATGAAGCGCTGAACCAGGGGATGCGAACCCTCGGCAACGACTCGACCAGCAGCTCGCGGACGGCGGCGAGCATCGCTGCGGACTCGAAGCGGCCTGGCTGCACTTGCCTGACGTGAATCGGCACTTTCGCGGCCGCGTAGGACTGTACGACCAGCCCGGTGCAAATGGCGTGATCGCGGAACGGAATGCCGGAGTCGCCCCCGGAGAGCAAGAGGTCGAGCCCGTTGGCGACCATCAGCCAGCCGTGCTGCCTGCGCGCCCCCGGCATCCACGAGGCGGTCGCCACCAGCGCGGTGAGCAACAAGAGGTCCCCCTTTGCGTACGGTTGTCCGAGGAGCCGTCGGGCCTGGCGCACCACCGCGTCGGTCTTGCCGGCCGCGGCGCGGTGCCGGTACGCGTCGATGTACACACGGGGGTGCTCCTTCAGGCTGTCCGCCATCGGGTGGGACGTCACCTCCGGCAGCGTGGCCTCGAGAATCTCGCTGCCTGTCCAGAGCGCGGCGTGCGAATACTGACCGCCGTCCAGCTGGCGAATCGCCTCCGACAGCTTGCCCACCCCCAGCGAAAGAAGGACGTCGCCCGGCTCGAGGTCAACTTCAGAAATCGTGGTCATGTGCGACGCAACGCGAAATCCTTTCACGCGTGCGGGGCTCGATCAATGGTCATTCCTTCACGAGCGGTGAAGAGACGGTTTCGACCTCGCGCAATGCTCGAATCATCGCGGGGTCGTTGCGTCGCCGCACTCGGGCTGGCAGACTGGGCGGCCTCGCATGGGCCACGTGTCGCCCAGGCGTGCCCAATCCAGGCGGGAGGCGAGAAAACGATGAGTCGAGGCGCGCTTGTCGTGGGGGTTGAACGTTACGAGCATATCGGTCCCAACCTCCCTGGTTGCGTCAGGGACGCCAACAGGATCCGCGATCTTCTCGCCCGCAACGCGGACGCCGAGGAGACCAAGAACTTCGACGTGCTGGTCCAGAAGGCGCGCGACGGGCGCACCGCCGAGGGCGTGCGAAAGGCGGACCTCAAGGAGAACATCAAGACCCTGTTCGCGGGGCAGCACGAGGTCGCCCTCTTCTATTACTCGGGGCACGGAAACGTCGAGGCTACGGGCGGATACCTCCTCACGACGGATTCGTCGGCCGGGGACGACGGTCTGGCGTTCCAGGACATCCTGACGATTGCCAAGGACAGCAAGGCGAGGCAAAAGGTCATCATCCTGGACTGCTGCTACTCGGGTGAGGCAGGAAAGGCACCTGGAGAAGACCTCGTCCAGCTGCGCCAAGGCATGACCATCCTCACCGCGAGCACCGACAAGCAGACGGCTTCGATGCTCGCGAAGGGCGAGGGAAGCGTCTTCACCGACCTCCTGGCCGACGCGCTCGGCGGCTCGGCGGCCAACTTGCTCGGGGACGTGACGTTGGGCAGCGTCTACGCCCACATCGACCAGTCGCTCGGCGCATTCGACCAACGCCCGGTCTTCAAGACCTGGGTGCAAGAGTTCGTGTCCCTCAGGAAAGTACGGCCGCCCATCGAGAGCAGCGAGCTGCGGCAGATCGTCGAGCTGTTTCCCAAGCCGACGTTCGTCTTCCCGCTCGACCCATCCTTCGAAGAACGCGACGAGGGAAGGACGCGGCAGATGCCGCGTCCGGACGCCGAGAACGTGAAGAACTTCAAGGTCCTTCAGACGTACAATCGGGTAAATCTGCTCGTACCGAAGGACGCGCCGCACATGTGGCACGCCGCGATGGAGAGCAAGTCTTGCCAGCTCACCACGCTGGGCCGCCATTACTGGCGGCTCGTCAAGGAGAACCGAATCTGATCGTTCGTCCAATCGGCCCGCTCGCCGACGTGAGACGATTCGTGAGCGCCCGAAGCCTCAACGCCGGACGGCCGCCGAGAGCCTCGCTACGACTTCGTGCGGCTCGAGCCCCAGGACTTCCACGACCTTGTTCCTCGACGCGGCCCCCTGCGCGAGCCGCAGAACCTTCCGAGGTACGCACAAAGCGTCCGCGAGAAGCGACAGAAGCTCCAGGTTCGCCGCGCCTTCGACAGGTGCAGCCGCGAGCGCCACTTCGATGTGCAGGCCGTCGCTCTGGACGACGCGACTCGTCTTCGCGCGCGGTCTTGCGCGCACGGTGAGCCGAACGGTCGGCGCCGGCCGAACGGTACCGCTCCCTCGCCGCATCGGTTTCGACACCACGCCGGCGCGCAGCATCGCCGGTCCTCTTCTCGACGTCACGATCCTACTTCGACGCCCCCGGAACGCGAGGAAACTTGATCCCCATGATCCGCGTCGCCGTGAGCGGCTGCGACACGGTGTCGGCGGAGGGCGCGGCGCGGCCGAGTCGACTCATCGCTCTATCGGCCTTCGCGACCACCCGAGGCGGTTCGAGCGAGGGGATCGTCGCATCGAGTTTGTGGGCAAGGTCGAAGGCCTGAGCAATCTGGCGCACGAGCCAAGCGGTGACGCAGCACGTCTGGTGCAGGGTCTCGTGGATCGCTTTCAGCTCGCCTGCTCGCCGGATCTGGGCGTCGAGCTCCGTGAGGCGCACGCTCATCTTCCCGATCGCATCCATGTAGCCACGGTCGACGCCGTAGATCGCGGCCCGTTTCTTCACGTTGGGCCTCGCGTCGGACAGGATCTGTTCGCCCACGTGCGAAATCCGCATCAACTGATGGGCGAGCATGCCGGCCGCCGGGGCCTCCTCGCCCATCGATTCGTCGGACAGCGGCGGCTCCCCCTCCGGCTCGCCGTCGAGCAACGGGTCGCCGCCCGCCTGCACCTTCCTCAGCACTTCCGTCGCCTGCTCGACCAGCGCGGCCGCCTCGACGAGGGCGTCCTTCAAGGAAGCCCTGGCTCGCGCGGCCTCTTGCACGGCTTGCTCGTGTCGCTCGTTGAGCGATCCGAGCTTGAACGTCTCGTCCGCAGCCAGCGCGACCATGGTGGAAGACACCCCCCGCAGTCGGGCGCGCTGCGCCGGCGAAGCGTCGCGCAGCACCTTGTCGCCATCGACGATCACCTTGTGCGCCCTCTCGAGGAGCTCCGGGATCGTCCACCCCTCCCGGACCTCCTGCAGCTCGTCCGCGCCGACGTCCTCGAGCACGGCAGCGAGGAGCGCCGCATCGAGCTCGCCTTGTGACCTCGCGATCTGCCGCAACGCCGTCATGGTCGGCGACGGTCGCGGGGCGAGCGAGCGGCGCCCGGGGCGCGCCGAGTTATTGGGGCGCAAGGAGCGCGGCCGCATCATGGATCGCTGCTACGGGAATACGGATCGGAGCGCCCGAGACCTAAGAGCCCGGCCCGATCTGGCCAACGGCCCGGAACTGCAAACGAATCGCCGATCGAGCGACGAGAACGACCTACCCCGCCCTCGCGAACCTCTCGGCCCCGCGTCGAGCGCACGGGATGGCCCCCTCCGCCGATCGGTGAACTGCGAACTGCATCGGCCCCCCCGGCTTTCGTGTCGCACGAGTGAGCGCACGAGTGAGCACTCAATCGAGCAATTCGAAATATTGGCCGCAAATCGACGGGCGAGGGACTCGAGAGTGCGTTGCCGGAATGCGAGATGTTCGACATATGGATATTGATTCCATGCATGGCGGAGATAGAGTCGCCGGGGGCCGGGGGGGGCACACGCATCGTTCATCGAACCGAATCAGAGGAGACCACGAATGAGAACAATTCGCCCTATTTCCCATGCCGTCACCAGCGCCATAGGCACATTTGGCGTTCGAAGGGGCACGACTGCATTCTTCGGCGTCGCGCTCGTCGCCGTCGGCTCGCTGGGTTGCGGCGGCGGCGCCGGTACTGGCCATGGCGCAGAGCCCTCATCGGCTCCGATGGAGATCGACAGCGTCTCGGTGCTCGACGCCAAGGTGACGTTCTACTCGGCGATCGTGGACGGCAAGACGGACATCGGGATGCTGGAGACGGGTTCGGCGTTCTCCAAGCACATGATCGTTGCTCCGCTCCTCGCGCAGCGGCTGACGACGCAGGAGATCTACCTGGCCCTGGCGGCCCAGGGTGCGACCGCACCGCCCGCGCTCGTCGCGGCACAGGCGGACGAGGCCGCGGCGATGGGCCGCAGCGCCGAGGTGCGGCGCGTCACCGTCGATACGTCCCAGTTCGTGGAAAAGAGCCTCGCCTGGTGCGAGAACTTGATCCTCGGAAAATCGGCCCCCGACGGCAGCGCGTACTATTGGTCTCTCTTCAGCGGAAATACCTATTCGAATCAATGCGGCGCCCAATATTACCCGACGTCGACCGGGTACGGGAGCTGCAACCAGACGACGGACTGGGTCATCATGGGGGGCTGCAACGAAGGCTCGACCACCGTCTACATCGGCGCGAGCGAGCAATACGGGAGTACGTGCTCCAATGGTTACTCCATCGGTACCTACAACATGGCGCCGGGCTACTATGCGTACTGGTATTGGAAGAACACCGGCGGCGCGTGGTACGACGTCGGGACTGCGGGGACGTGCCCTGGCGCGAACTACGACATGCTCATGGGGTACGAGGTCCGCGGCGGGCCCGGAGGGGGTTGAGCGCGGGCTCGAATCGCGCATCGTCGCGTGCCTCGGTCTCCTCTGGACGGCCCTGCCCTGGCTCGGGTGCGGGTCGCCCCGGGCGGCCGAGTGCACCGGGAGCACCGGACAGGCGATCGTCGGCGGCGGGCGGGATGCGTCCTCGGTGGGGCTCGACGACGTCACGGCGGCGGCGGTCGCCGCGATCGTCGCCGAGTCGGACGCCGGAGGTCCGGGCCTGTGCAGCGGCGTGCTCGTCGCGCCGCGGTTCGTCCTGACGGCGGCACATTGCGCTGCCGGGGCAGCGCCCTCCGCGCTGCGGGTCTCGTTCGGGTCGAGCGCGGCGCCGTTTGCGCACAGCGACCGATGCGGGCCGCCCGCGCGCGCATATGCGGCCGTCGCCCTCGAACGCGACCCGGACGCGGACGTGATGCTGGTGGAGCTTGCGTCCGACGTCTCGGGGGCTCGGGTCGTGCCGGTGGCGTCGACGTCACCCGTCGCCGGTCAGACGGCCGTCATCGCGGGATTTGGTCTCGACGGGCAGGGCGCCGCCGGGGAGAGGTCGTTCGCGGCGACGACCGTGGTCGGCGTGGGCGCCGGCATCACGGACGACTCGGGGGCCGAAGCCACGGGCGCCTCCGACGGTTGCCCGGGTGACGGCGACGCCGGCGACGGGGCTTGCGCTGCGGGGCCCCTCCTCGTCACCGTCAACTCTGGAGCCGAGGCCGGAGCCTGCGCCGGCGACTCGGGAGGACCGCTCTTCGTTCGAGCCGCGTCCGGGTGGCAGGTGGCCGGCCTCTTGAGCGAGGGCAGCCCGTACTGCACCGGAGAAGACGTATTCGTGGACGTCGCGTCCGTCGCGAACTGGATCCGCGCGCGGGTCGGATCCTGAGCGCGTTCGTCGCAAACGCCCGCCCCCCCTCGCTCACCGCTGGAACTGCTGAAACGGACCTTGCGCCGTCTTGGCCAGGCTGAAAATGCCCTCCGAGTTGGACCAGTACACGCACTCGTCGTCGACAGACACCGACCCCTGGCCGAGGGGCGGCATCGTCGCGACGACCACGGGGCAGCCGCCGCCCTGGGGGATCCGCTCGAGCGTCTCGACGATGCCGGCCGCGTCGAGCCCGATCATGTAGAAGTTTGCCCCGTCGAAGGCCATGTCGAACGCATTGGCGACGGGGTCCGTGAGGCTCGCGACCGTCGTCGGCGGTCCGGACCCGGCGGCGAGCTGCTCGATCGTGTTTGTCCCGGCGAGCCAGCACAGGTTCGATCCACACGCGATGCTGGGCGACGAGCCCGCCGCGCACGTTCCGCGCTGCGTCAGCTTGCTGCCGGGCATCGGCGGGAGCGGGAGACTGTAGACCTCTCCCTGCGGGGCCACGGCGATGAGCTCTTGTCCGAGCGGCGCCACCCAGTCCGGCAAGAGCCCCGTCTCCAACGTGATCGGGGCGGCGTCGACCGACGGACTCGTCGCGATGGCCCGCAGGGCGATGAAGATGGAGCCCGGCGGCTGCACCACGTAATAGACGAAGGTCCCGTCGGTCGACGGCTGGGTCAAGAGCTGCTCGTTGGTCGCGAGCGTGACGAGCGTCGTCGGCGCGTCGCCGGAGGCAGGAAAGGACGCGATCGCATCGTTGGGGAGCGAGGCGGACACGCCGCCCCTTTCCCCCACGAGCACGCCAGCGCCGTTCCACACCGGCCTCATGAAGAGGTAGTCCGATGCGACCACCGTGGCCGGGCCACCCGCGAGCGGAATGCGCGTCAGGCTCCCCGTCCCGAGGAAGCTCTGCCCCGACGCGTTGAGTGTATAGTACAGGCCCCCCGGGGTCGCGAGAATGCTTCCGACCGCCGCGGTCGTCAAGCCGCCGTCGAACGCGATCGACAGCGTCGCCGCGCTAACGATCAATCGGGGGTTCGAGTCGCAGCGTCCGTCCGCCGGAGGCAGCCCGCTTGTCGCGGAGCCCGCAGCGGACCCGCCATCGCAGTCCGGCGGCGCCACTTCGGGTACGGACATCGCCTCTACCGCGTCTGCCGCCTCGAACGCGTCGACCGGTTCGAGCGCGTCGAGCGACGCGTCCGGAAGGCCGCCGAGCGCCGCGCCGGAATCGGGCGCAGCGCTCGCGTCGAGAGGTCGCACCGAGCCTCCCCCCCCGCACGCACTCAGCAGAGAGACGGCCCCCAGGACTACTCCAAGGGCCACGGTTCTTGCAGTCGTTGCTCGGCCGGGTCGTACGGATCGCACGCCGGGACCGAGAGCACGCTGCGCGCCGGGCGATCCCCGTGGGTTTCTCCGGGACACGGCACGCGCGGCGCGCGCCACGATGTGCCATCCCAGGACTTGGCGATCATCGGTGGCGATCGCGTCGCCGGTGGCGCGGCCTGCGTGCCGGTCCGGGCGTCACATTTGAATGTGCGCGTCGATGGCCAGGTGCCCACCCCCGAGCACGATGTCCTGGGACGCCTTGGCGAAGTCGAGGTGGCCGTCGCCGCCGAAGTCGCCGACGAACCACTTCTGGCTCGCCGACCAGGCGCCTTGGCGCATCGTCCACCGCTGCGGATAGAACGTGACGATGCCCGGGAAGAGCGTGCTTCCTCCGGTCGACAGCTCCACATCGATGTCGATGTTCCCCGTCGCGGGGTCGGGGAACGCCTGGGCCACGTCGATCGTCCCATTGGCGTCAAAATCGCCCGCCATCCACTGCCCGTTCGGATAGAACTTCCCCGTCGGGTTGAGGAGCCCACCGAACGCCCCCGCTAGCGAAAACGCGTTCGTCGTGCTGCACGAGGTCGACGACGCCGCGCACTGGCCGTTATTGATGCTCATGTTGATGAGCGTGCGACCGCCCTGGTTGTACACCTTGATGAGGTCCGTCTTCCCGTCGCCGTTCACGTCGCCCGCGAACCAGTGTTCGCCCGTGAGCGGGTGCCCGTCGGAGGCTATCGGGCCCTGGTTCGAGGCGGCGCTCGGCACGTCGGTGAACCCGGTGGCGAAGCCGAGGTTGCCGGTCGCGAGGTGCAGGTCGATGACCTCCTGGTTGTTCGTCACGGCGCCGAGCGACCAGATCGTGGCGATGTCGGTCAGCCCGTCGCCGTTGAAGTCGCCCGCCACCCAGTACCAGCGGTCCGACCAGATCCCGTGGCTGAAGCAGTCGCCTCGGCCGGCCTGCGAGAAGAGCTGGAAGTGGGTCGCGTCGATGTTCTTGTGCACGTCGAGCGCGATGCACCCGCCGTTATTCCACGCGTCCGCGATGTCGGCCATGTCGTCGCCGTCGAAGTTGCCGGACATGAACGCCATGTCGGGGGCAAACGCGCCCTGACTGCCGGCCGGCCCCGTCCAGTCGCTCGCCTTGAGTCCCCCGGCGACGATTCCGGACTTGTGGACCTCGAGCCCGATGTTGCCGCTCGAATCCGAGTACACCTTGGCGACGTCGTAGTCCACCGGGAAGCCCTGGAAGTGGTCGGCGAGGAACGTCTGATTCGACGCAAAGGTCGACTGCCCCGTCTCCATGCGCGTCTCGACCGTCTTCTCGGCGAAGCAGGCGCTCACCTGGGGCGCCGTGGGGGTCGACATGTTTCCCACACTCCCGACGGTGTACACGCTGTTGGGAGCCTCGGTCCCCGTCGGCTTCGAGTCGCTGATCGAGTTCGACCAGAGCGCCTGAATGGCGTGGCTCGGTTCGCCCTCTTCGTTCACGGCGGTCACGGCCCCCGCCTGGTTGCCGCAGACGTCGCCGATCTCGTGGTTCGCGCAGTCGCTCCCGCACCAGCCGTTGGCTTGGTCCGCGTCGGTCATCGTCTCGGCGATTTCGTGCGAGAGCAGGCGCTCGTACTTGGGGAGGTTGCCGACAAAGCACGGCCCCACCGCGACGAACGCGTAACTGACGTTGTTGTAGTTGCCGACGGAGTGGTAGCCGGTGAAGGTCCCGCACGACGTGGCCGGTCCCTTCGGGTCCTTGAGCGTGATCCCGGGCGGAAAGTGGATGACGTAGATCGGGCCGCTCCAGCCGACCTCGGGGGGTTGGGGAATGGGCGACGGCGACAAAGAGAATTGACGCGTGAGCTCCGTCGTGATGTCGGCGGGGAAGATCGACGTCGAGCGATTCGACGGGTTGATCGTGATGACACCCGACCCGCCGGCCGACGAGAAGTTGAGGAGGCTCGGGTTGTAGTCGCCGCCGAGCCACGACAGCGCGGAATCCCCCTCGAAATCGGTGGCGAAGTGGCTCGCGAGGGTCGACATGATGTCGCCCTGAACCGCTGCGTCGACGTTCGATCCCCACAGGATCGGGATGATCTGCGCGATCGGCTCGAGCGGCCCATTGCAGTACGTCACGTCGGGGCCGCTGCCGCGCGTGCACCCAGCCTGGGTGGACTCTTGCAGCGACGGGTCGAACGGGCGGTGGGCGGTCGACGGCGCGGAGCCGGGGCCCTCGCCTCCGCACGAACTCGCGGTCAGGGCCATGCAGGCGGCCAGGGGGACGAACGATCGGACAAGCCTCATCGGAACCTTCTTCTCGAAAGGACGCCCGCGAGGGGCGTGCGGCCGTCTCCGGACGGCGCAGCGCCGCACACTGCAGAGCGCGTGCCCGCGCGGGGCGCACGAGGAGCGCGGAGCGCCAGGCCTTTTTTGTCGAATCGGGGGTCGACCCGAACCCTGGACGCGCGAACGAGCGCTCGAACGAGCGTGCGGACTACTCGACAATCGCCTCAGCCGCAAAGAGTA
>DATGJA010000578.1:0-17497 GCA_035295445.1 Polyangiaceae bacterium | reverse complement strand
GAGCACCTCGAGCGGCGCCAGCCCTACCGACCGCCCCACGATGCGCGGCGTGACCACGAGGCCGTCTAGCACCTGCACGCCGAGCATGACCGCGAGCACGCCCAGCAACCTCCCGGGCCCCTGCCATTCGAGCGTGGCCATGGACACGGCCAGCAGGAGACCACAGGCGAACCCTACGTAGGGCACGAAGGCCAGCATCCCCGTCACGACTCCGATCGGCACCGCGAGCCGAATGTCGATGAAGCGCAGGCCCATCGCGTAGAGCGCGGCGAGGACGATGTTGGCGGTGAGCTGACCGCGCACGTAACCCCCGAGCGTGCGGTGAATCTGCCTCGCCACGGCGGCCACCTGCGGGTACGCGCGCCGGGGAATGAGCTGCGCAGTTCGCTCGACGATGTGATCGAAGTCGATGAGCAGGTAGAGCGCGAAGACCGGGACGATCAGCGTGCTGAGGATGACCGCCAGGTAGCTCAGCGTGCCGAACAAGGCGACGCTCGCCGCGCTGGCGAAGTCGGGGAACTGCGACTGAAGCTTGCCTTCGATCTCCGACCCGAGCTCGCTCATCGTGTGCGGCGGCTTGAAGTGAAAGTTCTGCCAGAGCCAAGGCTCGAGCCTGCCCTCGAGGCCGCGGAGCTCGTCCGGGAGATCGGCCGCGGCGCCGCGAAGCTCGTCGATGAACATCGGGATCGCGAACATCACCGCCGTCAGCAGGAGCCCCGCGATGGTCAGCATGACGACGGGCGCCGCCAGCGACCGCGGCACCCGGCGGGCCTCGAGCCAGTCGACGAACGGGTCGAGCGCGTAGGCGAGGAGGAAGGCGAAGAAGAGCGGCACGAGAACCCCGCGCAGGATGTACGCCAGGGCGAAGATCGCGAGGACGGTGAGCACGACGAGCGCGCGCCGCACCGTGGGGGTGCTGAAGGGCGCGGACGGCGGGGGCGCGGACGAGGTCGACATTCGCCCGGGCCAATGTAGCCTGCCTCGCGGCATGCCTGAAGTAGACGATCCCTTGCCCAGGTTCGACCAGGACGCGCCCCGCCCGGTGCCCCCGATCCGGTGGCAGGACGGCGCCACCATCGCGCGTCTTGTGGGCGTTATGAGGCGGCTCCTCGCCGACGGCGGTTGTCCCTGGGACCGCGAGCAGACGTTCGAGACCCTCCGCAAGTACACCCTCGAGGAGGCCTGCGAGGTCATCGACGCAATCGACTCCGGCGATCGCGGCGCGCTCCGAGAGGAGCTCGGCGATCTCTTGCTCCAGGTCGTCTTCCAGGCCGAGGTGGCGCGCCGGGAAGGCGCGTTCGCCATCGATGACGTGGTCGCGTCGATCGTGGATAAACTCGTCCACCGGCACCCGCACGTCTTCGGGACGGCGGCCGCGACGGACGCGGACGAGGTTCTGCGCAACTGGGAGAAGCTCAAGGCCAAGGAGAAAGGCGAGCGGCCCGTCCTGGCGGGCGTCCCGCGCAGCATGCCGGCGCTCACGCGGGCGCAGCGGGTCGGCGAGAAGGTCGCTCGCGTGGGGTTCGACTGGCCCGACGCGCGAGGGTCGCGCGCGAAGGTGGCCGAAGAGCTGGCGGAGCTCGATCGTGCCCTCATCGACGGCGATCACGGCGCGGTGGAGGAAGAGCTAGGGGACGTGCTTTTCGCACTCGTGAACCTCGCGCGGCACGTGCGGGTCGACGCAGAGGGGGCCCTGCGGCGCACCATCGACAAGTTTTCGAGGCGCTTCGAACACGTCGAAAAGCGCGTGCGCGAGGTCCACGGTGGGTGGGGAGAGGCCGGGGCGGGCGAGGAACACTTGCCGCTCGACGTTCTGGACGGGTACTGGGAGGAGGCGAAGCGGGGCTAAAGGGCCCGCTGTCGTTTGGTGTGTCGTCCGGACTCTCGCTTCGCTCGGGCGTGCGGACATCGCGTGGGTGTACGTTGCGCGAGGGGTCGCCGCCTCGTACCTTTCGCCCGTGCCCGAGCCGCGTCCCGTCGCACCGCTCGCCCGAACACCGGAGGATTGGGCCGAGGCCATCCGCCCTCTCGCGGGTCGCCCGTACCACGCACGCCAGCTCTTTCGTTGGCTGCAGGCTCGCGGGGTCGTCGACGTCGACCGAATGACGGACTTGCCGAAGGCCCTTCGGGCCAAGCTCGCGGCGCTTCCCTTTCATCGGACGGCGGCGGCCGCCCACGTTCGCCGTTCGCTCGACGGCACCCGCAAGATCCTCATTTCGCTCGCCGACGGCGCCACGGTGGAGACGGTCCTCATCCCCGGCGTCAGCGGCAACCGCGGGGTGCTGCCGTCACCCCTCGAGGCAGTCGGCGACGCCGACGTGGCGGCGGCCGAGGACGACGACGAGACGGAGACGGACGCCGAGCCTGGCGGGGCAAACGATGGCGAAGACCGGGGGAGGGACGAGGGTGTCCGCGTCACTCAGTGCGTGTCCACCCAGGTCGGTTGCGCCATGGGCTGCGTGTTCTGCGCGAGTGGCGTCGCCGGCTTGAAGCGCCAGCTCGGGGCGGACGAAATCGTGGGTCAGGTCATCGTCGGCCGGGCGCATCTCGACGCGGGCGAGCGGCTCAGCAACGTCGTCTTCATGGGGATGGGCGAGCCGCTGCACAACTACGAGGCCACGGCCCGGGCTTTGCGTTTGCTCATGCATCCCGACGGCGTCGCTTTGTCGGCGCGCCGCATCACGGTTTCGACGAGCGGTCTGGTTCCCGAGATTCTGCGGTTGGGCGAGGAGTTCGGGGGCAACCTGGGCCTCGCTGTGTCTCTCCACGCGGCCGACGACGAGACCCGTTCGCGTCTCATGCCGATCAACAAGAAGTATCCCCTCGCGTCCCTCATGGACGCGTTGCGCGCGTATCCACTTCCACGACGGCGGCGCATCACGATCGAGTACGCGCTCGTCGCGGGCCGCAACGACTCGCGCGACGACGCGCGCAAGCTCGCGAGGCTTTTGCGCGGCTTGCCCGTGAAGGTCAATCTCATCCCCATGAATCCGATCGCTGCGAGCTCGCTCGGCCCGCCGGATCTGCGCTTCGTCCTCGAATTCCAGCGGCTCCTGTGCGACGCGGGCTACGCTTGCTTCGTGCGTCGCCGTCGCGGCGACGACGTCGACGCCGCTTGCGGCCAACTCGCCCTTTTGGGTGCCAAGCCGAAGGTCCGGGTCGATCGCACTTGAGAGCGTGGTGGATCTTCGGCCTCGTCTGGCTCACCGCGGCGCCGGCTCGGGCAGCGGACGAACCGGGGTGGGCGGCCGGGGTCAAGCCGGGCTGGGTCGGCGCGTTCGCCACGGGGTTTCTCGGTGACGGCCTTCGGTTCAACAACCCGTACCGCCTTTCCACCGTGCTCGGTAGCGACGCGCGTTCGCTCTCGCGGACCGCCACGTACGCGGAAATCGGCGCGGCCGTCGCACTGGGAGATCCCGCGTCGCTCGCGTACGGGCTCGCACTCCGGGCGTCCTTCGCGCTCGAAGGGGTGGAGCAGGCGGTGCTGACCCCCTCGGTGCTCATCTTGCGCCGCTGGCAGCGCTGGGGTGTCTACGGCCGGGCCGGCATCGCCACCGTGCTGACGCCCGACGCCACGTGGGGAGGGGAGGGAGCGGCCGGGGCGTTGTGGTTCGCCTTGGCGGGCGTCGCGCTCGCGGCGGAGGTCGTCGGCGATCTCTTCTACGGCGCAGGCACGGCCGAGGTGGCCACCCCAGCGTATCCGGTGCTGAGCGGTCAAGCGGGCCTGTGGCTCTCGCTCGAGGCGATGCCGTGAGCGAAGCGAGAGTTCGGACGACACAGCTGACGATCGGGCGTCGTGAGCTGGTCGGGACGGCGACCCTCGCGCTCGTGCTCGGATCGGGACCCACGGTGGGGGACGTCGGCGCGTGCGGTCGAACGGCGAGCGACCTCGACATGAACGTGTTCGCCGCGCAGCGCAAGTCGACCGACTGCCAGATGTGCACGGCGTGCAGCCTGACCACGAAGACGTGCAAGGACGCATGCGACCCGAGCGCCTCGCCGACCGCGTCATGGCCGCCGACCTGCCACCCGCTGAGCCACGACGGCGCCGTATGCATCCGTGCCCTTCAAGCGAGCGGTTGCGGGGACTACGCGACCTTCGTCGACGACGCGGCACCCACGTTGCCGACCGAGTGCGACTTCTGCCACGAAGCTGCGCCGCCTTCCGAGCCGGCGGGGGATCTCTGATGCTCCTCGGTTCGCGCGTACTGGCAGCCCTGGTTTCCGCGTGCCTCGTGGGCTGCGCGGTGACCCACCAGCTTCTGGCGGCGCCGGGCGACCTCGAGGACTACAGGGCCTTTCGCATGGCCAAGCGCGAGGGCGCGCGGCTGGCGCGGGCGCAGGCGTACCTCGAGCGCCATCCGGAGGGGGCGTGGGCCTCCGAAGTTCGCACCGTCTTCGACGCGGAGGAGGCGTCCTGGTTCGAGGCGGCCAAGGGCTCCCGGGCGCGGGCGCGCGACTACGTGGTCGATCTGCCGCGCGGACCGCACATCGAGGCGGCGCGCGCGCTGCTCTTACTTTTCGACGAAAGACAGGACGACATCGACACGCTCGAGCTCCTGGCCGAGGCGCGTCGCACCCAGTCGCTGCTCGACGAGGAGGCCGAGCGCCGGCGGCGACTCGGTGAAGTCGTCCTCGCGGAGGTGGCCGCGCTCCTCGACCCGGCGACGTGGGGCGCCCGGCTCGACGAGCCCCCACCCCTCCTCGGCGCCGTCCTGCGCGGTCCGGTGTCCCGCAGCTGGGGGGGCGAGCCCGTCGGTGTGCGCGAAGACCGCGCCTTTTTCGTCGTGCCCACGCCCGACGGGATGCAGGCGCGCGCCGTCGACGTTCGCTTTCAGCTCGTCGTCTCGCACGGGCGGCTGGTCCAGGGCATGATTACGGGCGAGGATCTCTTCGTTCGCTGGGCCGAGGCGCTCGCCATCCGCGTTCTGGACCCGACAGCCCCAGCCGATCGAGAGGCCGCCGCCGCCGCGGTCGCGGACGTCCTCGCCGGCGCGCTCGAGGGCCGGATGCCCGCAGAACGATGCGCGGCGGCGGTCGCCGCGGGAAGGGGACCGGAGACGGAGCGCGAGCTCCTCGCGCGAGGGTGCGACGGCTGGGGCGCGTCGGTCCTCATGGGTGCCAACGCGGGCGAGGTGGACGTCATCGCGGTGCGTGGTCCGCAGGTGGCCCGTGCGTCCGACGGCGGAATGCGTTAGACGTTCGTGCTGCCTGCCTTCATGGTCCCGTACATCTTCGTTCCCGACGTCCGCATTCCCATCCCGGGTCATCCTTTCGGTCTTCAGGCCCTGCCGCTTCATCCGTTCGGGTTGCTGGTCGCTACGGGGGTCCTCACCGGCACGTCGATCACCGCGCGTCGCGCGCGCAAGCTCGGGTACGACGTCAATCAGCTCAACTCGTTCGTCACGTGGATGCTGATCTCCGCGTTCCTATTGTCCCACGTCCTCGACGAGGTTTTTTATCACTGGGACGAGCTCGTGAAGGATCCGCTGTCCCTCTTCATGCCGTGGGCCGGACTTAGCTCGTTCGGCGGCTTCACCGGCGCGATCGTAGGGATCGTCCTGTGGAAGTTCTTCTTCATGGACGACACGCGACCGCGGCGCCGTCCCGCGCCCGTCCCGATCTTGCCGTTCGCCGACTTGGTCTGCTCGGTGCTTCCGATCGGGTGGGCCTTCGGTCGCGCGGGCTGCGCGACGGTGCACGATCACAAGGGAGCGCGCGCGGCCGCGGATACGCTTCTCGCCGTCGCGTACCCGCTGCACCCGGGCGACGGCTCGGTCACGACGTTCGGCTTCGTCCGCTTCATCACGGGCCACGACCCGCGATTCGATCTCGGTTTTCTCGAGCTCCTCTTCACGATCGTCCTGGCCACGAGCTTCGCGCTCACCTGGCGCCGTCGAATGCCGACGGGCGCGTACATCATCGCGACGGCGCTGGCGTACGCGCCGGTTCGCTTCGCGATGGACTTCTTGCGCGTTCCCGAGCGTGAATCGGGTGACACCCGCTATGCCGGGTTGACGCCGGCGCAGTGGGCGTGCATGGCCCTGTTCCTGTTCGGGGTGGTGATGATCCCGTACGCGCGGCGCATCCAGCGGCGCGGGACCGATCTGGCGGCGCCGCTGCGGGTCCCGGCGGGTCCGTCGACGGATGCCGGGCCCCCGGCCGAGGCGAGGGGCGCATAAGAGCCGCCGCCCTTGCGACGCGCGAGCCTCATCAGCTCGCGAGGTCGTCCGCGAGCTGCGCGAGCGTCTCCCGAGGAAGTGCCGTCTGCGCGGCGTAGGCCGGGTGGTCCACCTGGAGGCCGACCGCGGGCCACGCTGACCCCCCCTCGCGCGCGGATCGAAGAGCCGTGAGGAGCTCATCCGGCAGGTCGAACTTGAAGTAGTGCACCGCGGTCGTACGGTCCTGCAGCTGGCCCCCGTGAGGGATGAGTCGGGCCCGGATGCGCCGGTCGTCCGTGACGAGCCAAACGTGTCGTTCGAAGCCCGCGGCGTCGCTCAAGAACGCCTCGCGCTCCGCGCGGTCGGCAATCTCGATCATCACCGTGCACGACAGCTCGCCGTCGCCGGGGACGTTCTCGTTGTACGTCTCGATTTCGTGATCGATTGCGGCGGGGCGCGTGATGCGCTCGGTGCGCAGCATCTCCTGGATCTGCAGGAGCACCGTGTCCCGGTTCTCGAAGAGCGCGCTCGCCTTGGGTCCGAGCGCGACGCGGCGCAGCCGCTTCTCGGCGATGACCCGGGCTCGGAAGCGTTCCCGGATGGCTTCGTACTCGGCCAAGCCGAGGAGCTCGCCGCGTTCGATCGGCTTCACGTCGCTGCCCCGCCCGCGTTCCAGCCGTAGGCCTTGGCCAGCGCCTCGATCGGGTGAACCGCGGCGCGCCCGTTCTCGGCGAGGATGCGGCGGGCCGAGAGGGCGCAGTCGGTCACGACGAGGGCCGGCTCGACCGCCTCCACCCCCCGCGCCATCTTCTGCGCGTACCGGCGGCCCATCTCGTAGTGCTGAGCCTTCATGCCCCATGTGCCGTCGACAGCCGAACACTGCTCGACGATCTCGACCTCGGTGTCCGGCAGGAGGTCGAGCAGGCGGACGGCTGGGTAACCGATCTTCTGAGCCCGCAGGTGGCACGCCGCGTGGTAGGCGACGCGGCCGAGCCCGGAGGAAAACGCGCGCGACAGCGTCTTGTCCCGTCGCTGCTGGTCGAGGAGCTCCATCACGTCGAGCATCGCCGTCGCCACTTTGCGCGCATCCTCCGTGCCAAGGAGCTCGGGCCACTCGCGTCGCGCGGTGTACGCGCACGTCGGCTGCAAACAGACGAGCTTGTGTCCAGCCTCCACCTCGCGCAAGAGCGACGCGACGTTGGCTCGCGCCTTCTCCCGGGCGGCGTCGATGTCTCCGCCGTCCAGGTTGGGCATACCGCAGCATGTTTGCTGCGGGCGGACGACCCGCCAGCCGTTCTTCTCCAGCACCCGTACGGCGGCCACCGCGATGCTTGGGAAATTGTAGTCCGCCAGGCAAGTTGCGAAGAGTGCGACCGTCCCGCGCGTCCCGGCCTGCGTGTCGGGCCGGTGATTGGCCAGCCAGGCGGGGAAGCTCTGACTGCCGAACGGCGGGAGCGGAAACGCCGCCGCGATTCCAGCGGCCTTCTCCATCGCCTTGCGGACGAGGCGGTTCGCGTTCACGAGGTTGGCAATCGGCGCCAGGGGGCCCGCCGTGACCCGCCCCAGCAGCTGCGGTTCGCCGAGGACGCGGTCCTGGATCGAGATCCCGTTGCGGCGCGCGCGCTGCGCCTTCTCGCGCGTGAGGAGGCGCGGGACGTCTACCAGCCAGGCGTGCCCCTCGTCCTGGGTGTACGGGCACTTCACGTAGCAAAGCTTGCACTGCCAGCAGAGATCGGACGCTTCGGCGAACCCCGCGTCGTCGAGGAGCTCCGCGCCGGTCGCCGCGCGCTCCTCGATGTCCCGATCGATCCGCGCGAAGACGCTGGGAAACGTGCCGCAGTAGCCCACGCACATCCGGCAGCCGTGGCAGATCTCGAGGACCCGTCGCATTTCGACCTCGAGGTCGCGCGGATCCCAGTACCGATCCTCGTTCGGATCGAGCGCCGGCGGTTGCCGGGGGACGAGATCGACTTTGCTCATCGGTCGGGTCGGCTTGGTCGGCGGCGGGCCGGGGAGACGGCGTCGTCACCCCGAGCCCGCCCCCTCGGCCGCTCACCCCTTGAGGACCTCGAGCATCTTCTGGAAACGACCGGCGTGGCTCTTCTCGGCCTTGGCCAGCGTCTCGAACCACTCGCCGATGTCGTCGAAGCCCTCGTCCCGTGCCGTCTTCGCCATGCCGGGGTACATGGTCTCGTACTCGTAAGTCTCTCCAGCGACGGACGCCTTGAGGTTCTTCTCGGTGTTGCCGATGGGGAGGTTGGTCGCCGGATCCCCCACCTGCTTCAGGTAGTCGAGGTGCCCGTGGGCGTGTCCCGTCTCGCCGTCGGCCGTCTCTTTGAAGTTGCCGGCGATCTCCGGATAGCCCTCGACGTCGGCCACCTTCGCGAAATAGAGGTAGCGCCGGTTCGCCTGCGACTCGCCGGCGAACGCCTCCTTGAGGTTCTGGTGGGTCTTGGTGCCCTGTAGCTTGGCCATTGATGCTCTCCTTGTTGGTTCACTGCGAGGAGCGCCGCGAGCACCGCGCGCAAGAGCCGCGGTAGATGCGCTCGACGGCGCGTACCGAGAAGCCGGGTGCGGCCCGGCGGAGCTTCTTCGTTGCCCCCGGCGAGGGCGCGAGCGACCCCGCCGCGATGTCGATGACGGCGCCGCATTCGTCGCAGACGGCGTGGTGGTGTGGCTGGCGGTTCGGGTCGAAGCGCGCCGCGTCGCCGCGCTTGCCCGGGAGGCGCACGAGACCCGCCATCCCGGCGTTCGCGAGCGCGTCCAGCGTGTTGTACACGGTCGCGAAGCTCATCGACGGGAAGCTCGGGCGAAGGCGCTCGAACAGGTCCTGCGCGGTAGGGTGGGAGGCGTCCCCGGAGAAGAGACGGACGATTGCGATCCGTTGCGGCGTTAGCTTGAGGCCCGCGCGCTTCAAATCGCGCAGCATGACGTCAGCCCGCTCTAAGCTGCTCGTCGCGGCGCGCGCGATCACCCTCATGGGGCGCAGAGCGTAGCTAGAATAATTCTAAGTTGCAATCTCTTCCAGATACGCCTTGCCGGTGTCGTCAGTCCCTGCGCTTGCGCCCGCCTAGAACCGCGAGCTTGAAGTAGCTGAGCTGGCTCATCGCGGCGTGCTTGGCCACGTCGAGCTTGCTCGGGTCCCTCGACACGGTGCGGCCCATCAGCTCGCCCGTCTCGTAAAGGTCGCGTGTCTTCGTTCGCTGGAGCTTGCCGCTCGACGTCTTTGGCAGCGCGCCCGGCGGCAAGGCGACGACGTCGTCGAGCGTGAGGCCCATCCCTTCTTGCAGGGCCTTTCGCACCTCTGCCACGAGGCCGGTCGCCTTGGCTAGCCGTTCCGGCTCCTGCACCTCGAACGCCAGGACTACCCGCTCGCGATCGCGCTCGACCCCGCTCGGATCTCGCGCGCCGAACGCCACGACGTTTCCCTTGCGGACGCCGGGCACCTTGCTCGCCTCCCACTCCATGTCCTGCGGATAGAAGTTGCGCCCGTTGACGATCACGAGCTCCTTGCTTCGCCCGCAGATGAAGACGTGCCCGTCGCTGAGGAAGCCGAGGTCCCCGGTGCGCAGGAACGAGCCGGCGAACGCCTCGCGGCTCCGCTCGGCGTCCTCCCAGTAGCCTCGCATAAGGCTAGGTCCTGCGATGCGAATCTCGCCCACGCGGCGCTCGTCGAGCGGGCGCTCGCTGGTCGCGTCGTCTGGCGCGAAGACGCGGATGACGTGATCGGGAAACGCGGGACCGCAGGAGACGAGGCGAACCGCGCGCTCGTCGTCCTCGGCCACCGGGCGGGCTTCGCCCTCGCCCCACAGCGTGGGGCCGTCGACGGCGAAGGACTTGAGCCCCTCGCCGAGCTCGGTGAACGCGATGGCAAGCGACGACTCGGCCATGCCGTAGGACGGCAAGAGCGCCTCTTTCCGGAAGCCGATGCGGCCGAACGCGTCGACGAACCCCTCGAGCGTCTCGGGTCGGATCGGCTCGGCGCCGCACCCCGCCACGCGCCAGCTCGACAGGTCGAGCCCTTCGACCTCGGCCGCCTTGATTCGCTTGATGCAGAGGGCGTAGGCGAAGTTCGGTGCGTACGCGATCGACCCGCGGTGGCGCGTGATGGCCTGAAACCAGGTGACCGGTCGCTTGAGGAAGAGGAGTGCCGGCAGATACACGATGGGGACCAGGTGGTAGAGCGGGGCCAGCACGAACCCGATGAGCCCCATGTCGTGATAGAGCGGCAGCCACGAGATGCCGACGTCCTCGGGCCCCGAGCGGAGGCCGTCCACCATGATGCACTTGATGTTCGCGGCGAGGTTGGCGTGGGTCAAAGTCACGCCCTTGGGCCGCGACGTCGAGCCGCTCGTGAACTGAAGGAACGCGACGTCGTCCAGCCCGATCTTGTCC
This sequence comes from Polyangiaceae bacterium, assembly GCA_035295445.1. Lineage (GTDB taxonomy): Bacteria > Myxococcota_A > Polyangia > Polyangiales > Polyangiaceae > Palsa-1150. The sequence continues at coordinate 6,941 of DATGJA010000578.1, read as the reverse complement.
GGGCGGAGTGTCTCCGACGACTCGCGGATTCCCTCGATGGCGACGACCTGCTCGAGCGCTGGACACGACGCCTGCACCGTCCCAAGCAGGCGCTTGATCTTGGCCGTCGTCACGAGCGCTCGCGCGCCGCTCTTCGCGACGATGTGCCGCGTGTTGTCGAGGTAGGCTTGGAGCTGCCCGAGGGCCATCGGCGGGTAAATGGGCACGGGGACGATGCCGGCGCGGATCGCGCCGAGAAAGGCGAGCACAAAGTCGTCGTTGTTCGGCAAAATGAGCGCGAGTCGGTCTCCCTTTCGAAGACCGAGCGCCTGGAAGGCGCCGCCGAATCGACCGCACGCTCGCTCGACCGCCGCGAAGGAGTAGGTGGCCTCCCCCCCGTCGCCGCCGCTCGCTTCCACCGCTCCGGGGAAGCCGGGCACCCCCGTCTCGGGTACGAACCGAAAGCCCCTGAACGTAGACCCGACCGTGCCTTCGGCCTTCGCCGCGTCTTCGATCGCCTGAGGAATCGTCCGAAACGCCATCTGAGCAGGCCGAGCGGCTTCTTAGCAGAGCTCCGGCGTCTTTGACAGCGTGCGTCGGCCGCGAGACTATGTGTTACATGCCCCTCATCGAGACAGAGGAAGCAGCACGCCGGCTCGCGCGCGCGATCGCGAGCGACCTCTCGCTATACAACGAGGACAAGATCGTCAGCGGCATCCAGAACGACAATCTCTTCGAGTCGCTGGCCGAGGAGATCGAGGAGGGCAGGGCACTCTACAAGCGCCGGGTGTCGCCGGACCTTTACCCGCGCAACTACTACGACCGGGCGCTCGTCGACATCCTCGTCAAGGCCAAGGGGCACATCAAGTCGAAGCTCTGGTGAAGGGCGACGGCCGGGACGTCGTCGAGGTCGTCGTCCCGCGCGACGCGCACGGCGCGCGCCTCGATCGTTTCGCGGCCGCCGTCGCGCGCGTTTCGCGGTCCGAGCTCCAGCGCTGGATCCGGGACGGCCGCGTCACCGTCGACGGCGCGCCGGCGCGGCCGAGCGCGAAGGTGCGTGAGGGGGAGCGCGTGTCCATCTGTCCGGAGGGGCCCGCGGCGACCGCCGCCCGTCCTGACCCGGACGTCCGGTTCGCGGTGCTCCACGTGGACGACGACTTGATCGTCGTCGACAAGCCGGCAGGTCTCGTGGTCCACCCGGCGCTCGGCCATGCGGACGGGACGCTCGTGAACGGCCTCCTGGCGCTGGGTTTGTTCGCCGGCTCGAGTTTCGCGCACGACCCGGTGCGCCCCGGTATCGTCCATCGGTTGGATAAGGGGACGAGCGGCGTCATGGTGGTCGCTCGGACGCCCGGAGCGCGCGAGGCGCTGAAAGCTCAGTTCCAGGAGCACTCGATCGACCGCGCGTACGTGGCCATCGTCGCGGGCGAGGCGCGGTCCGCCACCCACGCGACGCTCCACGGTCGCGACCCCCGCGATCGGATTCGCTTCACGACCCATGTCACGCAAGGCAAGACCGCGGTGACGCACGTTCGGGTCCTCGGGCCCCTCTGCGGGGCGACGCACGTGGAGTGCACGCTCGGAACAGGGCGAACCCATCAGATCCGCGTGCACCTTGCGGAGTCCGGGACTCCGGTCGTGGGCGACTCGCTCTACGGCCGACCGTCGAGGGACCCTCGCGTTCGAGCTGTCGCCGAGCGACTGGGGCATCAGGCGCTGCACGCAAGGGTCCTCGGGTTCGTGCACCCCCGGAGCGGCCAGCGGGTGAGGTACGAGGCGCCGCCTCCGGCTGATTATCTCGCCGCGCTCGCGGCCCTCGCGGAGCTCGCTCCGCCGTCATCGTGAGACGGACGGCTTGTTCGCCGCAGCGAGCAGCTCCGGGTGACGCCTCTTCAACAGGGTGAGGGCCACGAAGCCGATGAGCACGGCGAACCAGAGGGTCGCGAACCGAACGAGGATCATGGCGGCCGTACTGGCAGTCGCGGCGACGTGCCCGAGCTCTTGCAGCTGGCCTTGCAGGGACGTCTCGGTCACCCCGAGACCGCCGGGGACTGGGACGAGCGCGCCCGCGAGCGTGCTCGTCGCGTAGAAGAAGGTGGCCAGGCCGATGCCGGTCGCCTCGCCGAGGCCGCGGAGAATGACCCAGAGGGCCGTGCACTCGAGCGACCATGCGCCGACCGACAGCAGCGCGGGGAGGAAGAGGTTGGCGGGACGCACCAAGGTCGCAAGGCTGTCGTACGCCTCGTGAAGGCGCGGTCCCAGCCGGCGGAAGGGGCCGGGCAGGCGCTCGATGGCGCCGATGAGAGCGTGGGAGAGGCCCCGGCTCGAGACGATCGCGAGAAGGGCGACGACGGCCGTCGTCCCGAGTCCTGCCCAGAGTAGCCCCCCCGAGAGGCCGAGGGAGCCGAACGCGATGAGTACGACGACGCCGAGCACGTCCGTGACGCGCTCCGCGATGACGATCGGCGCGGTTCGTGCGACCGGGACGCCATGCGTCTCGAAGAGGACGATCGACTTGAAGACCTCGCCCACCTTTCCTGGGGTGACCGTCAGGACGAAGCCGCTCAAGAACGTCAACAGGCTGTCGATGCGACCGACCCCACGGATGTCGAGGCGGGCGAGATAGAACTCCCACTTGAGCCACCGCACCATGTAGTTGGCAAAGGCAAGGAGGCAGGCAGCGCCGAATGCCCACCACTCGAACCGCGCGAGCTCGGCGCCCATCTTGTCAAAGCCGCGCCACAGCGCGAACCCACCGTAGACGACGACCGCCAGGAGCATCCCGAGAAGGACGCGTCGCAAAATGACCGACCCGCTTCCGGTCACGCGGGTGCCGCCGTCGGAACTGGTCGACTCTGTGGTTCGCGTGGTCATCGAGGGACCGTCCGTCGACGGAGTGCGGCGACCCAGACCGCCGCGGCCAGGATCGCGACGACGAGCGTGGCGTAAAAGGCCCACGCCGGCGCCTCCCACCGTCCCCGTGCGAGACCAGGTTCGGGCCGCAGGACGCCATCCCCCGCTGCGGTCTCCCCCGACCCGAGCGCTTCTTGCGGCGGTGACGCCAAGGCTTCCACGTGAGCTACGTACTCGGCGGACCCCATGGCCGCAACCTTTTGACAGGGGCGATGGCGCGTGCGAGGGAACTCTCGTAGCGCTCATGCAGCCCGCTCAAAGCAACGGCGTGCCGACAGGCGACGTGGAGCTCCTCGAGCTCGCGCGCGAGGTGCGGGCCAAGCTTGGTCAGGCCGTCGCCGTTCGCGTCGTCGGTCAGGAGTCGGTCGTCGAGCTCATGATGCTGGCGCTGCTCGCGCGGGGGCACGTGCTCCTTGTGGGCGTCCCGGGACTCGCGAAGACGCTGCTGGTCGCGTCGCTGGCCGAGGCCCTCGAGATGTCCTTCGGTCGGGTGCAGTTCACGCCCGACCTCCTTCCCGCCGACATCACCGGGACAGACGTCCTCCAGGACGAAGCCACCGAAGCCGCGAGCGTTCGCCGCGTCGTCCGGTTCCTTCCCGGGCCCATCTTCCACAACCTGGTCCTGGCCGACGAGATCAACCGCACCCCTCCCAAAACGCAGGCGGCCCTCCTCCAAGCGATGCAAGAGCGCCGCGTCACGGTCGGCACCCAGACGCACGCGCTGCCGGACCCGTTTCAGGTGTTCGCGACGCGCAACCCCATCGAGCAAGAGGGCACCTACCCACTGCCGGAGGCGCAGCTCGACCGCTTCCTTCTCGAGGTGCACGTCGACTACCCGAGCCTCGAAGAGGAGCGCGAGATCGCGCGGCGGACGACGGGCGTGCAGATCGGGAGCGTGCCCCACGTTCTCTCGAGCGAAGAGGTCCGCGCCCTCCAGGCGCTCGTCCCACGGGTGCCGGTGACCGAGGAGGCGGTGGAGCTCGCCGTCTCGCTGGCGAGGGCGACGCGGCCGGCCGACCCGAAAGCGCCGCGGGAAGTGCGAGACCTCGTGCGCTTCGGCTCCGGGCCGCGCGGTCCGCAGGCCCTCGTGCTTGCCGCCAAGGCTCGCGCCGCCCTCCGCGGCGAGGCTGCGGCCGACATCGACGACGTGCGGGCGCTCGTGGTCCCGGTCCTGCGGCACCGGCTGGTCCTGAGCTACCGAGCTGAGGTCGAAGGAGTACGCGACCTGGACATCATCGACCGCGTCGTGAAAGCCGTCGGCGCCTGATTTTGTGACGCGGGGCATAGTCCGCAGGCTCGAGCGAAGCGAGAGTTCGGGCGACACACACTAGCCAAGTGGCCTACGATGTAGCTTGGGAGCATGGCCGAGCGTCGGACGAAGGACGCCGAAGATTCGCCGCCGGAGACGGGGGAGAATCGGGGCCCCGCGGACGCGCCCGACGGGGCGGATCCGGCCTCCCGACCTTGGCGCAGCTACAAGGAGATCGTCGCGCAGCTGGCGGGGCGCATCGTCGAGGCGCAGAAGCCCATCCGCGTGCTCCAGGCACTGCGCTGGGACGACTCGGTGGAAGAGGCGTTTCTGCGAGGAAAGCAGCGCGAGCTGCCCCCGCTCGACGCCGCGTACTACGAGCGGGTCGATCTGGGCTTCGACCCGCGCGAGAGGGTGGAGGAGTTCGAGAGCATCGCCCGCGACATCGCCCGCGAGCTCGGGAGTGGGGACGCGATCGGCGGCATCATGGCCGCGACGGCGCTCGAGTACCGGGACGTCGTGCGCATGCTCGCAGCGCGCGGGACGCCGGAATTCTACGCGTGGTCGCGAAGGCTCTACGGTTCTCCCAAGGACAAGTTCCCCGACGGGCGCAGCTCGGTACGCGACCTTGGGCGGCTACTCTACGGACTGTTCACGCACGTCGACCAGCGCGACACCAGCGCGGCGTCGCAGCGCTACGCGCGAACCCTGGACGCGGCAGAGGCCGCCCGACAGCTCGGTGAGCGGCTGGCTGGGTTCTTCGGCGACGCGCACGTACGCGTCGGAGAGGACGACGGGATTCTCGCCGACGCCGCCGCCGGGAGCGACTACGTGAAGGTGCGGACGGGGGCGAGGTTCAGCCCCCGGGACATCGACATTCTCGAGGTTCACGAGGGCTGGGTCCACGTGGCGACCTCGCTCAACGGGCAGGCCCAGCCCGTCGCCAAATGGCTCGCCAAGGGTCCCCCCCGGACGACGTGCGTGCAAGAGGGGCTGGCGGCGCTCCTCGAGATGTTCACTTTCCGTACGTATCCACGTCGCGCGCGCAGGCTCAACGATCGGGTCCTCGCTGTGGACAAGGCCGAGGACGGTGCGAGCTTCCTCGACGTCTTCGAATGGTTCCGCACCGAGGGGTACGACGAGGACGAATGCTTCCACAACACCCGCCGAGTGTTTCGCGGAGGCGTCGTGGCCGGCGGCGCGCCGTTCACCAAGGACGCGTGCTACTGCAAGGGAATCGTCCTCAACTACGCGTTCATCCGGAGCGCGCTCCAGCACGATCGGGTCGACCTCATCCCGATGCTCTTCGTCGGCAAGGTTGCGCACGAGGACGTGTCCGTCCTGGCGGCGCGCGTGGCCGATGGCGTGGTCCGGCCCCCCGTGTACCTGCCGCCGATGTTCGAGGACATCAACGGGCTCGCCATCTGGATGGCGTATTCGACGTTCTTCTCGCAGCTTGGCGCCGAGGCGGTCGCCGGCCACTACAGCCGCGTCTTCGATGGGGCTTAAGTCCGCAGGCTCGAGCGAAGCGAGAGAGCGGACTAAGACGTGAGCAGTCCGCAGGCTCGAGCGAAGCGAGAGAGCGGACTAAGACGTGAGCAGTCCGCAGGCTCGAGCGAAGCGAGAGATCTAGAACGTTCCCTGCGCGGCGAGGCCGCCGGGTGTCACCACGAGCGAAAGGAGGAAATCGGCCCAGCCCATGCCCCCCTCCGACGTCGGGAGGTACTTGTCGGAGTATGTCTTCCACGCGTGCGTAGCGATGAAGGGCCGGCTCCAAATCTGGATTTCCGAGAGGACGATCCCTGCGCCGAGGGTGGCCCACGCGTAGACGGGCTGCTTGTAACCTGCCAGCAGGACTGCGAACGCGCCGGCGCTCCCCGCGACGTCGAGGACGTGTGTCACCCAGGAATGAAAAAAGCGCTCCTCGTCAGCGCTCGCCTTGAGGATGCCCTCGGCCCGCAGCCGCCGCTGATAGAGGCCGAACGGCGTGCTCGCGTCGATGCGCGAGAGGGTGTCGTGCGCCCCGACTATCGTGTGGGGCGTCGAGAGCATCGCGAGGAAGCCGAGCGCAGAGAGCCCCGCGCCGACGCCGGCCCCCACGCGCTGGTCGTAGTTCGGCGCGGAGACCGCCAGCGAGGCCTGCCCGGCCGCCAGCCAGGCGTAGCCCCACGTCCAGCCAGTGAACCAGCGTTGCGACGCGGACTCGGCCCGGTCGAGCTCCGCCTCGAGAAAGGCCATCCGCGACGCGTCGTCGGTCTTGGCCGCCGAGCCACCCGCCGAGGGCGGTGGCGTCGAGCCTTTCGGCGCCTGTTGCGCAGACGCGCCGCCCTCGAAGACGAGCAGCGCGGCGATCGCGGGAATGCCGAATTGGAGGAGTTTCAAGGGCATGGCCTGGGGTCAGGGGGAACGCGTGAGCGAAAAAAAAAGCGCGACGGGGGCCACTACGACGTTGCGCGGGACGAGACTGTCACATGGGCGACAATCGGCGCCTCGCTTCTCGAGAAGGTGAGGTGCGCGGGAGAACCACCACACCTGCTGGGTATCCTGGTCGAGATCCGGTCGGGAGCTCGAGGGGAGCAGAGGGCGCTCCCCTCGAACAACGACCTACCGGGCGCGGAAGCTCGGCTTTCGCCTCTGCCTGAAAGCGGAAAGGCCCTCCTTTGCGTCCTGAGAGGCAAAGAGCTCCTTCAGCAACTCCCTCTCGAGGGCCAGCCCGTGCTCAAGCGGACCGTCGGCGCCGCTCTGAACCGCGCGCTTGATGTTCCCGACCGCGAGCGTCGCCTTGCCCGGAGGGCAGAAC
>DATGJA010000577.1:0-6259 GCA_035295445.1 Polyangiaceae bacterium | reverse complement strand
CGCCGCCCTTGTTCTGGTCGCCGTCGTGGACGATGACCTGGAAGCGATAGGAGTGCCCCGACAGGAGGCCGACCTCGAACCTCAGCTCGGCCCCGTAGCCTTCGTTGCAGCCCATCGGTCCGCCCGCGGGCATGCCCGGGCCCATGCCGGGCTTCGGCGCGCCGGGCGCGGCGCCGCCGGTGGTTGCGGCGCCCGTCGCCGTGGCCGGGGGCGTGTCCGCCATCGGGCCGAGATCCCACTTGTTGGCGGTCGGGTCCATGGTCGCGGGTGTCCCCACGTTGCCGGCCCCCTCGGTGGCGCTCTTCCACGTGCCGAAGACCGCGATGGGATTGTAGGGCTGGCCGCCGTGCTGCTGATCGCCGGACGTGCAGGTAGGGTCCGCGCTGATGTCCGTGACGTAGAGCACGGGCCGGAGCGGCCGACCGACCGCGTCGACGCACGCCGGATCGCCCGTCTGCGGGTAGCTCACGGCGCCCGGGTCGGCGGGTAGCGCGGAGACGGGGTCGGCCGACGTGGCGCAGCCCAGCGTGAGCGCGTGCTCGTCGTTGTAGAAGACCTGGATGATCGCGGGCTGGGCGCCCCCGCCTACCGCGTTGATCGCGCACAGGGTCGTGCTCTCGACGAAGCTCGAAGCGGGATAGCCGCAGCCGTCGTTGTTGCCGGAGGCCGACAGGATCGTGATCCCCGGCGTGCATGCCGCGCCGCCGTTGACGGTGCCGCAGCTCGCGCCGACCCCCCCGCCGGACGACGCGCAGTTCGATCCGCTGCAGCAGACGCTCGCCTGCCCCGCCTGAGCGGCGCACGTCAGGCCGGGCGCGCACCCTCCGCTCGAGTCGCAGAGGCACCCTTGCGTTCCGGCGATGCACGCCGATCCGCCGCCCCCGCCGCCTCCCCACGGGGCCGAGCCGCCCGCGCCGTTGCCGGCGAGCCCGCCGCCGCCGAACGGGTTGCTGAGCCCTCCGTCGGGGGCGACCCCTCCCTGGGTGCTGCCGCCGCATGCGGCGACCACGGCCAGCGCCGCGACCACGAGGGCGCAGGTCCACGAGGCACGACCCGAACGGCGTGAAGAGGGCATCATCGTCTCCTCCTTGCGGTGAATCGAGCGGAGAGGTCGCGCGCGAAGATCGCGGCGCGGGGGTGAGTCGGGTGTGTCGTCCGAACTCTCGCTTCGCTCGAGCATGCGGACTCAGTCGCCGGTGGGCTGGCAGCGAGGAACGGCGTCGGGTCCGCCCGCGGGACCCGCGCCGGCTGCGCAGCGCCCCGAGCAGCACTGAGCGTTGCTCGAGCACACCTCGCAGGTCGCCGAGCACCCGCCCGCCGACAGGCAATGCTTGACCCCGTCGGCCGTCGTCTCGCACACGCGCGTGCAGCAGTCGCCGGGCATGTCGCAAAGGTCGCCGACCTGGGCGGCGCAAGGCTTGCCGTCGTTCGTCGTGCACATCGGCAACGCCGCGCACCGGCCCACGTGGTCGGGATCGAGCTTGCACGAGGCCGAGCAGCAGTCCGAGTCGGCCGCGCACAGCTCGCCGATCGGACGGCATGCGCCGAGCAGGACGCACCGCTGCGCGGCGCAGGCGCCGCTGCAGCAACCGCCCATCGGGCCGCACGACTCTCCGGCCGGATGGCAAGGTGGGGGCGACGGCGCGCACATTCCGCCCATGCAGCGGCCCCCGCAGCAGTCGGTCGCCACGCTGCACGCCGCCCCGGCGACGGCGCACTCGGGCCCGGCGACGCACTGGAGCGAGCCGTCCGCGCCGGCGACCCTGCACGCCAGCGAACAGCACGCCCCAGCGTAGGAACATCCCTCGCCGATCGGCAGGCACAAGCTCGCCGCACTGCTCGAGTCGGCGAGGGACGTGATCGGCTCGTCGGCGAGACCCGCGTCGTCGTGAGGAGGAGGAGGTTCGAGGACATCGAAGGTCTGTGCCGAGCAAGCCACGGCAATCGTCGCGCCGAGGACCCCGGCCGACGCGAAGCGCCGTGCAGTAGGTACCTCCGGCGCCGAAAGCGGCTCACGGCCGCAGGTGGCTTCGCGCGGACTCCCGACCTCAGGGGGTGTTCCCAATCCGATCTCTCGCTTCGCTCGAGCCTACGGACTAGAGAACCACACCCAGGCCGAGTCCGCCCGCCACGCCGATCCCGGACACAGAGGTCACGTCCCGCCCGGCGTCCTGGGCCCGGACCGGCTGAAAGGGCAGCTCGAGGGAGGCGTCGAGGACGAGCCTGAGCGAGGGCCCGACCTCGATCCACCCTTGCGCGCCCGCGCCGGCGAGGAGCGCCGTCCCCGTCTCTGCCGCGCCGCGCGCTTGCGGGGCGGGTACCGCCACGTACGAGACTCGCTCCACGTCGAAGCGCGCGACCGCGTCGACGCCTCCCGTCCTCCATGGGGTGATTCGCACCGCCGCCCCCGCACCGGCCAACCAAGCGCTCGAGTGCACCTCGCCGTCCGGCGCGCCCGCCGTCGGCGCCGCGCGAAGTCCGAGGCGAAAGACCGCCGCGAACCGGGGTCCGAACCCGGCGGCACCCCGCACGTCCGCGCCGTAGAGCGTCGCTCCCGAACCGAAGTGCTCCAGCGCGCCGGACACGCCGATCCCGGCCGAGGGGGACGATCGGCGGGGGGTCGCCAGATCGCGCGAGATCGCCTCCTCGACGGCGGGGGGGACCTCGTCGGCGGTGCGCGGCGCGCCCACGAGGGCCAGCTCTGCCCAGCTCGCCCGGAGCAGCTCGGCCGCGGCGACCGCGAGCGTCAGGGGACGACCGTCGCGCGGGACGGCGCCCAGGTCCACCTCTCGGTCGACGCGCTTGGCGGTCAGCCGGTCGCGCACCTCGACGACGATCCGCGCGGCCTGCTCCGAGACGTCCACCGAGACCGCGGCGATCGGCGGCTCGTCGCGCCCCTCCGACGGCGGGCAGAGGTCGATCCCGCGGCCGGTGAGCTCGACGCGCAGCAGCCCCGTGACCGCGGGCAAGTCGGGCGCCGAACCCACTATCTCCACCCACGGCCGTCCGGGTACGCCGCACGCCAGAGGGCCTGCGCGCGCCGCCACCGCCGTGGTCACGACCGAGAGCGTCGCGATCGCAGCGGTCAATTCGCGGCGCATTGCCGGGCGACCAGAGCGCGGTGCACGCCCCGAGGGTACCGCGCGAGGAACGCGTCGCGCGCGGATGCGCACTCGGGCGAACGCGCCGCGGCGAGCGCCTCGACGCGACGGGCCTCGGCGTCCTCGCGCAGCGGGCCTCTCGGCGCCAGCGCGATCGCGTCGTTCAGGGCCTCCACCGCCCCGGCCGGATCGTCGAGGCTGTCGAGTCGCAGGCGCCCGAGCTCGAACGCCGCGAGGGCCGCGCGGGGATCCCGACGGTACCGGCGCCGCAGCGTGTCGAACGCCGTCGCCGCGCCCTGCGGGTTCCCGGCGATCCGCGCGCGCTCCGCGCTCTCGAGCAGATCCTTCGGTCCCGCGGTCGACTCGAGGGCCGCGCTCGGGACGGCGTCGTCGGTCGGCGCCGGGCTGGACGCCGCGGGGGGCGGAGCGGAGGGCTCTTCCTTCGGCGCCGCGGGGGGCGCAGTCGAGGGCGACGCGTTCGACCAGTGCTCGCCGGCGTCGACGCGCAAACCAGGCCGGCCGCCCCCGCGCCGCTCGACCTGGACGGAGCCCTCCGCGACCTCCACGCCCACTTCGCCCGACGCGCCGAGCTGCACGCGGAACCGCGTGCCGAGGTCGACGACGTCGAAGGCGCCGGCGTGCACGACGACCCGCCGGCTCGCGTGCGGCACCGTCAGGCGCAGGCTGCCCGCGACGAGCGCGAGCTCCACCCGGTCCCCCGAGACGGCGTCGATCCGTACTTGACCACCATCGTCCACGGCGATCTGCGATCCGTCCGGAAGCACCACGTCGCCGCCCTTCAGGATCGCCCCCTCGAGCGAGGCCTGCGGGTGCGGCCGCGCGAGCACGAAGGCGGCGACGCACGCGACCACGGCGCCCCCTACGGCGAGGATCGAGAGCGAACGGCGGCCCGTCTCGCCGCGCGCCGACCGCCTCGCCACCTCCGTCCACTGACGCGCGATGCGCCCCTCCGGCAGGAGAGGTTGAACGTAGCGGGACAGGCGTCGCTCGCTCACGGGTCCCTCCGACCGATCGCCTCTTGCACGAGGCGGTCCCCCTCGGCGACCCGCCGCTTGACCGTCGCGAGCGACGCGCCCATGAGTCGCGCGATCTCTTCGAGCGAGCACTCTTCGACCCGCCGCAGGACGAGCGGAACGCGCACCTTCGCCGGCAGGTCCTCGACGACCGCGTAGATCGCCCGGAGCTCGGCGGCGACGTCGGGGGGCGCCTCGCGCGAGACGAGCGCGTCGACGTCGATCGGCTCGGCGTGCCGCAGCCCCAGACGGCGCGCGATCCGCCGGCGGCGCAGGAGCTTGCAGGACGTGCGCACCACGATGGAGCCGAACCAGGACGCGAAGGCGTTCGGGTTCTCCAGCCGGTGGAGCGATCGCAAGGCAGCCGCGAAGCTGTCCTGGACGAGGTCGTCGAGGTCGGCGTCGCGTCCCATCAGGCGAAGCGCCATCCCGTTGGCCATCGGCGCGTACCGGCGGAAGAGCGCCTCGCAGGCCCACGCTTCGCTCGCCCGCGCGGCGACGACGAGCGCGGCGTCCGACGGCCCGGCGCCCGATCGCGACGCGGCGCCGGGGGCAGGGCGGGGAGGGGGAGGGGGGCGTCCGGGGAGCGACACGGGCCGGTGAGTCAAGAGTACCCCGGCGGGCGGGAATGGCTCACTCCCGCGAACCGTAGGGCCGGTGGTTCTGGCGGCGGAGCATGTTCTTCGGGATGTTCCCGTTTGCCTACGCGCCAAGCCCCGAGGGGAAGGTGGTCCTCCACTTCTTCGGTGACCGCCACGACTCGCACTTGCTCGTGCCGTTGTGCGACTCGTGTCCCGAGTCAGAAGTCCGCGCTGATTCGCAGACGCACCAGCCTGACCCTACAAGCCGCCCGGGAGCCGCCGCCCCGCTCTCACGACGCGGCGGCCCCCGCTGCCTACCTACTGCCGCTGCTGCTACTGCCTCACGTACCGGCGTGCAGCGCCGAGCCGGCCGTCGGGCTGGAGCTCGTCGCTCCGACCGTCGGGCTACTCGTCGCCACCGGCGCGACGGGCTTCGGCGCAGTCGTCGGCGTGATGGTGACGCCTGTGACGTCACCCTTCACGGCCTGCTTCTGTTTGCTGCCCATGGTGTGCCGCGCCGCCCGTGTGGCCTTCGCCTTCGCGGCGGCCGCGGCCTTCTTCTCGGCCGTCGGCGGGGTGCGCGCCTTGCGCGGCTTGAGGCCGAACGCGGCGAGCTTCTGGGTGGACGTTCCGAAGATCCCCAGGAGCGCTTGCCGGACGCCCGAGACGGTCGTCTCGGTGCTCGTGCGCGCGGCCTGTGCGGCCTTCACGGCGTCGTGCCAGGCGGCCTTGGCCGGTGGTACGGCGTCGGCCGCCGCGATGCGCTTCTCGAGCATCGCGACGACGTCCGCGGTCTTGACGACCGATTCGGCGATCGTGAACGGTGCGAGCGTTGGCTCTTGGGCCTTGAGGCCGTCGAGCAAAGCCTGGTCCCCGTTCTTTAGCTGCACATGATTTTGCTTTGTAGTGCTCACGATGACTCTCTCCGTGTTCGAGGATGAGGGACGCCCACCTCGGCGCACCGTGCGCCGCGCCGTTCGCCCTCGTGCCCCCTAACGGGATCGAGCGAGCCGATTTCCGAAAAGAAAATGAACGGAAGGGCTCTTTTTCTTCGAAACGTGGAAAAACCCGAGGGATCGTGGGGTACGTAGGGCCATCCCAAGCTCGAAGGACGCGATCTCATCGCGCGTTCTCGCGGCCTCCTCGCTCGGGATCGACCGCTCCTTGCACGAGATCGAAGGAACGTGCGAGCGGGGCGACCGCTCCTCGCACGGGATCGAGGCTACGTGCGAAGGGGGCGACCGCTCCTCGCACGGGATCGACGGTACGTGCGAAGGGGGCGACCGCCCCTCGCACGGGATCGAGGGTACGTGCGAGCGGGGCGACCGCTCCTCGTACGGGATCGACACGTGGTGCGAACCGGGCGAGTCGTCCTCGCACGGGAGCGAAGTCCCCTCCCGAGGGACCTCAGTTTCGTCCCGAGCCTCCGCCGCCCGAAGCCGAGCCCCCCGAGCTGCCCGACGAAGAGGAGCCCGACGAACCCGAGCCGCCGAAGCCCGACCCGCCGCCGCCCGACCCGCCGAAGCCCGAGCCGCCGCCGCCC
>DATGJA010000576.1:0-3498 GCA_035295445.1 Polyangiaceae bacterium | reverse complement strand
ATGACGTGAGCCTCGTTCTTCACGATCATCGACAGGCATACCGAAGGTCGCATCAGACGAGACGCTACCTCAGCGCCGCCGAGCTATCGCCCCCGTTGGGCGCAACGGGCGTGCCGACCCACCCGGTTCGACGGTTCTCGGACCCTGCTCGCCGTGGTAAAGCGGCCGGGGTGGCCACCGATCTCGTGCGCGCGTTGGTTCGCGGCCGTCCAGTGCGCGACATCTCCTCGGCGACGGGGCTGCGCCGACATCTGTCGAGCGTCGAGAGCGTCGAAGACACCGTCGAGCGTGCGGCGCTCGCCGGGCGGGCGGCGGACGGTCCGGCGTGGGCGTTTGCCGCCGGCTACGAAGGGGCGCTGGCGAAGCTCGACCCCGCGGCCACGCGCGGTGGTTCGCTCGTTGCTTTCTGCGCGACGGAAGAAGGGGGCGGCCACCCGCGATCGATCCGCTCTTCGCTCTCGGAGCGTCCCGGCGGCGGGTTCGCCCTGACCGGAAGCAAGACGTTCGTCACCCTCGGCGCCGACGCGGACATGCTGCTCGTCGTGGCGAGCACCGGCGAGCGCGAGGGCAGGAACGTTCTGCGCGTCGCGAGGGTTCCTTCGCGGCGAGAGGGAGTCACCCTGCGCCCCGCGCCGCCGATGCCCTTCGCGTCGGAGGTCGGCCACGCCCGCGCGACGTTCGAAGCCGTACCGGTCGAAGAAGCGGACCTGCTCGCGGGCGACGGCTACGACGACGCCCTGAAGCCGTTTCGGACCATCGAGGACGTGCACGTGCTCGCCGCCCTCCTCGGGTGGGCCATCGGGGTGGCGCTCGAGAGCGTCTGGGCGCGCGCGTGGATCGAGGAAGCCGTCGCGCTGACCCTCCTCCTGCGGACGTTGGGGCGCGCGCCTCCTCTGTCGGCCGAAACGCACGTCGCCCTCGGCGGCGCGCTGACGGCCGCACATCGGCTGCTGCACGCCGGCGCGTGGTCGACCGCGCCGGGGCGCGTCCACGACGCCTGGGAGCGGGATCGCGCGCTGCTGACCGTGGCCTCCACCGTGCGAGCGGCGCGCTTGGCCTCTGCGTGGGGAGCGCTCGTCGGCGCGCAGTGAGCGTTCACTTCGGCATCTGCATCACGGTTCCGTTCGGGTACTTGTCCGCGGTCCAGTACACGTTGTTCGCGTCCACGGCGATCGCCGAAGGGTTCACGGAAGACGTCAGGGTCGTCGGTGTCCCCCCGGTCGACGGTACGCGCAGGACGGCGCCGGGCGACGTGCTCGTGCCGTCGTCGACCCAGTAGACGTTGGATCCATCGACGGCGATGCCGCTCGGATAGTCCAACTGGGATGCCAGCGTCATCGGCGTACCGCCGGCGATGGGTACCTTCATGACCGACCCGTTCGCGCGGCTGAATGCATAGTTGGTCCAGTACACGGCCGTCGCGTCGACCGCGATCGCGCGCGGGACGTTGACGTCGTTGCCCGTAGCAAGGGTCGCGGGCGCTCCCCCTGCGATCGGCGCCTTCATGACGTTCATGCTGTCGATCCAGTAGACGTTCGCCGCGTCGATCGCGAGGCCCAGGGGCGCGTTGCCCGTCGCGGCCGACGCCGGCGCGCCCCCGGTCAGCGGCTCCTTCATCACGCCGCCCTGGTCCGTCGCCCAGTAAACGTTCGCGTGGTCGACGCGCACGCCACCGGTGCCCCCTCCGGTCGCGATGGTGGCCAGGGTCCCCCCCGCGAGCGGGACCTTGAGCACGACGTTGGGGCCCGAGGTCCACCCTCCTTGCATCGCGGTGGCGGTCTCCGCGCCCCAATAGACGTTCGTCGCATCGACGGCGAGGGCGCTGGCCGGCGAAGCGACCGAGAAGGGCACGCCGCCCTGGATGTTGACCGCGAGCGTGGTCACCTCCCCGCCGCAGATCGGGACCTTGCTCACCGTGTTGCCGCCCAGCGAGGTCCAATACACGTCGGTCGCCGTCACCGCGAGCGGGCCCGCGGCGGTCTGGCCGGATGCAAGGGTCACGATGGGGCCGCCGTCGCCGCACCTGCCGGTGGCCCCGGCTTCGACGCCCGCGCTTCCACCGCCGTCGGGTGCCGCCGGCGACGAGCCGTCCCCGCAGGCGCCGCCTTGGCCGCAGTCGGCGGCGGGTCCGGCTTCGGCGATCGTGTGCGCCCCTCCGTCGAGAGCCGCCTGCGGCGAGCTACATTCGACGAGCGCGAGCGACGAGAGCATCGAAAGGCCGACGCGCGCGACTTGCATGCTGCTTCCAACGTAGTTTTGGACGCCCCCCCGTTGCAACGCCCGCCCGCCGGTCGACGGCGGCGCGTTACGGCGTGCAGGCCGTCGCCGAGAGCTGCCCGAGCTTGTTCACGCACCAGAAGGGCGAGGGTCCCGCGTCGGCCGCGCCGAACGAGCAGCAGTAGGTGAGGGGAATGCCCGCCTCCATCCCGGCGTCGTTGATGTACCACTTGACGTCGTCCGCGCAGTCCGCGGTCGCGGTGCAGAGGCGCAGCGTGTATTGGCCGGCGGTGCAGTTCGAGGGGGGCGCGTCCGGACAGACCCCGGACGGCACGCACGACGACGCGAGCCCGCCCGCGGTGCAGTTCGGCGACATGCCGGCGCCCGTCAAGACGAGCTGGCCGCAGCACTGCTTTCCGGTGCCACACTGGCCCAAGATCCCGGCATCCGGATCGTCCGTCGCACCGGAGCAGTCGAACGGGAAGGTCCCTGCATCCGGATCGCACGCGCTCTGGCACATCAGCGCCCGCGTGGCGGCGCTCCCGCAGCAGTGCTGTCCGGAGTTGCACAGCGTGGTGCCGCAGGCGGGCCCCATGTGATCCCCGGCCTCGGCCACCGCGTCGGTGCCCGCATCGGCCGCCGCCTCCGAGGCCGCGTCCGTGCCCCCCTCGCGCGCGGCCTCGGCGCCTGTGTCCGCGGATCCCGTGTCCGCTGCGACGTCGGTCGTCGTCGTGTCGGCGCTTCCGACGTCGGGTATACCCGTATCGGAGGTCGTCGTCGCGTCGGCGTCCCCGGTCGTCGCGTCGGTCGTCGCATCCGCGCTGGGCGCGTCGGCAGACGCGTCGGCCATCGAGGCGCCGCTGGTGCTCCCGCTCTTGGTCCCGCTGGACGTGCCGCTCGTCGTGCCGCTCGAGGTCCCCGTGGTGCCTCCGCTGCCGCTGCTGCTTCCCGTGGTGCTCCCGCTGCTGGCGTCGTCGTTGTTGTTGCCGCTGGTGTCGTCGCCGCAGGCAAGCAGAGCCAGCGAGGCGGCGGCCGTCGATGCGAGGAGGAAGGTGCGTCGGAAGGTCATTGGTAGGCTCCCAGGGATGGATGCGGAACGGAAGTCGAAGCCGGTATCCTATCGGATACGAGCGGAAAGACGAAGTCCTGTCGGAGGCCCCGCGCCACCGCCCGCTCCTTTTTTTGCCTTCTTGGCCACGATGTAGGTCGCCTTGCGGCCCGAAGCGTCCGCATCCCGGCAGGTCGCAGCGAGCGCGAGGTCGTGCGAGGATCGACGCCCCG
>DATGJA010000575.1:0-18403 GCA_035295445.1 Polyangiaceae bacterium | reverse complement strand
TGCAGGCGACGGCGGGGCTCGGCGCGCTCGCGGGCGCCCTCTACCTCGCCTCTCGTACGAGCGTGCTGGGGTTGGGTCGCGTCATCGCGATCTCCGCCGCCCTCTTCGGCGTCGGCCTCGTCGCGTTCTCGAGGGCGCGCGTGCTCTGGCTGGCGACGCCGCTGCTGCTCCTCGCGGGCGCCGGGATGATGGTGCAGACGGCGGCGAGCAACACGATCCTGCAGACCATCGTCGACGAGGACAAACGGGGTCGGGTGATGAGCCTCCTCGCCATGTCGCTCTTCGGGTCCGTGCCGGTCGGAAGCCTGATCGCCGGCGCGCTCGCCACGCGAATCGGCGCCGAGGACACGATCCTCCTCGGCGGGGCGATCTGCGTCGTCGCCGCGGCGCTCTTCCTTCGCGCGCTACCGGGTGTGCGCCGGGCGGTGCGACCCGTCTACGAACGCATGGGGATCCTGCCGAGGAGCGGGTAAGAGCGGCAGAGCAGATGCGTGCCCCAAGCCCTTGCTCGCGCCGGTGCTCGCCTCGGCGCTCACGGTCAAGCCGGCGCGCAACCTCGGCGTCTTCGTCGACATCTACACGACCGGTTCGGACGCCGCGCTCGGGGCGGGCGTGCTCTGGGGGGTGACCCGCGACTTGCAGCTCGACCTCGGGACGTACATCGGCGTCAATGGGGACGAACCCGTCGCGACGCCGTTCGTCGAGCTATCGGTCCGGAGATAGGAGCGGCCGCCGATCGTCATCGGACGGTCGCCCTCGGCGCCCGCGCGTCGTATCGTGTCGCCCGCATGACCCCTCCGGCCTCCCTCTACAAGCGACTCGGTCGCACCGCCCTCAAGGTTAGTCGGCTCTGTCTCGGGACGATGAACTTCGGTCCGCATACGACCGAGGCCGACAGCTTCCGCATCATGGATCGGGCGCTCGACCTCGGGCTCAACTTCTTCGACACGGCGAACGTCTACGGGTGGAAGAAAGGCGAGGGGGTCACCGAGAAGATCGTCGGGCGCTGGCTTTCGCAGGGCGGCGGCCGGCGCGACAAGATCGTCCTCGCCACCAAGGTGTACGGCTCGATGGGCGACTGGCCGAACGAGTCGCGCCTCTCGGCGCTCCACATCGTGCGGGCGTGCGAGGGGTCGCTCAGGCGCCTCGGCACGGACCGCATCGAGCTCTACCAGATGCACCACGTCGATCGCGACGCGCCGTGGGAAGAGGTCTGGCAAGCGATGGAGACGCTCGTTTGCCAGGGAAAGGTCCTCTATGTGGGCTCCTCGAACTTCGCCGGGTGGCACGTCGCGCAGGCGCAGGAGGCGGCGCGGTCTCGCCACTTCGTGGGTCTCGTCAGCGAGCAAAGCCTCTACAACCTCATCGACCGGACGATCGAGCTCGAGGTCATCCCCGCGTGTCAGGCCTACGGCGTCGGGCTCATCCCGTGGAGCCCCCTCAAGGGGGGCGTCCTCGGCGGGCTCGCGAAGGCCAACGAGGGGAGGCGGACCGGCGAGCTCCAGCAGCGGACGATCGCGAAGCACGGCGCCGCGCTCGAGAAGTTCGACGCGTTCGCCGCCAAGCGGGGACAGTCCCCGGCGGACATCGCGGTGGCTTGGCTGCTCGCCAACCCGGCCGTCACGTCGCCCATCGTGGGGCCGCGAACGATGGACCAGCTCGAAGGGGCGATGCGCGCGCTCGACGTCGCGCTCGACGCCGACGCGATGAAAGAGCTCGACGCGATCTTCCCGGGGCCGGGTGGGCCGGCGCCGGAGGCATACGCCTGGTAGCGCGGACGCGTGGCCCTATTGGGAGGGTCCCGATGGCGCGGGGACCCTATATTGCCGCGCGCCGCAGGCGCAACGCATTGGCGATGACGGAGACGGAGCTGAAGCTCATCGCCGCCGCGGCAATCATGGGGCTAAGGAGCATTCCAAACGCCGGATAGAGGACGCCGGCCGCCACCGGCACTCCGACGGCGTTGTACACGAACGCGAAGAAGAGGTTCTGCTTGATGTTCGCGATCGTCTCGCGCGACAGCAGGCGCGCCCGCACGATTCCTCGCAGGTCGCCCTTCACCAGGGTGACGTCGGCGCTCTCCATCGCCACGTCCGTCCCCGTGCCCATCGCGATGCCGACGTGGGCCAGCGCGAGCGCCGGCGCGTCGTTGACCCCGTCGCCGGCCATCGCCACCGTCCGCCCCTCGTCCCGCAGGCGCTGGACGACCGCCGCCTTTTGTTCGGGCAAGACCTCTGCGATCACGTCGTCGAGACGCAGCGCGGCGGCGACCGCCTGCGCGGTGGTCCGGCTGTCGCCCGTGAGCATCACGACGCGGACGCCTTCGCGGTGGAGCGCCTCGATCGCGGCCGGCGTGCCTTCCTTGACACGGTCGACGACCCCCAGGATCCCCGCCAGTCGTCCGTCGATCGCGACGAACGCCACGGTCTGACCGGCGCGACGGAGGTCCTCGGAGGGGCCGTCGAGCGCGGTGGTAGCCACGCCCATCGCCGTCATCCACGTGCGAGTGCCCACGGCGATCGAACGCGACTCCACCTGGCCGCGTACCCCCTGGCCGGCGACCGATTCGAACTCGCTCACCCGAGCCAAGGGCAGGCCGCGGTCCTTGGCACCCCGAACGACGGCGGCCGCCAGCGGATGTTCGCTCCCCTGCTCGAGCGATGAGGCCAGCCTCACGAGGTCCGTTGCCTCGACCCCCGCGACCGGCACGACGTCCGCGAGGGTGGGCCTGCCCTCCGTCAACGTGCCCGTCTTGTCGACGAGGACAGTGTCGACCTTGCGCAGCGTCTCGACGGCCTCGGCGTTCTTGAAGAGGACGCCGATCGTCGCGCCCTTGCCCGTGGCCACCAGGATCGACATCGGCGTCGCGAGGCCGAGCGCGCACGGACAGGCGATGATGAGCACCGCGACCGCGTTGACGAGGCCGTGCGCCATGCGAGGCTCGGGCCCCCAGAGGCTCCAAACGACGAACGTCACCGCCGCGACGGAGATGACGGCAGGGACGAAGTACGCGGCAAGCGCGTCCGCGAGCCTCTGGATCGGCGCGCGGCTGCGCTGCGCCTCGGCCACCATGGCGACGATGCGCGAGAGGAGCGTCTCGGCGCCGACCTTCTCCGCCTGCATGACGAAGGTGCCGGCCCCGTTCACGGTGCCTCCGACGACCTTCGCGCCGGCCTCTTTCTCGACGGGGACGGGCTCCCCCGAGACCATCGACTCGTCGACGCTGCTGTGGCCTTCGACGACGACGCCGTCGACGGGCACCTTCTCCCCGGGGCGAACGCGGAGTCGATCACCCGCGACCACGACGTCGAGCGCGACGTCTTCCTCGACGCCGTCGTGAACCCGTCGCGCCGACTTGGGCGAGAGGCCGAGGAGCGCCCGGATGGCGGCCCCGGTTCGACTGCGCGCGCGAAGCTCGAGCACTTGGCCCAGGAGCACGAGCGCCACGATGGAGGCGGCCGCCTCGAAGTACACGTCGACCTCCCCCGAGGGGCCCCGGAACGACGTCGGGAAGACCGCGGGCGCGAGCGTCGCGACGACGCTGTAAGCGTAGGCGACCGCCACGCCGAGGCCGATGAGCGTGAACATGTTGAGGCTGCGGTGCTTCAAGGACGAGACGGCCCGGACGAAGAACGGCCACGCCGCCCAGAGACAGACGGGCGTGGCCAGCGCGAGCTCGACACCGCCGCGCGCTCGCGCCGGGAGGAAGCCGCCGCCCATCGCGATCGCGAGGAGGGGCACGGTGACCGCCACTGCGAACCAGAACCGGTGGGTCATGTCGCGGAGCTCGTGGTTCTCCTCTTCGCGCAGCGAGGGGGTCCGCGGCTCCAGGGCCATGCCACAGATCGGACAGGACCCCGGCGTGTCTCGAACGACCTCCGGGTGCATCGGGCAGGTGTAGACGTCGCCCGGACGCGCGGGCTTTGCCGCTGCGGGCGGCGCGTGGTGGGCGTGGTTCGCCTGATGCGGGTGGCACGCGTGGCACGCGTGGCGCGGGGGCTCTTTGGCTTCGACGGGAGTGGGGGCGCCCATGACTGCGAGGGTCCTTCTACCTCTAGCTGACGCGGAACCCCCGGGTGTCCTTACAGTCCTTCGTGCGCAAGAGGCGGCCTTCGCTAGATTTTGGGCGATGGCGCGCCTCCTCGATTTCGACTTCGAGTGGGTGCTGCCCGACCGCGGCCCGCGATTTCGCGCCACGGCCGCGCGTATGCGCGAGGAGCTCGAGCGCCGCTCGTGCGCTGTCCGGTCGACGGCGAGCGGCGCGGGTGACGCGCGGGACAGGACACAGCGCTGACTACGATCCAAGCTCACGCCGAGCTCTCCACTCGAAGTCTCATTTTGGTCACCACAACAGATTCCGCGGGAGTTTCTCGCGTCCTCCGCGACGTATAAGCGGGCAGAGCGTGGGCGCTCGTATCTGGCGGTCGGGTAGGCCAGCCCCGCTCCCATAAGAGGTTTTCACATGGGCGTGCGCGCACTTCAGGCAGTCGGTCTTTCGGTGTTGGCAACGGCTTCCTTCGTCGTGGCCTGTGGCTCGTCGTCGCCGCCCGGCAATCCCGGCGATGTCGGTTCGACCGGCTCGCAAGGGAGCGGGTCCGGCAGCAGCGGGGGTGGCGGCTCGGGTTCGACTAGCTCCGGCGGGCCCTCGGGCGGCTCCGCCACAGGGTCCGGCGACCTGTCCGGGGTGAGCTCGGGGTCGGGGTCGGCCGGCGGCAGCAGCACGGGCAGCGGCCCGACGTCCGGAAGTGCGGGGACGGGGAGCTCGACGGGGGCTTCGTCCGGTTCCGGGTCGGGTTCGAGCACCGGCGCGTCGTCGGGTTCAAGCCCGCCCCCCGCGTGCGTGAAGGGTCAGGTCAAGCCGAACGAGGTCGTCATCATCGGCGACTCGTACCTCGACACGCCGAGCGACACCGCCGGGGAGACGACGCCGAAGCTCTACAACGCCATCATGATGGCCGCCGGCGGCGTGATGTACCGAAACTACAGCCTGGCCGGCGCCGCGATGAACAACGGCTCGGGGTCGCTCAACATCCCCTACCAGTTCAACACGCAGGCCCTGGGCGCGTCCAAGGACATCAAGGTCGTCATCATGGATGGCGGCGGCAACGACGTCCTCATCGATCAGCGCATGTGCCTCAGCGACACGAGCCCGTCGACCGACCCGGTCTGCACGATGGCGATTCAAGGGGCGCTCAACGCGGGCACGACCCTCTTCAAGTCGATGGCGGCGGCCGGCGTGGAGCACGTCGTTTACTTCTACTATCCGCATCTCGACCCGGCGGGCGGCGGCCTGCTGCCCGCGCCGGCGCCGGGCGTGGACCTCTCGGCCGACTATGCCCTCGCCCAGCTGGAAAAGTCGTGCTGCGGCGCCTCGTTCACGTCATCGACGACCAACTACTCGTGCCGCGGCAACGCCGCCATCGGCAACGGGCAGACCCTGGACTGCATCGTGATCGACACGGTGCCGGCCTTCGCCGGACACGAGACCAACGCCAAGTGCGCGAGCACGCCCCAGGCGTCCGATTGCTACATCCAGACCGATCACATTCACGAGAACACCAAGGGCGTCGGCGTGATCGCGAACCTGGTCTGGCAGACGATGCAGCAGGACTGCATCGCGCAGTAAGAACCGGGTCAGCCGAGGGGGTGGACGCGCAGGTCCTCCCCCAGGCGGACGACGTTCATCGCGTGTTTTGCCGCGAGCTCGGCGAACGAGCGCGGGTGCAAGCACGCCGCCAGGATCTCGAGCGACTCGACGATCCGAGGCCCCGGTCGATTGAAGAAGGCGCTCCCGTCCGCGACGTAGATGCGTCCCTCGGCGACCGCCGACCAGGAACGCCACGGCAGGGCCTCGCGCAGAAGAGAGAGCTCGCCGAGGGTCCGTGCGAGGTCGAATCCACACGGCTTGACGAGGACCACGTCCGGGTCGAGCGCGGCGAGCTGCTCTCTCGTCAAGGTCGAGGCGTGGTCGCCGGCGCGGGTGACGAGCGGCGCTCCTCCCGCGAACGCCACGAGCTCCGGCATCCACATCCCGCCGATCATGACCGGGTCCAGCCACTCGATCGAAAGGACCGTCGGTCGGCTCCGGACCTCCGACGCGGATCGTCGGATCGCTTCGGCCCGCCCCTCGAGATCGCCGACCAGCCTTCGCCCGGCGTCCGCCCGTCCCGTCGCGACGGCGACTCGCCCGATGTCGCCCCAGATGTCAGAGAGCCTCACCGGGTGCAGGCTGACGACGTCCACGTCGCGACGGGCGAGCCGGGCGACGGCCGCGCGAACGTCGTCGATCGACACGGCGCACACCTCGCACAGGTCCTGTGTGACGATCGCGTCGGGGCGTGCTTCGCGCAGGCGGTCGACGTCGATCTCGTAGACGCCGAGGGCACGCTCGAGGACGTCGCGAACCGCGGCGTGGATCGCCCCGCTCGATGGAAGGGGCCCGACGCGCGCCCGCGTGAGCACGGGAACCGTCTCGAGGCCGGGCGGGAAGTCGCACTCGTGCGAGCGCCCCACGAGGTCGTCGCGACCGCCGAGCGCGCACACGGTCTCCGTGGCCGACGGCAGCAGCGAGACGATTCGCACCGCGCCATGGTACGTGACTGACGGGATGCGCGAAGGCAGACCGAGCTTCACCGCGGCGTTAGTGGCGATGGCCCGCGGCGTGGCCGATGTCGACCCCCTGGCGGGCGAACTCCTCGATGGGCCGCTGGGGCTCGTCGTGCGCGCCGCGCGAGGACGACCGCTGCGCACCGCGGCCGTCAACGTCGCGACGTTCGGTCTGGTCGACCACGCAGCGCTCCGGACGCAAGCCATCGACGCGGCCGTTCACGAGGCGGTCGGGGCGGGCCTCCGCCAGGTCGCGCTGCTCGGCGCGGGTCTCGACGCCCGCGCGTGGCGAATGCCGGATCTGGCCGACGTCTCCGTGTTCGAGGTGGACCACCCCGCCACGCAGCGATACAAGCGGTCGCGCGTGGGGAACCGGCCGGCCCGCGCACGCGACGTCCGTTTCGTCCCGATCGACTTCGGAAGGGACTCGCTGGCCGACGTCCTCGCGCGCGCGGGCCACGACGCCGGGTCGCCGACGTTCTGGCTTTGGGAAGGGGTCACGCCGTATCTGACCATCGACGCCGTGCGCGCGACGCTCGAATCGATCGCGGCCCGATCGGCGCCGGGCAGCCGCATCGCGGTCACCTACGCCACGCCGCGCGCCGCGCCCCTCGGCGCGTCTTTCACGCGCGTCGCGCTCCTGGGTTTTCGCCTGGTGGGCGAGCCGGCGGTCGGCCTCATCGAGCCGGGCGCGATGCGCGCCGAGCTCGCGCGAGCCGGCTACCGCGTGCTCGAGGACACGGCGTCCCCCGAGTGGGCGGATCGCTACGGCGGTGGGGGCAAGCGCCTTCTCCTCGTGCCCGAGCGCCTCGCGGTTGCCGAGCGTTCGTCACGTCGATGAATACGAGCGCGCTGCTCGCCGGGTGCGGTTCCGTGAAGGCGTCCATCGTCTCTCCGTGCCTCGAATGAGTGCTCGCTACGACGTGCGTCTCCGCCCGGGCTCGCCGGACATGAAGCGCGCCTTGTTGCGCGCGCCGCGCCGCTCGAGAACGGGCCGCAGCGCCGAGAAGAGGGCCGGCGCCAGGTAACCGAGGGTCGCCAGCTTGCCCGACAAGTGCGGGATGTCGACCTCTCCGCGCGCTGATTCGATCGACGCGAGCACCGCGTCGGCGACGCTCGCGGCGCTGCTCATGGGCTGCGAGAAGACGATGGGCGGTACGTCGCGGGCGTCGCCGAGGAAGCCCGTGTCGACGGGTCCGGGGCACACGGTCGTCACGGTCAGGCCGCTTCCGCGAAGCTCTTCGCCCAGGGCTCTGCCGAAGGCGCGGAGCCCCGCCTTGGAAGCGCTGTATGTGGCCTCGTCGCGGATCGGCACCTTTCCGGCGAGGCTGGCGATGTTCACGATCGCGCCGCCCGGCTTGAGGAACGGCAGCGCGACGCGCGTGAGCAGAACGGGGGCGACGAGGTTCGCGTCGAGGATTCCGCCGAGCTCCTCGATGGTCCGCTCGGCGACGGCCCCCCGGTGATTGACACCGGCGCTCTGCACGACGCAGTCGAGGCGCCCGAAGCGGTCCACGACCCGCTCGGGGAGCTTCACGAGGGCCACGCGGTCACAGACGTCCAGGGGGAACGCGGCGACGCGGTCACTGCCCAGGTCGTGCACGGCTTCGTCGAGACGCTCGCGCGATCGCGCCACCATGGCGACCCGGGCGCCCCTCCGGACGAGGGCCTGGGTGACCGCCAGGCCGATGCCGCTCGACGCGCCTGTCACCAGCGCCACGCGCCCGTCCCACTCGATTCGCTTTCTTTCCATGGATGTCGCTGCTCCGTGTGGTGAGTCCGAGCGGCGAGGGTCGGTCAGAGAGACTCAGATTCGAACGAGCTGCGCCCCGTAGTGTACCCCCGCGCCGATCGCGGCGAGCACGACGGGGGCGCCGCTCCCGAGCGTGATTCGCCCCTGTTCCAGGTCGTCCGCGAGGAGAATGAACATGCCGGCGGACGACGTATTTCCAACCTGTGCGACGTTGGATGCTACTTGGTCTTCCCGCAGCTGCAACCGGTCAGCCAACGCGGCGAGGACGCGGGCGTTCGGCTGGTGGAGGTAAAAGCGCGACACGTCGTCGAAGGAGCAGGAGGCGCCGCCCGTGACGGCCTCCATGCAGCTCGCCATCGTCTCCAGGTAGCTCAGCGCGACCAATCGACCGTTGATGATGAAAGCGTGGTCGAATTCCTTGTAGCGCTCTCCGTACGGCGGGGAGAACGTGCCCCCGCCCGGCGCACGGACGAGGTCGCGGCTGTCGTTGCCGGCGATCGATGTCCGGATGCCGAGAGACGACCCTCGCTCCGCGCGCACGACGACGGCCCCCGCGCCGTCGCCGAAGACGTACGTGGAGAAATAGGGGCTGATGGTCTTGCCGTCGTGACCGGGCGGCCCTTCCTGCCCGTACACGCTCCGATCGATCATCGCGGACGTGAAGTGGGTGCCCACGATGGCGGCCGTGCGAGCGGCCCCCGTCTCGAGCATTCGCGCGACCATGTCGAGCAGATAGAGGGCCCCGCCGCACCCGCTGTCGACGACGAAGCACTGGGCGTTCTTGCGGATCCCGAGCCTTCGCTGCAGCACCATCGCGTCGTGGGAGAAGCGCGGCTGGTCCGGTGTGCACGTGACGACGACCAGCATGTCGAGGTCGCCCGCGCGTACGTCCGCCATCCGCAGGGCACCCGTGAGCGCCGCCTCGGCCATGTCGGCGCCCGCGGCAGGCCGTCCCGGCTCGGTCCCGCCCGTCGGAACCGCGCGGCCCTGCTCGACGTCCAGGCGCCAGAGGAATCGCCGCTCGACGATGCCCGTCTTCTCGACGATCTGGTCGGCGCTCCACCCTGGAAAGGCGCGCGCCATGTCGCCGGCGGTGACCGCGTGGGGCGGCACGTAGCCACCGGCTCCGAGGACGCGCACCGCCAGGTCCGAGCGCGGAGTCCAGACCGCGTCGGCCGCGTGTCCGTCGCGCGGCGCGTCCGACGAACGGCGACGACGGCCCCGCGTGGCCTCTCGCCCCGATGCGCCCAATTCCGGTGGTCTCATGGCGCGTACCCTGGCGCGAGCGGAGCGAGCACGTCCATAGTCATTTGTCAAGGGTGAACGCAGGGGGGCCCTCGAGCGGGCTCGCGCTCCCGAGGCGATGCTCTATATCGAGGCCATCCTCCCTTTGACGATCGCGCTCCTGCCGCCCGGCGAAACGCAGCTTCCGCTGGGTGGCCTCGTTCGGTTCGAGCCCGACTGGCTCGATCGGTCCGAGGCGGACCGGCTCTTCGACTGGCTGCGGACCGAGGTCGCCTGGACCCAGGGGTCGATTCAATTCTTCGGGAGGGCGCGTCTCGAGCCGCGCCTGAGCGCATGGTTCGGCGACGAGGACTACACCTATTCGGGGCGCACGCTGCGCGCGGCGCCCTGGCCGCTGGAGCTGACGGCGTTGCGAACGCGCGTCGAGCGCGCAGCGGGCGCCTCGTTCAACGCCGTGCTGTTGAACCGCTACCGCAGCGGTGACGACAGCATGGGCATGCACTCCGACGACGAGCCCGAGCTGGGCCCGAACCCGACGCTCGCCAGCGTGTCGGTGGGCGCCGCGCGGAGGTTCGCTCTCCAGCCGAAGAAGAAGTCCGAGCGGCAGGGCGGGAGCGTGGAGCTCGTGCTTGAGCACGGCAGCCTCTTGGTCATGGCGGGCGCCTGCCAACATCGGTATCGCCACGGAGTTCCGAAGGAGCTCGGCAGAGACGGCGAGCGCATGAATCTGACCTTTCGGCGTGTATCGTTTTGGGACAAAGGTGCATAGGGCGCGGTCAAGCTCGTTCGTCGCGATTGGACGACATTGAGGCGCGACGTGAAAGCTCGCAGGGGCATATACCCATTCTCGCCAAATGCGAGTCTCGTCCCGCGGTTCGCGAATCATTGCAATTGTCCCGCGCTGCTTCGAATGCGCGGGCGCGCTCGTGATCGCCACGGCGTGCGCGCACTGCGGGGGCGACGACACGCGCGCGCAGCCCAAAGACGGGCAGGCGCCTGTCTCTGCCGAAGCGGGCGCCGGCCTCGGCGGCGACGGGTCCGCTGCGGCGAGCGACGGTGCCGTCGGGGAGGTCGACGCCACCGGTCCTGGCGCAGTTGGGCCGGCGGATGGGTCGGCTCAGAGCGTCGACGCGACCTCGCCGGACGCGGCGAAGGCGATCGCCGACGCCGGCGGTGCCCACGACGCCGACGCGGGAGCTTACAGCCCGTGCCCGTCGGACGGAGGGGCGTGCAAGGTCCTCCCCCTGGGGGACTCGATCACGTACGGCGTCCAGTACGCGGGGGCCTACCGGGTCCAGCTCTTCCAGGACGCGCTGAACGCGCATCAGAACATCACGTTCGTGGGTGATTCCTCGTTGGCGAACGGGCCGACCATGGTCGGCGGCGTCCCCTTCCCTCAGGACAACGACGGCCACAGCGGCTGGACGATCGATCAAATCGCGGGCCTCGTCCCGAGTCCGGCGCTCCAGTCGAATCCGGACATCGTGCTGCTCATGATCGGGACGAACGACATGTACTCGCAGACCCAACCGGTTGCGCAGGCCCCCCAGCGCCTCGGGTCGCTCATCGACAAGATCGTCGCCGGCGACGGGCGAGCGCTTCTCGTCGTGGCGCAGATCACCCCGCTCGCGAACAGCACGTGGGAGGCCCAGGTGATGACGTACAACGCCGCGATCCCGGCGCTCGTTCAAGCGCGCGCCGCGATGGGCAAGCACGTCGCCATGGTCGACATGCACACCGGATTCATGACGTCGACGATGCTGAGCTCGGACGGAGTCCATCCCAACATGACGGGATACGATCACATGGGCGACGTCTGGTACGCGGCGATCAAGAACGTCCTCCGCTGACGCGCACAGCGAAGGTACGAGCGCACATGCGCCCTCCCGGCGGAGGATATTCGTCCGCTCGCGCATTTGCGCGAGTTGGTGCGCAGCTGGAGCGTCGCGCTGCGCTGCGTGCGCGACGCGAAGGGGCTCGAAGAGCGTGGCGGTTCTGTCCGACCCGCAGCCGTACCGTAAAAAACCGCGCGGCGTGCGAATTGCTGAGTATGGCCAGAGCTCGTCCGGAGTCCCCTGAAGATGCGCGCCGTCCAGACCTTTCGAGCGTGTGACACGAAGACGTACATGGCCACCTTCGTTGGCCTTCGCGGAACTCGGTATCCTTAAAGGTCGTCCCAGAGAGGCCAAACTCTCGGCGCCACGAGGAGAGCCATTGCTGTCAGCGAAAGACGAAGCCCAGCCGTTTCCGTGGAAGGCGCCGGCACGCTACGAGATTCGCCGCTGCATCGGGCGCGGGGGAATGGGCGTCGTCTACGAGGCGTACGACCGGGAGCGGCGGCGACTCGTCGCGATCAAGACGCTTCAACGATTCAGTCCGAGCGCGCTTTACCTCTTCAAGAGGGAATTTCGGACGCTCGCCAACGTCTTGCACCCGAATCTGGTCGAGCTCCACGACCTCGTCGCGTCCGACTCGGAGGGCTTCTACTTCACGATGGAGCTCGTGCGCGGCCAGGACTTCCGATCTTACGTGCATCGGCCCGACGCTCCGGGCGTGGCGCGACAAACCCCGCGCCAGACGAGCGTCCGCGTTCCACGCAGGTCCGGCGACCTTACGCCGGCCGATCGGGATCTGCATCCCGATCTCCTCGAGGCGTTCGCATCTCCTCACACGCCGGCGACCACGCCGGCGGACCTCGAGCGGCTGCGCGCCGCGATGCGCCAGCTCGCCGAGGGGGTGCACGCCCTGCACGCCGCGGGGAAGCTCCATCGCGACATCAAGCCTTCCAACGTGCTGGTGTCCGAGGGGGGCCGCGTCGTCTTGCTCGACTTCGGCGTCGCGACCGAGCTTTCGAGCGCCGGTCTCGACCCGCTGCTCGAGCCCGACCGGGTCGGCACGCCCGAGTACATGGCGCCCGAACAAGCGTTCGATGAGCCGCTCACGGCGGCGGCCGATTGGTACAGCGTGGGCGCGCTCCTCTACGACGCACTGGTCGGCAGGCCGCCGTTCGCCGGCGATCCCGCGGACGTCCTTCATCGCAAGCGCATGCTCGATCCGCCAGCGCCGAGCGATCTGGTCGAGGGTGTGCCCGCCGACCTCGACGCGCTTTGTCGCGATCTGCTTCGCCGCGCACCCGACGAGCGTCCTGCGGAGGAAGAGATCTTGCTCCGGGTGGGCGCACCCGTGATTCCCGGGCCTCGCGTGCCCTCCGTCGCGCCTGCGGGTGACCGCGGACGACTGATCGGGCGTGAGGGCGAGCTTCGCGTCCTGAGGACCGCGTTCGACGACGTCCGGGCCGGACGCGCCCTCGTGGTGCGTGTCCGTGGCGGCTCGGGCATGGGCAAGTCCACGCTCGTCCAGTGCTTCCTGGACGACTTGGTCTCTCGAGGCGAGGCCGTGGCGCTGAGCGGGCGCGCCTACGAGCGCGAGTCGGTCGCCTACAACGCGGTCGACGGGATCGTCGACGCGCTGAGCCGCTACCTCGTCGCGCTGGAACACCGGAACGAGCGCGTGGCGCTCCCCTCCGACGCCTGGGCCATGGCGCGTCTCTTTCCGGTGTTGCTCCGCGTGGAGGCGATCGCCTCGCAGCGCGCGGGCTCCACCGCCGACCCGCACCTCGTTCGTCAGCGCGGGTTCGTCGCGCTGCGCGAGCTGCTCTCCGAGCTCGGGCGCCTCCGCCCGATCGTCCTCCACGTGGACGACGTGCAGTGGGGGGATCTCGACAGCGCCACGCTCTTGCTCGAGACCTTGCACGGGCCTCGCGCGCCTCCGGTGCTGGTCATCATGGGATACCGAGAGGGCGGCAAGGAGTCCGTCGAGAGCCCCTTCCTCGATCGTCTCCGGGGCCGGGCGTTCGGGGGTCTCGAGCAGCGTGAAATCGCCCTGGGACCCCTGGCGCTCGAGGACGCGCGCGCGCTCGCGCTCGACCTCATGGCCGCGTCGGGCGAGGTCGCCGAGCGCGTCGCCGACGCGATCGCTCGAGCCGCCGGCGGCAGCGCGTTCTTCGTCGAGGATCTCGCGAGGAGCGTCCGCGCGCACGGAATGCCCGCGGACACGAGCGGGTTCGTCATCGACGGGGGTTCGAGCGTCGA
Organism: Polyangiaceae bacterium; assembly: GCA_035295445.1. GTDB lineage: Bacteria > Myxococcota_A > Polyangia > Polyangiales > Polyangiaceae > Palsa-1150. The sequence goes on along the minus strand of DATGJA010000575.1, from coordinate 4,708 downwards.
GCGAGTCATCGCCAACCGCGTGGCGGGTCTGGGCGACGCGGCGCGGCGAGTGCTGGAGCTCGTGGCAGTCCATGGCCGGCCCGTGCTGACGTCGGTCCTCCGGGAGGCCGCCGGCCTGGTCGAGGGGCTGGATCCGCTCGTGCGCGACCTTCGCGCCCAGCACCTCGTGCGCGTCGAAGCGAAGGACGGCCGCGAGGTGGTGGATACGAGCCATGCCCGCATCCGGGAGGCGGTGGCCGGCCGCCTCTGCGAGAGCGCGGCTCGCGCGCGGCATCGACGGCTCGCGGAGGCTTACGAGTCGGCGGATCCCATCGAGGCGGAAGCCATGATGTGGCACTGGTTCGGCGCGGGCGAGGCGGCGCGTGGAGCCACGTACGCGCAGAAGGCGGCCGAGAGGGCCCTCGAGAAGCTCGCCTTCGACCAGGCCGTGCACCTGCATCGCCTGGCGCTCGGGGCGCTGGAGCCGCTCTCTGCGGACGCGCAGCGCGTCCGGGTGCGTCTCGCCGACGCCCTGACGTGGGCGGGATGCGCCGCGGAGGCCGCCCAGCTTTACCTCGACGCCGCGAGCCGCGCCGCGCACGAGGAGCGCACGGCGCTCGAACGCGCCGGCGCGAACCGGCTCCTGCTCTCCGGTCAGATCGACGAGGGATCGCGCGTGCTGCGTCACGTGCTGGCCCAGGCGGGCCGTCCCGCCCCTCGCTCGCGGTGGGCCGCCTTCCTCTGGCTGGCGGTCTACCTCGTCCGGCTGCGATTCATGCGGTTGCGTTTCGCCGAGCGCGCTCACGACTCGACGCCCGCCCCGATCCGCGGGGAGATGGAGGCACTTTACGCCGCCGTCGTCGGGGTGGGCTTCGTCGACCCGATCGTGGGCGCGACGCTGCTCGCCCGCCTGCTCATCCTGGCGCTTCGCAGCGGGTCGCTGACCGGCGTGGCGGCGGCGACGGGGCTTGCCGCCACCGAGCTCGCAGCGCGAGGCGGGCCCGAAACGGAGCGCGAGCGCAGGCTCGCCCGGATGGGCAAGGAGCTCATCCTGAGGATCCCTTCCAGCTCGGGCGCGGCGGATTTCACGGACGCGGTCCTCGACCGGCCCCTCCAAGCGATCGAGGCCCTGCGGGCGTTTCGTCTGTTCTTGCGAGGACAGTGGAAGGACGCCCACGCGACGTGCGAGGCCGCCTTTGCGACGCTCCCCGCCGCCAGCGGCAACTGGAACGCGCACGCACTCGGGTTCTACGGCGAGTTCGCCCTCGTATTTCTGGGAGAGTTCGCCGAGCTCGCCGGCCGGCTGCCCGGTTTGCTGGCCGATGCGGAGCGACGGGGGGACCGATTGACGCTCGTCAACTTGCGCACCGGGATCGCGCCGGCGGTGTGCCTCGCGGGGGACGACCCGCGGGGGGCGCGCGCTCACGTCCTGGAATCCGTGGCGGAGTGGTCCCAGCGCGGGTTCCTTCTTCAGCACTGGAGGGCGATGATCGCCGAGGTCGACGTGGACCTCTACGAAGGGCAAGCGACGCGCGCGGCCGAGCGTCTCGCGCGCGACGCAGGCGCTTTCCGCCGGAGCTTCCTCTGGCTTCCTCAACACGTGCGCAGCATTCATTCGTTCGCTCGGGCGCGCGTGGACGTGGCCTCGTCGCTCCAACCCCCGGGTTCTCGTCGCCGACTGCGCCAAGCGCGCGCGCTGGCCCGGCGCCTCGAGCGTGAAGGTTTACTGTGGACGTCCGCGCTTGCCGCGCTGGTCCGGGCCAGCCTGGCCGACGCCGACGGCGATCCCCACGGCGCTTGCCGATACCTGCGCGAGGCCGCGGAACGGGCCCACGGCGCGGACATGGCGCTGTACGGCTACGCCGCGGAGCACAGGCTGGGAACGCTCCTCGGCGGCGACGAGGGAACCACCCTCGTCGGGCGCGTCGAAGACGCGATGCGCGCGAAGGGCGTGCAAGCGCCGCGTCGGTACGTCGCCATGCTCCTGCCGGGACGGTGGCTGGCGAGCGCGGCCAGCCGATCCGGAGCCGACCCGGTTTCGTGACGGATTGTGCTCGGCCGGCCCAACGTCCTTTGAAAGAAGCGGAGGTTGCATGGCCTCGGCCTGGCGGCTTGCGGCGAAGGCGGTGATTTGCATTCTCGGCGTTTCGCTCGCCAACTGCGGAAGCTCGCCTCCGCCGCCGGCGGGATTCGAGTCCGGCGAAGCGCCTCCGGTTGCGTCGGCAGTGGAGGGTGGCGTGAGCGCTGGGAGCGGATCGGACGCGACCTCGCCGCAGACCGCGCCCGACGTCGCGAGCCCCTTCGGCGATGCGAGCATCGGCGCAAGCACGGCAGCGGATGACTCTTCGGCGAGCCCCGTGGACGTCGCCCCGCCCTCCGTTCTCTTCGTCGCGGACGCGCCCCCCGCGCGCGCCGCGTCCGACTGCAAGCCGGGGACGTACACCGGGACTTTCATCATGATGGTGGGCTTCGGCGGAATCAACGGACCAACTCTGATGGGACCGCTCTCGATCACGTTAGTAGCGAACAAGCCGAGCCCCCATCCGGGCGAATTCAACAGCGGCACGCTCACGGTCGCGCCGGGCGCAATGTTCAAGGGCACCGACAACCTCGGCGACGTCATCACCGCGGATCTGTCCGGGCAGCTCGACTGTGGGTCGCGCACGTTCGTGGGAGCGCTCACCAACGGGGTCTCGTACGTCTTCGGCAGCGAGGCGGCGACGGTTCAGGTGGACGGGAGCATGTCGGCGACGTACGACCCGAGCGCCAACCCGGCGGGCCTGGTGAACGGCTCGTTTCAGTTCACGAGTCCCCAGGTGCCGAATACCACCGGCACGGGCCAATGGTCGGCGGCGCTCCAGTGAGCGCCCTGCGGCGGGCGTGGCTTCCGATCGCAGGCGCGGCCGTCGTGGCGATGGGTTGCGGCAAGGTCGACAACGGACCGTTCGCCGACTCGCCGGCCGACGGCGCCGACTCGGACGGCGGCGCTTCGAACAGCTCGGGCGCGAGCACCGGCCCGACCGGCGGCGGGCCTACCTCGGCGAATTCGGGCGGCCCCGCGAGCGGTGGCGTCGGAGTCGGCTCGCTCTTCGGCGACGCCGCCACGCCCGGTGCCACGACGACCGTCGACCCTCAAACGTGCGACCAGGCAGCGCAGGCGCATTCGTACATCGGATGCGACTACTGGCCCACGGTCCTGGCAAACACCGTCTGGGATATCTTCGACTTTGCTGTTGTCGTCGCCAATGCAGGCCAGGGCACCGCGAACGTCACGGTGACCGGTCCCTCCGGCACCAACCAAACCGCGTCCGTTCCCTCGGGGCAGCTCGCGAAGATCTACCTGCCCTGGGTACCGGCGTTGAAAGGGCCGAGCGCCAACACCTGCGGCGACTCGCCGCCCGTCTCGAGCGTCCTGCAAGCAGGGGGCGCCTTCCACCTGGTCTCGACGGCGCCGGTCACCGTGTATCAGTTCAATGCGCTCGAATACCAGCCGAAGGGCGGACCGCTCGGCAAGGACTGGAGCTCGTGCCCCGGCTACATGCAGTGCATGGACATGACGAGCCCCAACTACGGATCGACCGCGGGCTGCTACTCGTTCTCCAACGACGCGTCGCTGCTCTTGCCGAGCACCGCGATGACCGGAAACTATCGCGTGGCGGGCCACGAAGGGGTGGTCGTAGCCGGGCAGGCCCAGACGCTCGATGCGACGATGACCATCACGGGTACGAGGGCCGGGACGACCGTCCACGTCAAGGTGTCGAGCGGCGGGCGGATCGGAGCCGGGACCGGAATCGAGGAGACGAGCGGCGGAGGGACGCTGACGTTGACGCTCGGCGCCGGCGACGTGGCGGAGCTCGTCGCCGCCGGGGGGAGCGATCTGAGCGGATCGCTCGTGCAGGCCAGCGCACCGATCCAGGTCATCACAGGGCACCCGTGCATTCAGGTCCCGCCGACCCAACCCTCGTGTGATCACATCGAAGAATCGGTATTTCCCGCCGAAACGCTCGGCAAGCACTACGTCGTCACGGGGCCGGCGGGACCCGGCGGCGATGCGGTCGGTCACCAGGTTCGCTTCTACGGAAACTTCGACGGTACGCACCTCACCTACGATCCGCCGGCGCCTCCCGCGGGCTGTCCCACGACGCTCGACGCCGGGCAGGTCGTCGAGTGCGGCGTGCCGGCCTGCCCCCCGACGGTCGACCTGAGCCAGATGTCGAACTGCGGCATCACGCTCCAAGATTTCGAGGTCCGGGGCGACCAACCGTTCGCGGTGGGCACGTTCACCCTCGGTTCGTGGGTAGTGGACACGACCGGAAGCGAGGGGGATCCCGCACAAAGCTTCCCGACCGCCGTGGAGCAATACCGGACGAAATATGTCTTCCTCGCTCCCGACGACTACAGTCAGAGCTTCGTGAACATCGTCGCCCACCCTGGGACCGCCGTCGCCGTCGACGGCCAGCCGGTGACGGCCGTCCCGCACGCGGTCGGTGGTGGAGCGTTCGTCGTGTACCGTCAAAAGCTCGGCGTCGGCCGGGCCGGCGCTCACACGTTGAGTGCGTCGGATCGCGTCGGCATCCAGGTCATCGGGTACGGAACCGCGACGAGCTACATGGTGCCCGGGGGCCTCGATCTCGCGAACATCGCGCCGCCACCGGTTCGATAGGACGGGTCAGTCGCGGACTCACCACACGGGTCCAGCTGAGGTACCGTGGCGGCCCATGGTCCCCCC